>DATJOA010000032.1:0-17952 GCA_035507635.1 Candidatus Acidiferrales bacterium
GCGGTGCTCCTGAGGTTCTGCTCTCTCATATCACACAGGGTGCCAATCGCGATGCCCAGGTGCTTTCGTTTCGCCTGCGGAAGTTGTACGAATCCCTCGATACGGCTACGATACTTCTTCGCCGTCTTACGATCATGAAGATCGCATTCACCGCGCGCCGCCTGTTTACTCCTACTGAAGAGATTTCCGATCCGCTGCTTGTGATCGAAGACGGCCTAATCGCGGAACTCTCGTCGCGCTTGGGGAGAACCGCTGCCGTGAACGCCCGAATCGTCGACTTTGGCGATGCGACGCTTGCGCCAGGATTCCTCGACATCCACATTCATGGCGGTGCTGGAATCGACGCCATGCGGGCCCCGGCCTCGGACCTTTCGCGGCTTGGCAAATTCCTCGCAAGTCATGGTGTTACTGGATACTTTCCGACGACGGTCGCCGCTCCGCTCGATGCAACTTGTGAGGCGCTGGAGCGCCTGGCCGACGCAATCGAAGCGGAGTCTAATCAGAAGGCGAACGGCGACTCGCCTTCCGCGCGGCCTCTCGGCATCCATCTCGAAGGACCATTCCTGAGCCACAAGCGACGCGGAGTACATCCGCCGGAATATCTCGCCATTCCGACTGTCGAGATCTTCGACCGGCTTTGGCAGGCTGCGCGTGGTCACGTTCGAATGATGACTATCGCTCCCGAAATTCCTGGAGCCATGGAAGTCATCGCCGAAGCGGCTCGCCGTGGCGTGTGTGTCAGCATCGGACACTCCGATGCCGAGATGCCCATCGCCCAACAAGCAGTCAAAGCCGGCGCGCGCCATGCGACGCACACGTTCAATGCCATGCGCCCGCTGGACCATCGCGATCCGGGAATCATCGGGGAAGTGCTAAGCGATGACACGATCACCGCCGACCTGATTGCAGACGGAATTCACGTGTCGCCTCCGGTCGTGAAGGTGTTCCTGCAAGCAAAGGGTGTAGAGCGGGCAGTCTTGATCACCGATGCGATTTCCGCAACGGGCATGCCTGAAGGCCGGTACAAGCTTGGTCCCATCGAAGTGGACGTGAAGGATGGCAAGTGCACTGCGAATGGCAGCCTGGCGGGCAGTGTTCTGACCATGGATCGCGCCGTGCGAAATGTGACGCGGTTTTCGAATTGGACTCTGCGCGATGCGGTGCGGGCTGCGACGCTGAATCCGGCACGTGCGGCGGGATTGCCGCCCACGCTTGGGATTCTCACTCCCGGGGCGCAAGCGGATTTCACAGTCCTGAATTCCTTGGGAGAAGTGACGAAGACAATCGTCGGCGGACGAGGAGTCTGAGATCCACGCAGGGACAGCGCCTCGGCTGTCCGGCGGAGCAAAGCTTCGTTCTGCTGCTCTCCTAGTTTGGCTTCCGCTGTTTCGCCTCGGCGAGGTGATGCAGCAGCATTAGCTCATCCGCGCGTGAAAGCTGGTCGAGGAAGGTCTTCTCGAGTTTCGGCCTCTCGTCGCTCGCCATTTTTCCCGCACCGGCCTGGCGCAACTTGTCCCCGAGTTCGGGTTCGTTATTCATTACCTGCGAATAAAACCAAAGAAAGTGACGCATCTGGTCGAGCGCCACGCGCAGCGTTTCAATCGGCTCAGTCTCGGAAAGCGAGTTGAGCGCTTCCATCAGTTCCGGATCGCTCGGAGCCTGCATCGCAGCGCAGTTGAGCTCCTGTTGGATGGTGCGCAAATCTTCCGTGACGCGCGCAATTCGTAGATGAAGGTCGTCCATTTCGTCGAGGGCCATTCGTATTTGCCATCTCAACATCTCATCGGCAACCGGGGGTTAACAGATGTCCCACGGGCATAGGCTTTCGTAATTCCATGTGTTACTTCAGGTTACGTGCGGGCTATGGAGTGCCAAAAGCCTTACGGGATGCGGTTTCGAGGATGATCCGTTTGATCTGAGCGCGGATCGAACTCGCCGATTGCCAGAGAAACTACGGTTTGTGATACAAACGCGCGATGCCTGAAATTGTGCAGAACAGAACGTCCCACGAGGGACTGGTCCGCGCCATTGGACGTTGGAGCATGGCCGCGCTGATCGTGAACTGCATCATCGGGAGCGGCATCTTCGGGTTGCCAGCAATTCTTGCGGGGCTGCTCGGTCGAGCCAGCGTGGTTGCGGTCCTTCTTGGCGCCGTTGCGATGGCGATCATCATGGCCTGTTTTGCCGAGGTAGCATCGCGTTTCTCCGAGACTGGAGGCGTTTATCTTTATGCTTGCGAAGCCTTCGGGCGATTCATGGGAATCCAGGTGGGATGGCTCGTCTGGTTCGTGCGTCTGACTGCCTGCGCCGCAAATGCGAATCTGTTCGTCGTGTACCTGGGCGAATTCTGGCCGCACGCGACGCGGCCGACGATGAAGTTGGCCATCCTCACGCTTCTGATCGGAATCCTGGCAGTGATCAACGTTCGAGGAGTGCGCGCCGGGACGCGGCTGAGCAATTCGTTCACGATTGCGAAACTGACTTCGCTGGGCATTGTGGCTGTGGCGGGAGTGGTCTATCTCATCGCGAGGCACGCCGCGCTTCCAGAGACCATCGTTCCTGCGGGCGCGAATCAATGGGCGCGTGCCATCGTGCTGCTGGTCTTCGCTTATGGCGGATTCGAAGCGGCTTTGATTTCCGCAGGCGAGGCTAAGGATCCACGGCGGGATATGCCCTTAGGCCTTCTTTTTGGCCTGATCACGTGCGCGGTGATTTACGGGCTGATTCAGTTCGTCGTGGTTGGAGTGATTCCGGATCCAGCGCGCAGCGAGCGCCCGCTCGCCGACGTCGCGCAAATCGTGATGGGACGCGGCGGTGCCGCGCTGATCTCGATTGGAGCCTTGATCTCGATCTACGGGTACCTCAGCGGAAATACGCTATCGACGCCGCGGGCGACGTTCGCTCTCGCCGAGCGCGGAGACTTTCCATCTCCGTTCGCGGCAGTGCACAAGCGCTTTCATACGCCGTACTTCTCGATTTTTGTTTTCGCGATGCTGGTCTGGTTGCTTGCGCTGTTTGGAAGCTTCGCAGGAAACGCAACGCTGTCGGCAGGATCGCGGCTGTTCTACTACGGAGTGGTTTGCGCAGCATTACCGGCTCTGCGGAGAAAACAGGAAAAGCCGGCGTTAATACAAATTCCCGGAGGAAGCGTGATCGCAATCGTCGGCGTGTTGCTTTGTGCGGCATTGCTCACGCAGATCGAGTATGACAAGTCCCTCATCCTGATCGTAGCCGTTGCGGTTGCTTTCCTGAACTGGCTTGCTGTGCGGAACAAGAAACCGCCCGTCTCGGCGTAGAGGCGCAGGTTGCTACGTCTCTCTCGCCAGGTATAAGTCGCCCACTTCCGCCACAGCCTCACGCACGCTGCTCCATTTCCAACAACGTTTTCTTGCGTTCGATGCCAAAGCGATATCCGCTCATGGAGCCGTCTTCGCGGACTACCCGGTGACAGGGGATCTCAATTGGGACCGGATTAGTTGCGCATGCCCTGGCCACAGCGCGAGCCGCAGTTGGACGGCCGATGCCGGCGGCAACTTCTTTGTAAGACTTCGTGTCGCCGAAGGGAATCGATTGCAGGTATGTCCAGACGCGCCTCTGAAAGGCTGTCGCGCGAATATCCAACGGCAGCGACGAATCCAGATTCTTGCCGCGCATGTGGGCGAGCAAAGACGCAGCCCACGCGCGTAGACCGCCTTTGTCTTCTTTGCGTGCTGCGAACGGAAATTCGCGCTTCAAGCCTTCGAGCAGCTCCTCATCCCTGCGTGCGAATTGAATAGAGCAGATGCCGCGATCGGTGGCCGCGATCAGCATGCGTCCCAAAGGCGAGTCGGCGCAGGCATAACGGATTGTGGCGGCAATCGCTCCACGGCGGTATTTGTCGGGAGTCATGCCGAGCTGCGAGGCTGTTTTCTCGTAAAGTCGACTGCTCGATCCGTAGCCGGCATCGTACATTGCGCGAGTGACCGAGTCTCCCGCCTGCAGGTTGCGCTTGAGGAGACGGAGACGGCAGGAGTCGGCGTACTCGCGCGGAGTGATGCCGCTAACGGCCTTGAAACGGCGCTGCAGATGAAACGGGCTTTGGCGAAATTCCTTGCCAAGACGGGCAAGTGTAACCGGCTCGTCGAGGTGCTGCTCGATGAACCTGCACACCATTTTCACGAAATCGGCTTCTTCGTTATCGATGACCGATTTCGGGCGGCAGCGCAGGCAGGGACGATATCCAGCGCGTTCGGCATCTTCGGGCCGCGCGAAAAACTGAACATTTGACCTTCGCGGGCGCCGCGCTGCACACGATGGCCGGCAATACACACCGGTAGAGGAGACGGCGAAAACAAATTCGCCATCGCGTTTGGGATCGCGAGCCACGACTGCATTCCACCGCGATTCGTCAGGGGATTTCGAGGTGGCCGATTTGGGAGTGGAACCCATCAGCATCAGGCTTTCCGTTGCGAGTATGGCATTCGTGGTCATCATGAGCCAAGGCTATTCCTGCTTCCGGAAGTGGACTATCCGAATCTTGCGGTCAAAGTGAATTTCATTAGAAGTCCGAAAAACCAACCACGGAGATCACCGTGGAAGCAACGCTAACCTCCGCCCTTGCGTTGCGCATTTGTCGCGAACCGATTAGAGTGTCGCGAAGCATTGTTGATCACAACTGAGAGATGAAATCCATGAAGCCCTTTGTTCGAACCGCAGTTGCTGTCTCGATATTGATGATCGTTGGCACCGCAATGGCGCAGCAGGCCGCCAAGCACGTTCTGACCAGCGATGAACTGAAAAAAGCCGTGCCGTCGGAGTACTATTTCCGCGGGCAGAAAGCGACCGTGCAGCTTAGGAATTCCGTAGGATTTCAGGCCGCGGACGGAAAAATGATGCTGGCCGCTCTGGTCGACGCCTCCGGATATTCGACCTCGATTCAGCAGAAATATCAAGGGATGTTGATCACCGAGGTCAAGCTGAACATTGGTGGATCGTCGCTGCCACCCGGTCAGTATGGCTTTGGATTCGCCGGAGACGGAAAATTCGTGGTTATGGACGTCGCCAACAATGACGTGCTGTCGACCGCATACCAGACCGACGAGGGGCTGAAGCGCGCGGTGCCGCTCAAGCTGGTCGAGTCAGGCGGAGGCTACAAGCTGTACGCCGGAAGGAAGTGGGTCGAAATCCAGACGGAGTAACGACAATTATGTAGGGGCGGACTCATGCGTCCAGTGACGCGGCCACAAGTTCCTATGTGCCCCGGAATGCCTTTAATGCGCCAGAGGTTGGAATGGGCTGAAAACCGCCGTGATGCCGGCACGCTTACGTAATTCGGTCAGCAGCGCGCTGGCGGCGTTCTGATAGGTCTTACCAGGATCGGACGGATCGGCCCACACTGCGTCATAGATGATCTGGGCTGCTTCTTTCAGTTCAATGTGAAGAGCGGCTTCGCAAACATCCAGCCGTTCCTGCAGTTTCTCGTAGCAGCCGGTGCAGATTTCTGCTGACGCTGTCTCTCCCGCGTGTTGGTCTCCAAACTTACAGACCGCTTCCGGAGCGTTCGCCATATCGGCGTGGGCCTCGCGCATTTGCTCCTTAAACTGGCGCAGAAACTCTTCGCGCTCCTTCTCGAGAACCTCGTTATCCGGAGCCGGGGCAGCCGCCGTTTCGGCGCGTTTTGGAGGAATCTTCGGGACCACAGGCGATACTCGTTGGTTGTGTTTGCAGGTCGGGCAGACGTCGAGGTCGGCGGGGTAATAAAGGTGGCATTTCGAACAGGGCAGGCCCATGCCGGAAGGCTTGCGCGGCGAGCCTGGCGCAACTGGCGAAGTGTCGGAGCGGCGCACGCCCGCTTCCTTCGCGATGGCCGCGTGAACGGCCGCGGCGGCCCCGGTTCCTGCTGGATGCGATTGGTTCAAATTCATCCCCATAACATCAACCTTCTTGGTTCGAAATCCGCCCACTCGAGTCTAGGGAGCTTCAGAAAGCTCGCATAATCACCACTCGTACATTGCGCTCTATGGCCGACCGGACAACCTCGGCTTCGAATCCGTTCAGCGGGTACTCGTGTTCTTCATCAACTTGAGCAACTCTTCGCGCCGTGCCCGGTACAGCTGGCGTTCGGGATCCAGCTGAGCCGCCACCTCGAGTTCCGTTAAAGCTTCCTGATAGCGGTCCATGCTCATCAGGCAGGCCGCCAGCGAATAGTGGTTGTCCGCTGAGGCATTTACCCGGAGCGCCTCGCGGAATTCCTTCTCGGCCGAGGCGAACTGCTGTTGCTGAAAGAGAACTGTTCCGAGCAGGTGATGCGCGACGTCGGAGTCGGGATTGAGCTGCACGGCGATGCGCAGCTCGTGCAGAGCCTCTTCCGGCTTGTTATCGAGGAGCAGTGCCTGACCAAGGATGCGGTGCTCGGCGGAGCCTTCGGGATTCTGCTGCACGGCGAGCCGGAGCTGCTCGACCGCCGCCTCGTAATTGTTCTTCGCCATGTAGGCGCTGGCGAGGCAGGAGTGTCCCTGCTGCCAATCGGGATGCTCGCGGTAGAGCTCCTTCATTTCGGCGATGGCGGCGTCAAACTTGCCCTCATCGCAATACGTATTTCCGAGATTGTTGCGGACGGAAGCCTCATCCGGGGCGATACGCTTGGCTTCGCGATATTCGGACACGGCGGCCGCAAAGTTGCCTTCTTCGTGGCGGATGAGAGCGAGGTTTGAATGAGCTTCCCAGAAGGCCGGCCTCAGCTGGATCGCTTTTTCGTAGGCCGCAATCGCGCGCGGCAGGTTGCCGGCCGCGTGAAGGGCGATTCCCATGTCGTAATAGGTATCGGGGTTATCGCGGTCGCGAAGAAGCGACTCGCTGTAGGCATGAATTGCGGCTTGATAGTCACCGAGCGAGTATTGCCCGAGCCCGAGGTATTGAAATGCTTCGGCATTGTGCGGATCGATGCTGAGAGCGGTGCGAGCTTCGGCAATGGCGTTGGGGCCGTCGTCGATACGGTAGAAAAGATACGCAAGAGCGCTATGATTTTCGGGAAGATCGGGCATCAGCTTGAGAGTGAGATTGAACTCATCGTCGGCATCGTCCCACTGCTCCTGCTGGCGAAGCATCACCCCAAGCGCGAAATGGATCGCCGGGTCGTTCGAGCCAACGTCGGCGATTTTGCGCAGTTCGAGTTCCGCGGAGTGATACTGCTCATGACGCGCTTCCGTAGCGGCTTTTAACAGAGCCTCAGGTATCTGCGGGCCTATCTTGGCGGACTCGGCATTGCCGGAATCGAGAACTGCAATGAGAGTTTTGTCGGCGCCGATGGATTCCAAATGCCGAAGCTCAGCTTGGATCGGCAAATAGGCCAGACCGCGGTCCTTCACGATCTGCGCCAGACGGGAACTCGAGACACCGCCGGTGAGCCATGCAGCAATCTGGGTCGTGGTAACGGCGCGGGAGTTCTCCGCCTGGGCGAAGGAATAAGGTGCAACCGCGACTGCGGAAAAGAGCAACAGGAATGAAAAAAAAGAAGCCTTAACTCTCACCGGACTCCCCAACTCGTGGTTTGCTTGCGGTCAAAGCTCAGCGGAAAGACTTGAAGAACCGCTTCTCACGGAGCCCTTCTGAAACATAGTCCCGGCGGGAACCTGCGGGTAAGGTCACGAAGGTAACCGCGAACCGAGCCCTGAAACAGAGAATCGCACCAACCGCGGGCGAGGACCTGTGATTGAAATCACGGCTCGTGGTGGCAGGATTCACCGAAGAACCCGGGAAATCTGTGTAAAACATTGAAAAAGCTGTTCGAAGACAGCCAGGAAGTGGTGGACCTTCCCCTGTACCTTCGGATAGCGTATGATCAAACTTGCTTATATCCCTCGGAGGCTCCGATGTTTGAAGGTCTATTTCAACCGATGCACCTGCTGGTCATCTTCTTTATCGCCCTGCTGGTGTTCGGGCCGAAAAAGTTGCCTGAACTGGGCAAGGGGCTGGGTGAGGGGATCCGCGCGCTGAAAGATGGCATGAAGGACACCCCGCCGGCTTCAACCGACCAGACCAAGAAGACTGAAACGAAGGCCTGATTCGACTTCCCGTCGAAAAGCATGTCTGACTGTAGTCTGCGCCTCTTTGTCTCTGTTTCTATAACTCTGTTCTAATCAGTTCTGGGATCCCATTCGCTTCACCGAGAAACTCTGTACGCTGGAGGCAGGCCGTGTTGCGTAAAATTGCATTCCTCATTTCTGTCGTTTCTCTCCTTCTTTCGTCCGCTTTATTTGCCGATCAGGTCTCGTTAAAAAACGGAGACCGCCTAACCGGGACCGTCGTGAAGTCCGACGGGAAAACGCTGGTACTACATACGGATGCGGCCGGAGACGTCACGATAAAATTCGACGCGATTCAAGACATAAAGACTGAGCAGGAGCTTCACGTCAGCCTGAAAAGTGGGAAGACTGCCGTGGGACCCGTCACGACCACGGACGACAAGATTGAAATCGCCACGAAAACTGCCGGAACTGTGGAGGCGGCGAAGGGCGACGTGACCGTCATCCGGAACGATGCCGAAGAGCAGGCCTACGAGAAGTCACTCCATCCAGGATTGATGCATGGGTGGAATGGCGGAGTGAACGTGGGTTTCTCCGTGGCGCGGGGAAACAGCGAAACCGAGAATCTTGCCGTGGCATTCAATGCCGTGCATCCGACGCTGAATGACAAGATCACCATGTACGCGAGTTCGATCGACACTACGAACAATCTGGCGACTCCGAGCACGGTCGCGAACCTGGAGCAGGGCGGCATAAGATACGACCGGAATGTCAGCGCGAAGGTGTTCTGGTTCGGGTCAGCAGATTTCATGGCTAACGCGCTGCAGTTCCTCGATTTGCGGCAGGTCTACTCGGGCGGCTTCGGATATCACGCGATCAAGAGTGATCGGACGGTTTTGGATTTCCTCGGTGGCATCAACTACACGCATGAGACGTATTCCAACGGCGCGGAAATTGATTCGTCAGGAGCGTTTGAATCTTATGGCCAGACGAATCGCTTCGTGGCGTTGACGCTTGGCGAGGAATGGGATCAGAAAGTTGGCAAGAGCACGGCGGTCACGCAAAACTTCACCATTTATCCGGACCTGCAACAGACCGGAAACTACCGCTTCACGTTTAACTTCGGCACGGTCACGAAACTGAACAAGTGGTTGGGATGGCAAAACCAGTTCGGCGACATTTATGTTTCGAATCCGCCCACCGGGGCAAAGAGAAACGACGTGCTGTTCACGACCGGCCTTAACGTTTCATTTACACACTAGAAGCATTTTAGGATCCGATGACGGCGCACGTGGAGTGCGCCGTCGGTGGATTCACCGACAAACCAGAAGTTGTAGCCCCTCCTATTCCATAGATTTCCGCGAAACCATTGCATGTTCCTCTGTTTTCTTCTAAAAGGAAATATCCACCACGCTTGATTGCTTGTAGTACTGGTTACGCGGCCTGACCGAATTACAGTAACGGCCGCTGTCCTCTGGCCCATTCCTGTTCGTCGATTCTGAATTTATACGGAGGTTTTCTCATCATGCGGAAGTACTCCCCCACCCTGTTCACATTGTTGGCGATTGTTTTTTCGAGCATATTTGTAATGTCCCAGACAAGCGGCAATTCGAATTCTGGAGTTGTCGTAAAGATCACACCCGATACGGCGACGCTGCAATCTCTGGGATCACTGCAATTTACGGCGCTGATCCGAAATACGTCGAATGTACGAGTCATTTGGTCGGCATCCGCGGGAACTGTTTCACACACCGGCCTTTATCAAGGGCCAAAGGTGAGCAGTGACACGACCGTTACGGTCAAGGCGACGAGCGTAAGCGATCCGACAAAGTCTGATACGGCATCGATTTTGATCACGGCTCCCCAGGCCGCGGATGCGAATGCCGCCAACCTCAATTCGAGTTCGAGCAGCGCCGCCATCAAAGAATCCTTCTTCGGGGCAGACTTCAACGGTTTCGGAACGTGGCCACCGACTGACGGAGAGCATCAGATTGCGACTCTTGGCGGCATCCGCCTATGGGATGACAGCGTGAAGTGGGCGCAGGTCGAAACATCGAAAGGCGTTTACGACTGGTCGGAACTGGACAAATGGATGAGCAAGGCGCAAGCGCAGAACATGGACGTTCTCTACACGATCGGAGACACGCCGAAATGGGCAGGGTCGATTCCCAAGGGCAGCCCCTGTGGGCCGGCCGGAGCATATAGCTGCTCGGCACCGACCGACGTTAAGACAGACGGCACGGGCGCCGATAGCTATTTCTCGGATTTCATCTCGGCCCTGGTCACGCGCTACAAGGGTCAGATTGCGTATTACGAATTGTGGAACGAGCCGGACTGTACCTGCTTTTGGAGCGGCACCACGGCGCAGATTGTCCGGATGGGAGCAGATGCGGCGGGGATCATTCGTTCCATCGACAAGAACGCGAAAATCCTGAGCCCGTCAGCGCATGGTCCAACGATGAAGACGTGGTTCGACGATTACGTTGCGGCGGGCGGTGCGGCAAACTTCGATATCGTTAATGCCCATCTCCGCGGTACGAACACGACGAATAAGGATCCGGAAGCGTTTCTTACGATGTACGACGATGTGACGGCGGAAACGCAAAAGCGCAATTTGACCAAGCTGCCCATCTGGGATGATGAGCACGGCATCAAGAAGGGACAACTGACGGATCCCGACGAACTGGCAGGATACGTGGCACGGTCCCTCACCCTGCGGGCAGGTGTCGGGTTGCAGCGTCAATACGTGTATACATGGGACCAGGGTTCACCCTACGGGCTGCAGGGAAATGAGTCGGGAACCGCATGGGACATCGTTGCCGGGTGGCTCATCGGACATACGATCAGTCCATGTACGGCGAGCGGGACTGTTTACACATGCTCCGTTGATAATGGCTTGATCGTGTGGGATACGGCACAGTCCTGCAGCAATGGAAAGTGCACCACCTCGAAGTACACGTATCCAACGAGCTATACGAAGCAGACCGATCTGACTGGCACGAAGACCAGCTTGAGTGGAAAGACAGTCAACATCGGCTACAAACCAATCTTTCTCACTGCGAAGTAAATCCTTCCACCAAGGAGCGCGCCCGGCTTTGAAATTCCGGGCGCGCTCTTTTTGGTCGCGGGGCGAAAGGTGCCGCTGTACCGGTTGAGTCAGAGTTCCCTCGGGGTCTATGGATTCCAGCTGTCGTCGGAAAGTAAGGCCGGAGCCATTCCCGATCAATCCGCGTCAATTGAAGCGGAGGCCATCTTGCCGGCTAAATTGAGACGCTCTTCTTTTGCCTGATTGCGCAACTGATCGAAGAGGTAGCGGTGGCGGGCGGCTCTGACGGGGTCTCCTCCAGGCTGACTGTAAAGAACGGCGAGCCAGCGATGGGCGGCCGCAAATCCGGGCAAGATGGTAAGAGAAGTTTCGAAGGCCAGTTTGGCGCGATCATGCTGACCGAGGCGCGCTAACGCGACGCCAAGATTAAAGTGTCCGAGAGGTGCGAAGTGCTGCAGGCCGACGGCAATGAGCGCTTCGGCGGCGGCGTCTTCAAAACGGCGCTTTCGCAGATACACTTCCGAGAGGCCGACGTGGGCGTCCGGGCTGTCGCCGTCGATCTCGAGCGCGCGCTGGAAGGCCCGGAAGGCGTCATCGGGCCGCTTGCAGCGCAAATAGGTATCGCCTAAGCGAAGATGCAGCGTGGGCAGAAGCGGTTCGGCCCGCTCGGCGCGGAGAAGCGAAACCAGCCCCTCTTCGGGCTTGCTATCGGCCAGGTCAATCGTCCCGATCAGCCAGTCAGCCCACGGACGGGACGGAGAAGCTTTAGAAGCCTCTGAAGCGGAATTGGCCGCCTCTTTATCATCTTTATCTTCTTTTCCCGTTTGCGCTTCAGTGCTGAGAACCTGGTCGACAGCCTTCCGCGCGTCAGCCATTCTTCCCATCGACAGATAACACTGTGCAAGATAAAGCTTAAATCGCGCTTCGGTCGGATTGTCGCGCGCCAACTCCTCGAGCAGAGGGCGAGCACTCGCGAACTGCCGGCAGTCCAGATAGTCGCGCGCCAGGTTGTATTTGCATTCGCGGACGGCGTTGGCAACAGATTTTTCCTGATCGTCCGTCTGAGGCTGGATATAACCGAGCGCGACGAACTGGTCGAGCACAGCCTGTGCCGCGGCTGGATCCATCCGCAAGTCAACGGGATGCATGCCGCATTCGCCGGAAACACTTTCCCAGCTTGAGATCCGCGCGATCAGCGGCGGCTCTTCGAAGGCCTGCACAAGTACCCGTCCATCCATATCTTCGCCGACCGGCTGTCCGAACAGCGTGAGCACGGTCGGAGCCACATCGAGGAGCGTCGCTCCATAGATGCGCTCGTCTTTCTTGATATGTGGTCCTTTCATACAGAAGATTCCAAAGGGGCGATGCTGCACGGCAGGTCCGGCCGGTTCGGCAGGAATGTTTCGAGGACGCAGATGATCGGAGTGAAACCCGTGATCTGAAACAAGAATTACTGTTGCCTCGGGGCCGGCGAGATTCAGCAGCGTCTCAAGCATCATGTCGTGGAAACGATAGGCGCCATCCACGACGTCTTTGTAGATTTCGAAGCGGTCTTCCGGAATGCCTTCCATTCGCGGCGGACGATAATTCATGAATGCATGGCAGAAGTGATCGATGCCGTTGTAATAGACGGCAAGAAAGTCCCACGGCTCATTTCTGAGGATCCACGTGGCCGCGTTGTGAATCGAACAATTCTCGGAGAGGATTTTGGCGAACGTGTTCAGCCCGTGATCTTTTTCCTGATCCACTTCGGCAGCTCGCGGAATCCAGGGGAGAATTGCTTCTTGCGTGATCTCGCCCGGGTGGATGCGCAGACGCGTCAACGTTTCACTCAAATTCTCAGGATGAACCGCACCGGACGGCAGGTTCCAGGGCTTGCCGAGTGGAGCATTGGCCGCCGGATAAAGGTCAGAAACCGACACTCCGTTGATCGGCTCGGCAGGATGCCCTGCGAACCAACCGAGGACGTGAGTTTTGTATCCACACTGCGTGAGAATGTTCCAGAGAGCTTTGACTTTCCGCGACGTCGACGAGACAGGGCGAACACCGCCGGAATGCGGATCCGGCTCCATAAATCCATGGATCCCGTGCTTGTGCGGACGCTTCCCCGTCGCAATGGAGTTCCACAACATCGGCGAAAGGATCGGCTGGAGGGTCGCAATATTGCCCATCACTCCCTGAGTGATCATGCCGTCGAGAGTGGGCATCAGGCCAGAATCGAGCAGCGGATTGGCCACTTTCCAATCCGCTGCATCCCAACCCACGAGAAGAACTTTCTTTGCGAGAGGTTGACCCATGATTTCGAAAATGATTAGGGAGTGATCCTAAAGACGACGCCGTCCTTATTCGATCCGCCGTTTTGTGTGGCGCCGTACAGGTTACCGGAGGAGTCTATAATCAACGACCCGACGGCTGCACCTGCCCCGTGGGTGCCATCGAAAGTATAGAGCTGCTTCTCGACCCAAGTGGTGCCACTTTGCGGTATCAACTTGAAAACGGTGCCGTATGTGCCAGGGAAATCGATCTTCCCCAGATCGACACCGTAGAGATTCCCGGCCGTATCGAAGACTAACCCGGCGTAGGGATAGGTGTCGTACTGCAGCCAATCGAAATCGTAGAGGATCGTCTCAGACCAACTTCCGCTCGACTGGGGCGACAATTCGTAGACGGTGCCGCCGGTATCGGCGCCGCCGAAGCTGGTCGTGCCGTAGAGGTTTCCATTCGAATCGAAAATGACTCCGGCCCATGGGTAAGTGCCATCGGTATTGTTTCCGTTGTACGTGGTGTTGAAGCTGTAGAGGACTTTTTCCTTCCAGCCGCCGGCTGACTGCGGCATGACTTCGAAGACTGTGCCGCCGCCATACGAGCCACCATCGACGGTGGTGCCATAGACGTTGCCCGCAGAATCCATGACAACGTTGGCGCGAGGCACGGCCCCGTCAGTCCCGTGGCCGAAGCTATGAATCACGGTTTCGCTCCAGCCTCCGCCCGATTTTTGAGATACCTTGAATGCGGTGCCACCATTGTTTTCAGTGCCGTTCCCGTAAGCACCGCCGCCTTCACTGGTGCCGAATAGATTCCCATGAGAGTCCAAGGTCAGCTTGTTGGTAGGAAATTTGCCGTCTTTCCCGGCCCCAAAGTTGTGCAGGACACTCTCTGTCCAACTGCCCGAGTTCGACGGTGACAGTTCAAAAACGATACCAACCCCGTTAGCGCCACCGAGCTTCGTTGTGCCATAGAGATTGCCTGCATCGTCGATAACGAGGCCCCCGACTGGTGTGGAACCGCCGGAGCCGCCATTAAAAGAAAGCAGGGTCTTCTCGGTCCAGTTTCCGTTCCCTGAAGGCGACAATTCGAACACTGTTCCATTATTCGACGCTCCGCCCTCGCCGGCTGTGCCGTAAAGATTGCCGGCCGAGTCGAAAACGAGATTCAGCAGAGGCGAAACTCCATCTGTGCCGGTAAATGAGTGCAGGACCGTTTCGGTCTGCGCTGCGGCGCGCGTGGTCATTATCGGCGAACAAACGATCGCCACGAGACCTGCTGTGACTGCTAAAACAAATCTTTGAGATCGCATCGATTATTCTCCTCACGAATCTGAACGGGTTGCGGCCCCGGTGGTTGCGCTTACTCGTTGAGCATTTCAGTCGGAACGGGCACGGAATTGATCTCCTTGCGCCAGAAATCCAGGCCATTCGAGCCTAATGCCAACATCCCCAGCGAAGGTCCGGCGGGGGCTGCGATGGCAGCAGCAGAGCCCTCGGCGGATGCGGTAGACGAGTTAGTGCTCCCGGCACCGACCTTCTGGTTAGCCACGGTTTCGTAAGCGTAGGCAGTGATCGTGGCGGGAGTCTTCCCGGTCATGTCCACCGTGAGGCGAATCCATCCGTAGTGAGTCGCGCCGTTGATGAGGAACTTAACTCCGAGATAACGATCGCTGACGTTCTGCCACTGTCCGTAATAGGTGCGGTGAATTGAGGCTGACTGCGACGTGACGGATCGTTCGACTACGACTTCACCGCGAGCCACAGAACTCGAGAAATGCGCGGAGGGCCCGATGTTGGCGCCTTTCATCAGCGCGGAAGCGTACGGTCCGTGATAGCCCCGGTTTCCGGCAACCACTTTGCCCCCGGCGAGAGGCGTAATCGCGAGCGTTCGATATCCCGAGTGGTCGTAACCGCCGCCGCCGAACGAAATGAAGAAATCGGTCGTGCCGTCTTTGTTGAGATCGATGGATGCCGGAGAGAAAAATCCGACCGAGATGTTGGTCTTGGTGATGACGACTTCGCCCTCCGCGGGCTGGGCGAGCGCGAGCATGCCCACGCCCGCTGTCAGTGCAGCGGCGGAGTAAACACCCAGGTGTTGATTGATGTTCTCAAGCAGAGATACCACGGGACGAACACGAGACATAGAAATCCTCCACATCGCGGCGGAAATAGTCCGACCAAAATCGGTCAAAGGGAGAGGCGGCAACTCTAATTCAGTGACTCTCATCCGCAAATACAGCGATTCCCCTATTTCAGTGCAAAGATTTGTAAAGAGAGACAAAGCGAGACACTTGATATGCAAAAACTTGCGGAAACAAACTGCGGGTCGAATGACGATAAACGCCTAATAGTCTCTACGAAGCGCTGCGGCGATTAGTCGATGCCGTGAATTCTCATGCTCACTAGTTGGTCGATGCTGAGATTTTGCATGCCGCGCGATTTCATGTCGGTGATGTATTCCGGCGTAACGTTGTGGATGCGCATCGCAATGAGCTCATCGGGATCAGGATGCTTGTACCCGAGCGACTGTAACTTCTGTATAAATTCCGGCGAGACTCCGTGGATCCGGAAGGCGATGAGCTTCTCCAGGTCAACGTGATCATAGCCGCATTGCTTGAGCTGCTCGATCCATTCGGGTGTTGCGCCATGGATCCGCATCGCAATCAGCGTGTCTTCATTCGGGGAATATCCCATCAGATGCAGGCTGCGAATCATCTGCGGCGATACGCCATGAATGCGGAATGCCACGAGCTTGTCGCTGTCGGAGACCTTCAGCCCCTCTGCGCGCAAAGCGTCAATGAATGCAGAATCGACCCCGAAGATGCGGAACGCGATGAGTTTGTCGGCATCCAGATTTTCGAGATGCTCCCCCTTCATCTGCTTCGCGAAATCGAGGCTGACGTCTTGGACAGCCATGGCGAACTGCTTTTCTTCATCGATCGGGAACCCCAGCGAACTCATCTCGCCCGGATAATTCGCATCCGGCTGGAAATGAAAGACTCCAGCTCCCTCGCCGTCATTCAGAAATCCTTCGCAGTCGATCTTGCCCGCATCCCGCGTAATCGTGAAGTGAACGTCCTGCCGTCCGGACTTGGAGAAGTCGACGCCCTGGAAGGAACGTATCGGCCAATCGGACTCGTGGCTCGACATTCCGCCGTGATGGTGCTCGATCAATGAGAACTGAACCCTGCCGGAACTCTCGGACTTGCTGATCGTCCAATCGCCGCTTCGGACTTCGTTCCTGGAGTCGGCCCGGGCATCTACGATTCGGTATCTCACAGCAACTACCAGAACGCACGACGCAAATGCCAGATAAGCGAGAACTCGACGGATTCTCATGGATCATCTCCTTCGGAAATTTCGGGCACACTACACCTGCGCCATGTGTCTTGAACTCGGCCGGCGCTAAAGATCGGCTTTGGAGTCGAGGATTCCCAGTTGACGCAGTTGAATGAGTTTCTGCAGCGTCAGATCTTTAAAGCCATGTTGCTTGGCCCGTGCGATGAATTCGGGCGTTACATCCTGCACTTTTGCGGCGATGATCTCATTCACTTCCAGTTTGAATCCCGCCGACTGCAGAGCTCTGATGTAGTCCGGCGTCACATCTTGCACCTTCATCGCAATCAGTTCACTTGTCAAAGGCTTGAGCCCGAGCGCCTGAATGCCACGCACCCAGTCCGGAGTGACATCCTGAACTTTCATCGCAATGAGATCGTTCGCGTTCGGTTGGATCCCGAGGTCGTGGAGAGCTTTCACGTACTCGGGCGTCACGTCCTGCACCTTCATCGCGATGACTTGCTCTGCGTTCACGGAAAATCCCGCGGCCCGCAACTTGCGCACATATTCCGGCGTCACGTCCTGCACCTTCATGGCGATCAGGCTGTTGATGTCTGGGTCGAGGCCAGCTTCCTTCAGCCCGCGATAGTATTCCGCATCCGCACCCTGAACTTTAAGCGCGATCAGCTGATCCTCGTCCGGATGCAGGCCCGCGGAGAGCCAGTCGTGCGTGTATTGCGATGTGACCTCCTGCACCTTCATCGCGATGATCTTGTCGACCTCGAGCTTGAAACCCTGATCCCGTAGGCTCCGCACAAATTCCGGAGTTACGTCTTGCGTCTTGAGCGCAATGAGCTGGTCGACGGTGAGATTGTCCAACCCGGCCGATTTCAGACCTTCAACATAGGAACTAGCAGATTCTTCCTCTCGCTGCGGATGAGCAGCGGATGGTTTGGGTGTCGGCGAGGCCGCAGGCTGTTGCGCCGGGGGCTTGAGACTGGCCTGCGCGGCAAGCGCAGCGAAGGCGGCCTTAGGATGCGCGATTCCGAGAAGTGCGTTCCCCGCCAGCAATGCCGCTGTCAGGCAGAGGACGCTTCCGGTGATGCCGATCGCGCGAATCCCCGAACCTAGTGTCTTCAAGCCGAGCACGCGCACGATGCGCTCGCGCAACGGGCCCCCGTTCGCGGCTGTCGCAAATACAGGCGAGCTCCGCCACTCTTCCATCAAAGTAAGAGCGCGTGCATATTCGACCGCATTGCCACAGGCCTCGACGGCGATCTCGTCGCAGCAGTGCTCGCGCTCTGCGCGAATTCGTTTGTTCAGCCACCAAACTGCCGGATGGTAGAAAAGGACGGTTTCC
>DATJOA010000033.1:0-48373 GCA_035507635.1 Candidatus Acidiferrales bacterium
GCATTTCGACTTGCAAGGTTCCTTCCGCCGATTGCCAGAATTCAGAGGGGCACGGTCCGGTCACATCGTACGTTGCACTCGCCACACCGGAGACCCACTTGTCCTTCATTTCCGCAGCCAATCCTGCCAATGACACGTTCGCAAATTTTCCAGTGCCTTTGCAGGTAGCCGGCTTCACGCTGAAGTCGGCCTTCCAGTCGCCGCGATGTTTTCCGCCCAGAAAGTCGGCCTTCAAGTCGGAAATCAGAAGCTTGCCAGTATCCAACGTGACATTGGCCGAGACATGCCGCGCGATGAGGCCGTGGATGACCAACTGCTCAGCGCTAATGCTTCCCGAGGCGCGAAGGCTGGCGAAGGGCGACGGACCGCCTTGTGTGCTGGATCCGAGCACCCGATACCATGGGCGTTTTTTTGGATTCGGATCGGCCCATGCCGTTAGCTGGCTAAGTACAATCTGGTTCGCACTGAGCGCAAAGTGGACCGGGCAGGCGATTCCGCAGCCGCGTGGCATGTCGAGGGAGCCCGACCAATTCGTGCCGTCAAGTTTAGCATTCAGGTTAGTGACGCGGCTGCCGTCTGGCAGAAGCTGCATGTTGGCCGCGACAATCTCAACCGGCGCTCCGACGGTGTGTGGAGTGACCTGCACATTCCGCAGCTTCACCGTTCCGTTTGCCTCCGGTCCGACGAATCCGGTGGCGTCGGCCCATGCACCGGCGATCTGCAAATCAACTTGCCCTGCGCCCTCTGCTGACGTGACCAGAGAAGGAATGCCCACCATCTGCGCCAAGCGCAAGGTGCGGGCAATATCGGTCTCGCCGGTGATAGCGATGTCGTATCCAGAGCGATTGATCCATCCCCGGACGGACGCATTCATGGCATGACTAGTTCCAATCGGAACTGGGCCGAATTCAAGACTCAGACCATCGGAAGGAGGCGAGATTGCTCCACTTCGGCGATTGCTCTCGTGGCGCGTGTTGCCGGCCGCCAATATGAAAGGCAAATTCACGGGGCCGAGTTCGGTTTTGCTTGACGGAGATTCGAGGTGAAAATCCGCAATCTCCCCATGTCCTCTGACTCGCAGTTTTTCGCCGACCGTGGCATCTTCCTGCATCGAGAAATCCGCGTGCACAGTTCCATTCGCCGCCAGGTCGTCCGGCAAATTTTTTTTAGCGCGGGCGGCGAGTATCAGGGCGGTGCTTGCGGGAACATTCTCTGCTCGCAGCATTATGGCGAAGCGATGGCTTCCGGGAAGCCCCATGTCTCCGGTTAGAGTGATCAACCCCGATCCGGCGGGCCCACTACACAGCACCTCGTGAAATTCGTGATTGGTCGTGCTGTATTCTCCATCGCAGCTACCAGCCAAGCGTAAGGCGTTGCCGGACGGGATGTCGTAGCGGCGGAAATCGTCAATGGAGCCGCTGCTGTTAAATTTGAGATTTGCCGGAGTTCCTGTGAGCGCGACATCGAGTTGGATTGAGCCCCGCCATCCTTTGTCGCTTCCGGTGAACAGCTTCGTGAACTGTCCCAACTGTGCGCGGTTCCATTGCACGCTTAGCTGTAGCGGTGTGTCGCGGAAGGTTCCGGCACGCTGCCAGGTTCCGCTGACCCGCAACAATCCGAGATCGTTCAAATTCAAGTCAGTGCGGAAGGGTTGAGCCTTCAACCGCACTCCCCAAGTATTCTCGGATTCCTGCCACAAGGAAAAATCCGCGTTTGTCAGGGCATAGGGTTTTTTTTCGGCTCCGTGTTTGAAGTTAATCCGCGCGGAAGAGGCTTCGATATAGGGAAAAGCCGGGCGCGGCTCTGTTTTTGGTTTTGCGGTGGGTGCCAGTGGCGTGTGAGCGGTGCGCTCGAGCAGGGCTTCCAGATTCCATTTCCCGGTGTCGCTATGCACCAGATTGAGGCTGGGTTCGGTAAGGTCCAACCGAGCGATCTCGATTCGCCCCCGGAGCAGCGAGGTCAAACGCAGCGCGGCCGTGACTTCGCTTGCACGCAAAATCGGTTCTGCGCCGAATGCAGGGTCGTCATAAACGACAAGATTTTCGAGGTCGAAACCGGGACGCGGCAGCATTTGAATGTGGACGGAGCCGATATCGACGGGCCGCCCTACCCCGGCGCTGATAGAAGTAATGATTCGCGATTTCAATCGCGAGGCCCCCGGTCTCAGCAAGAAAAGCGCCAGCACAATGCATGCTGTGAATGCGGCAAGGCGCTTTTTGGAGGAGAAGATTCTCACTCGCCCCTCCCTGAAATTCCGGGGGATTTCATCGAACGATCCGGAATGTTCTCTTCCAGCGGGTCTCGTCGAAGAAATGCAGCACTTCGTGGCCTAGGATGAAGCGAAGGCGGTCAGTCCAGGCCGTCTTTAAGTACTGATCGTCGGGGGTTTTAAACGACCAGTAGATGAACATGGGCCGCCCAATGACATTTTCCCTGGGAATAAATCCCCAGTAACGGCTGTCGAGGCTGACGCCGCGATGGTCGCCCATAGCGAAGTAGTGGTTCGGCGGGACGACAAGATCCTCGCCTTGTATGTAGGAGGGGAGATCAACCGCCCAGTTGCTCCAGACATTCGGGTCGTCATCGGGGGGGATAGCTGGGAAGTTATTGCGGTAGGAATCCGAGGGCCGGTCGTCCTCATGATCCACATACGGCTCCTCGAGGGCAACTCCGTTGCGGTATACGACTCCGTTTCGCAAGTGAATGCGATCGCCGGGGACGCCGATGATGCGCTTGACGACATAGAGACCCGGAGTTTCGGGCGAGAGAAATACGACAATGTCCCGGAAATGCACGTCTCGGTAGGGAATCAGCGGGCCGATCCAATTCGTTTTCGGGGCGAACTGGATGCGATTGACGAAGACGTGGTCGCCGATCAGTAAAGTCTCTTCCATTGAACTCGATGGAATTTCGAAGGCCTGGACGATGAAAGTGATAATGAAGAGTCCGACGACCAGCACTGCGGCCAGAGACGCGAGAAATTCGACCGTGGTCTCCTTCGGTTTTTCTTCTGGCAGGTTCTTTGCGAGCTCAGCGTCTTTCTTCGGCAATGTTGTTTTCGTTCCCATTCAGTCTCTCGTCGTCAGAGGCGCCGTAACTTCGTGAAACCGCTTCTTCAGTGTACCAGCCGTAACGTCCGACCCCAGCGGGTGATGCCAATGATGTGGGCAAAGGCGTACGCCAGATGATGCAATCTGCCCTCAAAGGACGGGTCGGGATTCCGGTCCCAATCTTTCACAGACCAGTAGATGACGAGGGGACTGCCGATGATATTTTCGCGGGGCACGAATCCCCAATAGCGGCTGTCCTGGCTATCATCGCGGTTGTCGCCCATCACGAAGTAGTTTCCGGCAGGAATGATAAGTTGGCCGTCCTCCACCATTTTCCGCATTTCCACCCACCACTTGCCTTCGAGGCCGCCAGCCAAGATGTCGGTTTGCGGGAAATCGTCCCGGAACAGGTTATTCGCGGGTTCCTGGAAATGCACGTATGGCTCGTCCAGAGGCTTGCCATTGATGAAGACTTTCTTGTTTACCATGCGCAGGCGGTCTCCGGGCAAACCGATGACACGCTTCACAAAGTGTTGGGTGGGATCGACGGGATAATGGAATACGACGATGTCTCCGCGGGCAATTTTGCGGTAGGGCATCAGGTGGTCCCAGATTCCGCCGCCACCGTAACAGAGTTTATTGACCAGCAGGTAATCGCCGACGAGCAGCGTTTTTTCCATCGATTCCGAAGGGATTTGGAATGCCTGCACGATGAACGTGATGACGAAAATGGCAATCACGACCGTGCCCACGAGCGATTGCAGGGAGCTGATCAAGTCGCTGCTGAAATTGCTAACAACACGCCGCCCGGGAGCGGATGCCGCAGCCGGTGACGAAGTAGGCTGGGTTTCCGGCGAACCGGCCGGAACCGGCGGCGGGGGCGCAATCACGGGCTGATCTGGCGATTCCATAAACTCCACGTATCTACTTGATCGGCTCCGAGGTCCGCGCCGCGGTTTTGTCTTCGGACGCCTTTGACCGCGATGCGAGAAGAGTCAGCAGTTGCCGCGCAGCATCCTGCTCGGCATTTTTTTTCGTTGAGCCCTGAGCTCGTCCGACGAATTCCGGACTCTTGCCACTCCTCGAATACAATCGCGCTTCCACCGTAAATATCTTGTTATGCTCGGGGCCCGCTTCTTCCACCAGCACATAGGCTGGCTGGGAAAGTCCGAGACTTTGCACGGCTTCCTGGAGCGCAGATTTGAAATCGGTGATCGGCAAGGTCCCACCGCCCCGTTCCATCTGCTCCAACTCCGGAGCAATGACATTCCGCAGCACGAACTCGCGTGCTACTTCGAGGCCCCCATCGAGGTAGATGGCCGCCAGAATTGCTTCCAAAGCGTCTACCAGCAGCGCCGTCTTGCCGCGGCCCCCGCTTTTTTCTTCGCCTCGCCCGAGACGAAGATAGTGACCCAATTCCAACTGCTGAGCTACGCGAATTAGATGCCGCTCGCTGACCAGATGCGCCCGCAATTTCGATAATTCGCCTTCGCGGAACTGCGGAAAACGCTGAAACAGTTCTTCGCTAGTGACCAGCGCCAGAACCGCGTCTCCCAGAAACTCCAGCTGCTCGTTATCGCTGATCTTGTATTTGCTTTCGCCGGCCTGCTGTGCCTCTTGCTCCCGTGCCTGAGAACTGTGAGTTACGGCCTGTTCGATGACGGATCGACGCCGGAAGTGATAACCCAGGCCTTCTTCCAGCGCCGTGATTTCCCTCTCTTTCATAAAGCTGGGACACCAGAGCCGTTGCGGGAACAGCCATTCGGGCTGCCGGACGGATGAAAGTCGCTTCGGCTCGAGTCGGTGGGTAATCCTTCCGCGATTTAGTTTTTCTGTGGGGCCGGCTGTCCAGGCGCTGATCCGCTGCTCAGCTTGGTCAGCCGGTCCTGTTCGGCTCTCGCGGCCTTACCCGCGGGAGAATCCGGACGATCTTTCGTGAGATCCACTGCCTGATTGGCGTATTTCAGAGCATCGGGAACCTTGTTCTGCATATCGAGCGCGACTGCCAGGCGGAGCACGGCGACCGAATCGACCTGTTCCGGGAACGCATCGATCGACTTTTTCAGATTCGCCTCGGCTTCGGGCCAGTTCTTCGCATTGGAGGCCAACGTTCCCAGGATGGCATACGCCTCCGATTTGATATAACGCTTGAACTGGTCGATTTTTTCTGGAGGATAGCCTGCCGTCGGTACATCGGTATCGACGGTTGCCAGCGCACGCTCCGCGTCCTTTTTAGCTTCGTCGAGCTTCTGGTCCTTGTCGAGATCGGTATCGTGTGTGGTTTCCGCCAGTACCTGCGAAACTCCGACCAGCGCCTCCGGATCGTCCGGGTCGAGGGTGAGCGCCTTGCGCGCCATGGTTTCCATCTTATCGGCGTTATTCGCCATCTGGTATCGCTGCATGGCCGCCTTATAGAGGACGACGCGCAGTTCGCTGTCAGGGAACTTGGCGGCAAAATCATCCGCGGCCTTTTCCACGGCGGCGGGGTCCGTCAGCGCGATAGCCGCCTTGTAGGCGTCAAATTCCGGCTGTGTCTTCGCTTGTGGCGGACGTTTCCCCTGCGGCGCAGCCGCCGCCGCGGCTTGTCCCGCAGGCGCAGTCTGTCCTGCGGGCTTATCCTGAGCCCAACCGCACACGCACACCCCCAGCACTGCGATCACAACCGCTGCTCGCTTCATGCATTCTCCTCGAGTCCGAACCCTAAGTTCATGTGTCTGGCAAATCTCGCAACCGTGCATTTTATCCCAGAGGTCGATCTAGTTTTCCGAGCAGCTGGGAGGGAAGCAGCTGAGAGCCTCACTGCGGCTTCGCCGGAGGCTCGTAAGGCTGCTGCAAACCGCGTTCCGCTGCGGCTTTAACTTCCGGCAATGACGAGCCCGTGGTAAGCGCCGCACGATATTCATTCATGGCGGCGGCGCGGTCCTCCTTCATGTCAAGGATCCGTCCAAGATACAAATGCGACCAAGCCACGACTTGCGGGTCTTTGGTGGCTGTAATCGCCTTCTGGAAGTTCTCGACCGCTCCGTCACGATTCTTGTTGGCTACAGCGACTTCAGCCAGGATGAACAACGCCCGTCCTTCGTCCCCGACCTTCTTATCGAGAGCCTGCTGCGCCAGTTCCTGAGCGCCTTTCGGATCGCCGGCCGTCAGCCGCTTCTCGGCTGTTACAAGAAGCCGCCGGTCTTCCAAACGCGAGAGCTGCACCAGTTCCGGCGCCGTGCGCGCCGCGAACTGCACCTCATTGGCGGCCTTCTCCTGCTGCCTCACGTCAATGCCATCCACGAGATCCGAATATGCAGCCCGCAACCCGGCGGGATCCTTCTCAAACGCGATAAGCGACGTATAGAAATATCGCGTGAGGATATATCCCTGCTTTACCGCATCATCGACCGCCTGCAATCGAAGCGGCTCCGGGGTGTGCTTGTCGCCCATAGTGCGAATTTCGATAGCCCGAATGAGGCATTCCGTCACCAGCAGGGAAATATCAGTTTTGAAGCTCTCTTCGAGGGGGGCGCGCTTTACCGACTGCAGCAAGGGTTCAAGTCGCTTGATCGCTGTGAAATGCTTCTCTGCCATGGGATCAAGGACGTAATGCAGGTAGGTATGCCGGATCTGTGGCATCTTCAGGGGGTCTGCAGCGCTCGGATTCGGCGAGGGAAATACGACCACGTAGTAGTCATATCCGTAGTTACGGGCGTTCGCCTCGTTGGGATCTCCCATGAAATCCAGATAGATGGTAAACGCGCGCCCTAGATATCCGCCTGACTGGAGTTTCAGGTAGATATCCGTGTCAAAGACCATCTTCGAGAGCGGCACATGATAGCGGTCGATCAGTGCGGCATAGTTTGCCCGATGGCGTTCCCAGATCGAATGCAGTTCCGCTTTGTCATAGAACTTCTCCAGGACTGTGCCGAATCCAGAAAGTTGCGCGGCATCGGGAGGCATGTCATCTTCCTTCACTCGCGGAAGGAAATGCGGAGGCCCTTGGAGATAGAGCGCGAGCGAGATGAACTGCGAAAGATCGTGTTGCGGATCCTCTCCTTTGTGCCCGACGTACCAATCGCACATTGCTGAGACCGCTGCCTGGCCCTCCACCGAGTCGCGCAGATGGGCTTGCACTTCAGCGCGGATATTCATTCGTTGTGGGTCGGAGATGCTCAGGTCGCTGTCGTAGCCGCAGGTATTCATTGCGGTAAGAACGGTGAACAGCGTTTCGCTGGTGTCGAGGGTGATGGGCGTTGGATTATCCGCCGCGCAGAACGGCGCAAGCAGCACCAGACAGGCCGCAAGAATGGATGCTCGAAGTCCCAAAGTTCGGAAACGCCTCAGGGAATCCTCCCGAAGAATAGCCGACGGACTCCCTGCAGAGCCGGCAGCCAAAAATAGGCGGAGAACAACCCTCAGTTTAAGGTCTTATGCGCAGAGGGTCAAACCGGGCCGGCCAGACCCGGTAGAGGGAGAATTAAAGCGGGATGTTGAACGCAATGCACGGTTCTGTCTCGAAGCTCGTGCCTGGCGACAATTTGAAGTGGGGACGCAATCAGCTGCCGCGAGCTGGGTCATAGTTGTTGAGCAGTAATTGGCAGTCTTCGCAAACGTTCCTGTCAAACTGACTGCCGATCGGGGGAAATGCCCCGCAAATCCTGCACTGCCAGCCGCTCTCCTGACAGAGGTTTTGCCAGGCCGACTCTCTGCTTGGATTGACGCTTGGTGAACTCATGTTGGCTCCGTTAGAACGTTGGGGCCCGGGTCTTCGTTCGATTTTTTAGCGATAGGTCTGCGCCCGCGGCGGGCGCTGTGGGATCTGAACCTGAGTCTCTTCTCGCGCAGAAGGACTCCTTGCCTTCATGTTGTGGCTTATACCACGGGTCCTGGAGTCAGTCGATGACGAGGTTGGTCCTAGGGGTTACATAAGGTGGGAAGCCCGCACCGTGGTGGTGCGGGCTTCCAGGAGGGCTATGTTTGCGAAGACGAACTGGAAACCAGACTATGCCGCCTTCAGATTCTCCAGCACGTCCGCCAGGCCGTGCATCCGCTTGGAATCGGCCGGAGTTTTCGCTGTCTTCGAACTCTTCTCGAGCGAGGGAGCCATGCGCTTCAGCTTCGCCACTTTCTTTGCGTTCATGTTCGAGCCTTCGGCGCTCTGAATCGCCTTCTCGATTCTCGAGATTCGTCCGGTTGGCAGTGCCTGGGAGCGAGACAGTTGGTCGAGATAGGCTTTGGCCACGATCAGCGTCGACGGCCATGCTATCTTCTGCTGGTCCTGCACATTGAGCTCCGCCACCTGAACCGACTTGGCGGCGTCGATTTCATTCTGTGTCAGAAACTTCGTCGGCATCAGCTCAAAGATGTCTAATCCACGGGCAATCTCTGAACCGTAGATGTAGCCGTTATACCAATACGCCGACCAGTCTCCCCCGAGAATGAGGGTTTTAGGATCGATCGGGCCACGGTCGAAGTAGGCGATCTCGTAAGGCTTCGATGGATCGGTGAAGTCCATTATGGAGATTCCTCCCTGATACCAAGCCTGGACTTCAATGTCGCGGCCGGGAACCGGAATCAGAGATCCATTATGTGCAACGCAGTTTTCTGTATCGCCCTGCGCCGCCGGCATCTTGTAATAATCGGCGAATGTAAGCTTGTCATCCTTCAGATGAAAAATCGCGTCCGCACCCCATTTATTCGGATCGTTTGGGCGGCAGCGTGCTCCGAGGCCGCCACCCCATTCGTCCGTGAAGACGACTTTGGTTCCGTCGTTGGAGAATGTGGCCGAATGCCAATAAGAGTAGTTCGGATCGTTGACAGCGTCGACGCGCTTCGGATGGACCGGGTCCTTGATGTCGAGGATCAGCCCGTTGCCGGAGCACGCACCGGCTGCCAGTCCGATCGCTGAGTACGCAGTGATGTCGTGGCACTGGTTCGTGTCGACAGGCTTCTCGGCGCCTTTCCTGCCATGTGTGCCGCCATTGTTAAGACCGTTGATAGCCCCGGTGCGAGGATCCATGAACACACGCGGACTGGATACGATTTTTGCGTCCTGGGGCGCCGCCAGTGGAACCTTGATCACATCAATCTTGAAAAGCGCTGTGTCAGGATCTTTGTCGGGCTTTTCTCCCGAGCATCCCGCGAGTTCTTCTGGCTGGCGCACGAACGACGTTTCGGAGACGTAAATGTAGACATTATCTTTATCGTTCGGATCGACGACCAGGGTGTGAGTGTGCGAGCCGCGGCAGGTTTGCACCGCAGCTACCTGCTTCGGATTCTGGACGTCGGAAATGTCGAAGATGCGCACTCCGCGGAAGCGATCTTTCTGAGCAGCGGGGAGCCGACGCCGTGGTTCTTTTCCCTTCTCATCAGCTGGCGGCGGCGGTTCGGGAGGAAAGC
Source organism: Candidatus Acidiferrales bacterium (assembly GCA_035507635.1). GTDB lineage: Bacteria > Acidobacteriota > Terriglobia > Terriglobales > Acidobacteriaceae > Sulfotelmatobacter. Next base: position 9,435 of record DATJOA010000033.1, read on the forward strand.
CCTCAACGCCGCAATCGAGCCGTCCATTGGGCATCTCGACCGACATGAACAACAAGTTCTTGTAGACCGAGACATCACCCTGTCCGCCGGGGCAAATCAACGAAGTCAGCAGGTGGGTCTTCGCCGGATCGGCGATATCGAAGATGTTTACGCCATAGAAATTTCCCTGGAAGAGATGAGTTCCCTGAAACGCGAGATCGGAATTGGCAAACGCGAGCTGGGCGATCATCAGGTGAATCGACTTCGGGATCTTCGGATTGTTCCCCATCCCGAGTTGCGCGTCGATCTTCTGCACTCTCGGATCGTCCGCATCGGCGGTGCCCAGATCGAAGGCCTCCGGTTTCTTGAGCAGCAGGAGGTGTTTCATTCCCATTGCGGCTTCCCCCGCGTCATAGAGCCCGGGCGAGAGCTTGTAACGGGGATCATTCACGTCCGAACCCGTCATGCCCGGAGGCAGCGGCGGCGCCGGTTCCGGCGCAAACGGATTCTCTTCCTCCGCGTCTTTCTTGTCCTTATCTTTGGCGTCAGCCCCCGCTGGAGCGGCCGGCTTCTCGGTTTGTGGCTGCGCTGGCGGCGCGGGCTGCGCTTGTTGGGCGTGCGTTACGTTTACGCTCAAACAGAAAAAGATTACCGACCCCATCGTCCAGAGGACGAGATTCCCCACTCGGTTCATTGGTTCTCCTCAGTTTTTTTCTTTCTTCAACATCGCTTCCATGATGCGGATCTCGGCCCGCTGCGTATTGTCCGCATCGGTGGCGAAGTTGAATAATTCGGCATCCTGGCCGGCGCCCGCGGTGTTGAACAGGTTTTTCACCATCGTCAGTGCGCCGTTGTGATGCTGGATCATCCCCACAAGAAATAAATGATCGAACTCTTTGCCCTTAGCCTGGCGCAACGCTTCCATTTGTTCAGGCGTCAGCATCCCTGGCATCAGCATTGGCTGATGTGACATATCCATGCCCGGCATATCCATCGAGGGCAGTTCGATGGGTTCGCCGCGTGCCGCAAGCCAGCGTTTCATGAAGTTGATTTCGCTCGATTGCGAACTGCTGATTCGTGCACCTAATGTGCGCAGATGCTTGTCGTCGGTATGCGACGCAATCAGCGCGGTCATCTCTACCGCCTGGGCATGATGCATGATCATGCCCTGAATGAACTCGACATCTGCCGATGACTGCGGCGGGAGAATTCCCTTGGTCGAGGGCGGCAGCGTCTTGCTCGGTGCTCCGGGAGGGCCAGGTTGGACCACTACCGGCTTGCCGGATTCGGTTTGCTGGGCCATCGCCCAGAGGCAGGACCATGCCAAGTAGAGAAAGGCGATGATCAAATTGCGGCTGGTTGCTCTTTTTGTGAAGTGATAGTTTGAGTTGCGGCACGGAAAAATCGGGCTACCACTCGCGATCGGGCTGAAAGCGCTCATTGGGACGGGAATAGAATCTTGTCACGGATGGGGGAATTTTTCAAACGAGGCAGAGTCGCGGGGGCGGATTATTGCTCGAGGTTCGTCGGTAGCCCGACCGGAGAGCGGGCCGTTTACATCCCTTTATTGCCGCTGCTTGGAGTGAAGTGCATCGTGAAGGAATATCCTGGGAAGCTCACCGGCACCGTATAGTCGGCCCCTACATAGACCGCTGGTGCCCCCGGCGTGCCGATGCGCTGGATCGTCACCTGATCCTGCGTCAGGGTAATTTGGTGATCCTGAGCCTTCCGAATTACGGAATCGATTAAATCCTGGTCGGTTTCATGGGGGTTAGCGCCACCCGTCATCGCGATATTCTGCAAATCGTCTGTGAACGAATAATTGCGTAGTTCCGGAGGAATGATCTGAAATCCGGCGTAAATCGCCGCAATGATCGCGAGGAATCCAACAAGCGCTTTAATGCTTCCCATGTCCCACAATCTGCTCCGGCGAGACAGGGAACGTATCAACCTGCCCGCTTGAGCAACTCCTGAAAATATTCAACGATCGCTGAAATCGTAACATCGTGTACCGCGCGAGTCGAACGAATAACGACCTCGACAGTGCCTTCGGTAACCTTCTTCCCGACGGTGATTCTAAATGGGATACCGACTAAGTCAGCGTCTTTGAACTTCACTCCCGGGCGTTCATCGCGGTCGTCGAGAACAACGTCGAATCCGGCTGCGTCAAGCCTTTTTGCAATGTCCTCCGCCGCTCGCTTCACTGGATCGTCCTTCATGTTTACGGGAGCGACCACGATCTCAAATGGCGCGATCGAGGCCGGCAGCCAGAATCCGTTTTCGTCATTGCCTTGCTCGACGGCAGCGGTGAGAATGCGCTCGATTCCGATTCCATAGCAGCCCATGATCGGCATCACTTCTTTGCCATTCTTGTCGAGCACCCGCAGTCCCATGGATTCTGAATAGCGATAGCCCAGCTTGAAGATGTGTCCTATCTCGACGGCCGTATCGATCCGCAGGAGCTTGCCGCAGTTGGAACAGGCCTCACCCGCGGTTACTGCACGCACATCGGCATAAGCCGTGGGTTGGAAATCCTTCCCCGGAGTCAGATTTTTGAGGTGATAGTCCTCTTTGTTCGCGCCGGCAATCAGGTTCTTGCGGCCTTCGAGGGCCTTGTCCGCGAGCAGCACGGGAAGGTCGGTCTCTTGCTTTAGACCGTCCGCCCACACGATGCCGATGGGGCCGAGATATCCGGCTGGCGAGTTGAACAGCGCCTCGATTTCCGTTTCCTCCATAGGCCGCGTGGCCTTACCGATGGTTGCATTCAGCTTGGCTTCGTTCAGTTGATGATCGCCGCGCATGAGCACGATGATGGCGCGCGATTTCTTTTTGCCCTTCTCGTCGGTGACATCGGCCATCAGCGCCAGAGTCTTGATCTTGTTCTTTGGAGACAATCCAAGGAATCTCGCAACATCTTCAATCGTCTTCTGGCCAGGCGTATGCACAAGCAACGGCTTGCCATCGCCTTCAGCGGCGAGATCGGGCACTTCCTCCAGCTTCGATGTTGCCTTCTCCATGTTTGCAGCGTAGTTGCATGCGTCGCAGCTCACAATCTGATCTTCGCCGGCAGGCGTCCGCACCATGAACTCGTGGGATTCCTTGCCACCCATCGCGCCCGAGTCGGCTTCGACCACCATGTACTTCAGCCCGCTGCGATCGAAGATCCGGCAGTATGCTTCGTAATGCTTTTTGTAGGAAACGTCGAGACCGGCCGCGTCGATGTCGAACGAATACGAGTCCTTCATCATGAATTGGCGAACACGAAGGAGGCCTGATCTCGGCCGTGGCTCGTCACGGAACTTGGGCGCGATCTGATACCAGATCTGTGGCAACTGCTTGTAGCTGCGCAACTCCTTGATCGCGATGGAGGTCATGACCTCTTCTTCCGTCATGCCCAGGCACATGTCCGTGCCTTTGCGGTCCTTCAGGCGGAACAGATTCTCGCCCATCAACGCCAAACGGCCAGACTCCTCCCAAAGTGCGCTCGGATGAAGTGCGGGCAGATAGAACTCCTGACCGATGCGGTCCATCTCGTCGCGCACGATGTGCATGATCTTGTTGAATGACCGGTTTCCTAGGAAAAGGTAGGAGTAGATTCCTGCCGCCAGTTGCCGGATATAGCCGGCCCGCACCAGGAATTTATGCGAAGCGACCTCGGCGTCTGCCGGCGCCTCGCGCAATGTAGGAATAAACAGCTGCGACCAACGATGCATAGTTCTGTTCCGAATCCTGAGTCGCGGACACCGCAAGACACGAGCCCGCGAAATCAATCAGGGAATTGGTAATTGTAAATGATCACCGATGGCGTCATGTTTCGAATCGCGGTTTGAACCCGCCGGCCGGCGAACCTCGTGGCCTGGAACGCTTCACCGCGCGGACGTTGTTTGGGGAATGCCAATTCCCGTTGGCGTCAATGCGACCTGAGCGTTAAGAGAATTCCAATCAAGTTCCGAGAGAGGACGGTGATTCGATTGCCCTGACTCCTGGGGGTGCCAGGGAAAACTGATGGCGGCTTCGAAGTGTCGACAAAGGAGTCGATGGTGAAGCGTAAAAATGAACCGTGCCAGATTCTCGTTCTGATCGTTGTCGTGCTGCTATCAGGCATCCCGAAAGCCAGCTCTCAGGCGACAACTGCGAACTCAGTTCCGAACGGTCCCTCGCCAAACCAAGGAACGACCTGCACAGAGAACAATGGCAAACCGTGTCCTTTGTGGCTGCATAAGGTGGTTGGGCAGTATCCACCTTTGCCACGCTCGGGAACGACGGCTGCGGAACGCGATCCCGCAACCGTACACTTCTGGACGTACCGAGGCGTGCAAGAGCCACTCCTCCGAAGCAATAAACAGTTATTCCGGTCGAAGATTTTTCTCTCCGTACATATTGGCGGTGCGATAGCCATGGCCGTGGCGTGCCGCACCAAGAACTCCGGGGAAGAGTGGAAATCAGAGGCACCTGCCGTGGCGGCGATATTCGGAATGGACTATCTTCAGTTCCGTTACGTAGGCGGGCCGAACGCCGTCGCGGCGCCGGTGTACGAGATGATTTACTACAGCCGGGCAAGCACCAGATGATATGCGTCACCGCTGGACGCGGTGTCTGGGTACGCAAGCGCAAGTACGCAAGCGCAAGAGGGTGCTGAATTCGCTTCAGAGTCCGCTGGCTACGCAGCCAGTTGCTTCAGGATCTCTTTCCCTAGCCTCTGCGCGTCACCGAACAGCTTCTGATATTCCGTAAACATGCGGTTCAGCTCAAGCGCCCGTTCGGTGGACGGATGCTTGCGCAGAATCATGTCGCGTACATGAACAGGATTCGGCAGGGTGGCATCTTCAGTGAGTTCTTCCAGAGCCGTATTCGGATCGTAATGATACATAGAACACCTCAACATTTGCGCGGCTGAGAAAATGAGTGATCGTGTGATTGAAAAGCTGGACGCATACTGCGAGATTTTCAATCGCTCAATTACCAAATTACGCAATGACTCAATCTTCTTACACCAGTTCCGTCGTCCACAAATCGTGCAAGTGCACAATTCCCTCCAGCCTTCCGGCGCCATCGACCACCATCAGCGAGGTAATTTTTTTTTCTTCCATTAGTGCCAGCGCGCTCGCGGCAAATTCGCTCCCCGTGATCGTCTTCGGAGAGCGCGTCATCGCTTCGCCCGCCGTCAAGTCCATCACGTCCTTCCCGCGTTTTTCGAGCAGACGCCGGAGATCGCCATCGCTGATCACCCCGACAAGACGATCGGCCTCGATCACTGCGGTTACACCTAGCTTCTTCCGCGACATCTCATAAATCACGTCGGACATGCCAGTCGAAGGGGTAACGCACGGAAGAGCATCGCCCGTATGCATCAGCGATTCCACACGAGCCAGTCGCTTGCCCAGCTTTCCGCCCGGATGCAGATTGGCGAAGTCTTCTTCCTTGAATCCGCGCCGTTCGCTCAGCGTAACAGCGAGAGCATCACCGAGGGCAAGCATTGTTGTTGTGGAAGCGGTGGGCGCGAGGCCGAGCGAGCACGCTTCCTGCGCCACGGAACAGTCGAGCGCAACATCTGCCGCAGAGGCCAAAGTGGAAACCTGAGCTTGCCCCACCCCTGTGGAGCTTTTTGCGGTCGGATGCGATCTTTGGCAGATTTCATCCCCTGTCATCGAGATCAGCGGTACTTGCAGTCGCTTAATCGTTGCCAGCAGGGCCAAGATCTCCTCGGTCTCGCCGCTGGCCGAAAGCGCGAGGACGACGTCCCCGCGTACGACCATTCCCAAATCTCCGTGCAGCGCCTCGACAGGATGAAGGTACAACGCCGGAGTGCCCGTGGAACTCAGGGTCGCGGCGATTTTTCGAGCGATGATGCCGCTCTTGCCCATCCCGGTGACGACGACGCGGCCAGCGCAGCAGAACATCAGATCGACCGCGCGCTGAAACGCTCCGGCCATGGGCCCGGAAATCCGGTCGGCCAGCGCTGCGAGCGCTTCTGCTTCGATGCGCACCACGCGTTCGCCCGTATGTTTCATGAATTCAGAATGCCGGACGGAAGGATGTTAGCACGCGAAGCCAATACCGCCGAGCAAGCGGAAGACCCAGAGCGCATAACGAGAAATGGGATCGACCAACGCTGCTACACAAACTGACCCAAGGGCGATTCGCTTTCTTCCTTAATTTCTCGGCGTCCTTTGCGGGACTCGTTCAGAAAGCTAGAAGTGATCCTCTCCGAATGGAATGGTTCCAGCCTTGGGCGACTTCTGTCCCAGGATGGCCAGTCCCCGTGCCTGGATTACGCGATCCCACGGCCCGGCTTGCCAGTTATCGCGCTTCTTTTCCTCGTGTCTCCAAGCCGGCAAAGTCAACATCAAGTTCAAGGCTGTCGCGTGTACATACGGCTCATACATCGAACGCAGTCTTGTCAATTTTTCGCGCCCGTAGGCATCGGCCCGCAATTTCAGCCCGGAGGCCGCGAGTGCATCTCGCAATGCGTCATAGTCCAAAGCCGGCAGTCGTTCGGGAGAATCCGGGACGTACCGCGCATTCACCACCTGCGCCAGGTCAACGGCCGCATGCCGCGCCATGGCAAAAGTCAACTTCGCCTGATCGGGACGCACGCCGTCGATTCCCGCCAGGACCAGGGAAGTTACGTCGAGCATGGTCGTTAATGCGGCCAGCCACGATTGATTGCTATGCTGTGAACGGAAAAAGGTCAGGACCGGATACGAAATCTGGGATTCGAGCAACTCGGCCGACCAGCGCTCCCAATCGCGCAGCACTTCGTCGAGAACGAGTTGATTCACACCAGGTTCTTCCGTTCGTCCCGTCAGGCGGATCAACAACTCCGCAGCGGAGGGAGGAGAGCCGGCCCGCGCATCCAGCATCGATATTTGAATCTCCCTTCGGGAGAATGCAGCGTATACAACCGGAATGTATCCGATCACGACTCCGAGGAAGGCGAACCCCATTCCGGCTTCGATGACCGACAGCGCCCGAGCCGCGCCAGTGGTTGGCACGATATCACCGTAACCCAATGTGAAAAATGTCTCGCCGCTGTGGTACAGGATCTTGCCGAAGTTGAGCCGCTCGCCGTTAAGCTGTTCGTGTCCGCCAATCCCTTGCTGGACCAGGGCGAAGCCGAAGATGAGACCAGCCGCCCAGAATCCCAGCAGGACGATGAGAGAGAGAGGGCCGAAATATCCGAGGAAATTCTGCTGCCGCGAAAGAGTCTTGATGTGGGTCGCGGTCCGACGCCAGGGAATCCACGTCCGGCGGTAAAAATAGGCGGTTAGCCGGAAATTCCGCAGCACCCGCCGTGGCAGGACGACTGTCTCGAACGCATCCAGCAGTACCACCCAGATGATGGCGATGCCGCCTAACACCGCGAAAATGTGGAAATGTGAACCCATCAGATCCCCGGGCGATGCCAACTCTCGAACATTCGAGTGCGATGTAGATGCGCAGGGAAGGTTACCAGATTCGGATGGAAGGATTAAATGTTCGGCGGCTGAGATGTGCCGGAAGCTGGAACAATCATTGTGGTTTACCCGAATCCGGCTGTGCCTGACTTGCCGCTGGAGGCGGAGTGGGTTTCTTGGTGGTCTTCCTTTTCGCCGCGGGTTTCTTTGCCGGTTGATTGTCGTCGACAACAACTTTCTTCGGAGGCGTCGCCGGAATCTCCGCTCGCGCGGTCTTCAAGTCCGTTTGCAACCGTGTGATCTCGGCTTCTTTGGACGTAGAGAGACTTTCGATGCGGTCCGCCAGTTCCTTCCGCGTGTTCTCAAATGAGTTCAGATCGTTTGACAAGGCTTGCAGATTGTCCTTCGAGCCGAAGGCTCCCACGCCTTCCACGACACTGCCGAGGACGTCATAGAGCGCATCCAGATTGCGATACAGCTTGAAAGTGGCAGGCAAATTCTCTGGCGAAGCCCGCAGTTGAGAAATCATGTCGGGCAAGGCGTTTTGCAGATTTCGCTGGATCGAGTCCATATTCCCCAGCGCCTGCTTTTTATAGGAGTTGTCAACCTTCCAGCGCTCCACTCTCAAGTTCACCAGGTCGGACTGCGTGGTCTTTGACGTCGCTTCCAGTTGCGACAACATCCCGTTGAGCTGCGTCAGCGAAGCATAGGAGACAGGCTCACTCGATTGTGGCGCACTGGCGGGCGCGATGGGCGGAGGCCCCGATTGACTAAAGCTCGCGCTCGTAGAGATCAGAGCCAATAGAATTGTGGGGAGGAAAGTGCGTTTCATGTGTGTATCGTACGGTGGCGTTTCGCGCCAACAGCATACTACAAGGGAACGTTGCCGTTCATCGGGTGAACGCTTCAGAAGGTCGGCAACCCAAGGGGTATTCTGATTCGACTCCGTCCGGCATCAGGACCATAATGATAGAAACCAGTGAGAAGGACGCAAATGCGCCCCGCAATTCACAGACACCTCGCGACGTTCTGGTTGCCCCTAACGATCATTCTGGGGGTTAGCGTTCAGTTTTTCGGCCAGGATCAGGCCCGACGTCTGATTCTGAAGGATGGTTCCTACCAGCTCGTAACGAAGTACGAAGTTAAAGGAGGCCGCGTTCACTACTACAGCTCCGAACGCGAAGAGTGGGAGGAACTTCCGAACGCGCTCGTCGATTGGCCCGCAACCGAGAAGTGGGAAAAAGATCGCGCGGCAATGGCCTCGTCTCCCGAGGCCGTGGCGCTCGACAAGGAGATCGCCCACGAAGAAGAGGTTGCCGACACCAAGCTCCCCGAAGTCGCTCCGGGGTTGCGCCTTCCTGAAGCGGACGGCGTTTTTCTCCTCGATAACTTCCAAGGGGAGTCGCAGATCAATGAACTCCAGCAAACGTCCGGTGACGTGGATCGCAACGCGAAGGGCAACATCTTTCGCGGAGCTATCAATCCGATCGCAGGCCTGAAGCAGGTCATCGAAATCGATGGCGATCATGCCAAGATTCAGGCGCACGTGGGCGTTCCGGCGATTTACATCAACATGAACGACGCGCCCGACCAGGTCGACGAGGCCGGACTTCGGCCAGACACGACTCGGTCATCGCGCTCTGGCCAGCAGCCACAACAGCGAGAGCAGGCGCAACAACCGCAGCAGGCTGAGCTACCCTTTGATCGCTTCCGCATCGTGCGGACTGAAGTAAAGGGGAACAAGCGCATTCTTGGAGACATAAAGCGCCAGGTCACCGGAAAAGTCACACAGGACGAACACCTCGTCAAGACGACGATTACTCAGGTCCATGGGGGATGGCTCAAACTCACTCCGACCGAAACGCTCGCGCCGGGCGAATATGCCTTGGTCGAAATGATCGGGGAAAAGGGAATGAATCTTGACGTGTGGGATTTTGGCGTGAACCCCAAAGCGCCTGCAAATGCAAATCCATGGAAGCCAGAAGCAAAGGCGGCGACAACAGAGAAGAAGTAAACCTGGAAACCGATTCTACTCGCGTAGCATGCCGCGCTGCGCAATTCCAATATTGTCGCGAGTCGAGTTTTTGACGACGTACATCATGCCATCCGCCTGGCGGATAACATCATGTGCCGTACGCGCGTCATGCGGGTAGGTCGCCACGCCGATCGACGCCCGCACGTTCAGATTCAACCCTTCTTCGCGGCAAAAGGCACTCGCCCGCAATCCGTCGCGTAAGCGCTTCGCGACTACAAGCGCTTGATCTTTGCCCGTCTGCGGGAGCAATACGACAAATTCGTCTCCGCCATAGCGAAACGCGAAGTCGATAAGCCGCAACTGCGCTTTGATGAGATATCCAATTTCCGCCAGCAGCTTGCTGCCAATCAAATGTCCGTGCGTATCGTTGACCGCTTTGAAATGATCGAGGTCGATGAACAGGACGCTGAACTCATATCCAAATCGGGATGACCGGTAGACCTCGGTATCCAAGGTCTTGTAGAGATGGCGGGCGTTATAAAGGCCGGTGCAATCGTCGGTGATGGTCAGTTCCTGGATCTTCTCGACCCATTTCGCATTCTCGATCGCGATGGCAGCATAATCGCATAGGGATTGCAAAAAGAACAGTTCGGCGTCCTTGAACTGCTCCATGTCGACATTCACCAGTTGGATAACACCGAGCACGCGGAGCTTTGAGCGGAGGGGTACACAGATTACCGAGCGGGTCTCCCACTTGGTTGTTTCGTCGACGCGGCTGGCAAAAAACGGATCGTTTGTCACATCCGGCACAACGCGCGCCTCGCCATGCTTGGCGACCCATCCGGCAATGCCTTCGCCCATCTTCAAGCGGACGTTCTTCAGCGCCTCCGCTTTATCCCCGACCGCGATGGCGAAATAGAGCTCGTCGTGGCCCTCGTCGACCATCAGCAGCGACCACGTATCGGGGCGGAAATATTCCGCCATTTTTTCCATGATCGTTTGCAGGATCGAGTCGAGGTCCAGCGACGATGTCAGCGCTTTCGCGACATCGTGAAAAATCGTCGCTTCCTGGCTCTGGCGAGTCAATTGAGTGCCGGCCTCAGGCATGAAAAGTCCGTTGTTCCTCGCAGGATAGGTGGCGTTGAAAAATTATATGCGGCACTTTCCTCCACCAGCAATGAACGTTGGTAACCGGAACCCGCGTCGCCAACCGCCCTGCAGATTCTTGAATACCGGACCGTTGTTCGGAGTCGTGGTTGGAAGAGCTCCCAGCGCGAGATCAGCTTTTCAGGCTGCGTCCGCCGATGTCAAATCAAGACATAGCCTTAGCCGGGTTGGGTAGGAACTCCTCGACCTTCCCGATGCGCCTTCCGTGGAGTACTCTCATATTTATGCGCGCCCAAGGTTTCGTCTTCTTCGTCGCCGCCCTGCTCTTGCCCGTATCCACTATGCGGGCCCAGCAACCAGATCCCCATTCCGTCCCGGTCGTCGACGCTGGAGTTGGGCCTTGCACCGCGGACTTTACGATCTCTGACTCCGACGGAAAGCCGGTCTACGCCGCCCAAATCACTGTCCGAGTGCGTTACGGGCACTTCCACCGAATGGACCTCGAGGTGGGTACTAACGTTGATGGCAAGGCTCGCTTCACCGGATTGCCGAACAGCCCCAAGAACGGACTATTTTTCCAGGCTACCGCTGGCGATCGCACTGGAAGCGCCTTTGATGATCCCTCGGCCAATTGCAAGGCCCAGTTCCCGGTGACGGTGCGTAAGCAGTAACCGTAGGGACTGTCGCGGGCTACGTCTCTTGTCGCACGACTCTGCGATACCCCAAGAACACCAGGGTCAGACAAACCGTCCCGGCAAGCACGGCGAACGGGAACCTCCAATTCGGGGCGATCATCACAGCCGGCAGCAGTCCGACCGCGAGCGCCGGTGGCATATGCAACTCAAACGTCCGCAGTACCACGATGCCCGCCACCATGCTGCATAGCGCCAATACGACGCCGGTCCCTGCGAAATGAAACGCCAGCAACCCACAGCCAGCCGTCAGAAAACAGCAAGCCGGTAAGGAGGCTGGACGCTTCGTCCACGGACACATCTCGGTATGCCCGAACATCTCGTATGCGATCGTCACGAGAGGAGGAAAGATAATGAACCGCAAGCCCGTAACCCGCGACAGTTCCCCCAATGCGCCGACGAAGATAAGGAGCACCAGCACCCAATACTTCCCGACTGGTGGCGACTCCAGTACGTCCTCGACATCCTGCGGCGCGTCGGTCTCTTTCCGCGAATGATATTTCCGCCACACTACGGCGATACCGCTCAGCACAACCAGCGTTGCCGTCATCCCCGCCGGATACACCCAAGTGTGGATTCCAAGCACGAGAGGCAGAACGCCCGCCGACATTGCCGGAGCAATCGACGACCCCAGTAATGCGATGACCGCAGCGCTCAAGCCCACGATCAGCATGACGCTAAGCCCGTTGAAAGGCATCCACCGGGTTATCGCGGTTCCGATCACCGCAGTGATTGCCGGAGTGAGCACAAGCCGTACCGGTTGGTTCGCCCACTTGCCCCACGGACGCATCAGGACGTCGTAAGCCAGTGCGCCAAGCTCCGGAAACAACAAAAACGAAATTCCTGACGCGTGTGCCGCGAATGCCACTACCGCTACGTACGCGGTAGCGAACACCTCCGCCTGAAACCGCTCGCGGCTGGTCAATCCGCGTCCGGCGAGTATACGCCGCGGGTCCCCGTTCCCCGATATCTCTACCGGGCCGGTCCGGCCAACATCTGACATCTTTCGAATATAGAGTACAGACTCCCGACCTCCGAGGTCTGAATCGAGCCCGATACCCGGATGTTACCCCGCATTGGTCGGTTGGAATGTAGCCAGTCGCGCCAGCTTGTCCTATGATGTTTCCGATACCGGATTCCGCATCCGGTCGGCATGGGCGAGCTGGGACAAAAATTTCGTAAGGCCCGCGAGGCGAAAGAACTTTCGTTTGATGACGTTTCCAACGTCATCAAGATCAGCCCGCGGATGCTGAAGGCCATCGAGGAAGAGCAGTACGACCAGCTTCCCGGCGGCGTCTTTAATAAAGGATTTATTCGTGCCTACGCGAAGCACTTAGGGCTTGATCCTGAAGAAGCGGTCAACGAATACCTTGCCTACATTCGCGAAGAGCAGCTGAAAGCGCAGCAGGCCTGGCAGGCCGAACGCCCCGTGGAGACTCGTTCTTCAGCTGGAAAGAGTGCAGGCTCCAGTCGTAGCAAATCCGCCGAATCTCCCGTCGGGATCGAAGAACTTCCCGGGCTGCAGCTTCCTCGCGCCAAGGATGTGCGCTCTGCGCACAAGAAATTTCTTCCACGATCCTCGTCCGATTTTCCCTGGAGACTCGTCGCCGCGGCTGCCGTCGCCGCCGTGCTAGGACTTTTTCTCTGGATCCGCCATAGCCGCGCGCCCCAAACGCTCGCTGCAAAGTCGAACCCGTCTGCGGTCACCGCACCGACTCCATCTGCGGCGCCAATCGTCCCGGCGCAATCGTCCAGCTTAACTTCTCAGCCGTTGCACCCGGCAGCTGCGATCACAGCGACGAGCCCGCCGCCCACGGCCAGCACTCACGCCCCAGCTCAATCTAACGAACAAAGCAGTGATGTGAGTGTCCACAACATCGGCAAGCCCCTGGCGAAATCCACCGACCAGCCTGCCAGCTCGCTGAGTCTGGTCGTTCGCGCATCGGAAGATTCATGGATCTCCGTCCGCGCCGATGGGCAGAGTGTTGCTGCGGAGACTCTCATCGCTCCAGCCGACTCTACGTTCCATGCCTCCCGCGAGATCGTGGTCAAGGTGGGAAATGCGGGCGGAGTCAATTTCGTTCTCGGCGGCAAAGAGATTCCGCCCCAGGGCGCCGAAGGGGAAGTTAAAACGATCGTCTTCGACGCCCAGGGAATGCGCATCTTACCCCCGACTCAGGCCCCAACTCAGAACCAAACTCCGGATCAGAATCAAACTCAGAATCAATAAGCCCCACTCCCGCAACTCGCCAGAAATGGAGCATTTCGGCCCCTGCCGTTCCGTCACCATTCCGCCCTTTTAATGGCCCAATTCCGCCACTAAAGCCGCCGGGACACAATTGGGCCTGAAGTCATTGCGCTGCGGTAAATTCCTCTGATAGCCTTTTTGAGGATCTTCCTGGCCCTGCCTCTCCCGCGAGCCTGGTCTCTGATCCCAGTCCCGAATTGTTCTGCGCAGCGTGTCCGCCGCTACATCCGGCATCTTGCCGCAAGGACGCTATGCGCCATTGAAGGAGAAATATAAATTGCCATCCAAGAATCGTTACCTTTTCACGTCTGAGTCTGTGACCGAAGGGCATCCCGACAAGATCGCCGACCAGATTTCCGACGCCATCCTCGACGCCTGCCTGGCTGACGATCCCGTCAGTCGCGTTGCCTGCGAAACTCTGACTGCTACCGGCCTCGTTGTTATCGCTGGAGAAATCACCACCAAAGCCTACGTCGATTTTCAAACCGTCGTGCGCGGCACAGTCGCCTCGATCGGATACGACAATGCGCTCTACGGCTTTGACGCAAACACTTGCGCAGTCATTTCGAGCATCAACAAGCAGTCCGGCGACATCGCCATGGGCGTCGATACCGGCGGCGCGGGCGATCAGGGCATGATGTTCGGCTACGCGGTGAATGAGAATACCGATTACATGCCTACCCCAATCTCACTCGCGCACAAGCTGACGCAGCGCCTCTCGGTAGTCAGAAAAAACGGTACTCTCCCTTTCCTCCGGCCCGACGGAAAATCCCAAGTCACAGTCGAATATGACGCGAACGGAAAAGTTCTGCGTGTGGATGCGGTCGTCATCTCCACCCAGCATGCCGAAACTGTCACAAACGACGAACTGCGCTCGGGGATTTTGAAGCATGTCATTCAGGCCGTGATCCCGGCACACCTTCTCGATGAAGATACGAAGTATCACATCAACCCGACGGGACGCTTCGTTATCGGTGGACCGATGGGCGACACGGGCCTCACCGGACGCAAGATAATCGTCGACACTTACGGAGGCATGGGACGCCACGGCGGCGGCGCTTTTAGCGGAAAAGATCCGACCAAAGTTGACCGCTCCGCCGCGTACATGGCGCGTTACATCGCGAAGAACGTCGTCGCCGGTGGGCTCGCCGACCGTTGCGAAGTGCAGCTAGCCTACGCAATCGGAGTTGCCGACCCGGTGAGCGTTCTCGTGGAAACCTTCGGGACCGAGAAGGTCGATCCGGCAACCATTCCCGACATCATCCGCGCGCACTTCAAGCTGACGCCGCGGGGAATCATGGACTCGCTCAACCTGCGGCGTCCGATTTACAAAAAGACGGCTGCTTACGGACATTTCGGTCGTAACGACTCCGACTTTACCTGGGAGGCGACCGACAAAGCGGCGAAGTTGGCCAGCGATGCCGGTCTTCGGGAACCCGTAGCTGCTAGGCAGTAAAAGGAGACTTAACAAACACTGACACGAAGAACACGAAGTAGAGCAGCCTGAAACCTCGTGTTCTTTGTGGTTGGTGTTGAAGGCGACTCTGAGGTACACCCCCGTCGTCGTCCCAAAGTCGTAGACGAGCGCGGGATTTCGGAACGTTACCCGTACCCGATTCTCGTGTATTCTGAGAAAATAGTTGCGGACCTCGTCGTTCCTCAGGCCATTTAACTTTTAATATCTACGACGCATTTGCGCGCCACGGAAGGGGAAGTATGTCAACAGCAGCAGTGAATTGCGACATTAAGAACATCGAACTGGCGGATCTGGGCAAGAAGCGCATCGAGTGGGCGAATCAGTCGATGAAGGTTCTCCAGATTATCCGGAAGGAGTTCATCAAGAATCAGCCGCTGAGCGGCATTCGCGTCTCCGCGTGCCTGCACGTCACCGCCGAGACCGCTAATCTGGCAATCTGCCTGCGCGACGGCGGAGCCGAAGTTGTCCTCTGCGCCTCGAATCCTCTTTCTACGCAGGATGACATTGCCGCTTCGCTTGTCCGCGACCACAACATTCCCGTCTTCGCCATCAAGGGCGAGGACAACGACACGTATTACAGCCACATCCTCGCTGCCATCGATCACAAACCACAGATCACGATGGATGACGGGGCCGACTTGGTCTCGATCCTGCATACGAAGCGTACCGACGCTTTGGAATATGTCATCGGCGGAACCGAAGAGACTACGACCGGTGTGATCCGGCTTCGCGCCATGGCCAAGGAAGGCGTGCTGAAATTCCCCATCGTTGCGGTAAATGACGCCGACACCAAGCACCTGTTCGACAACCGTTACGGTACCGGACAGTCCACTATTGACGGCATTATTCGCGCGACCAATTTCCTGCTCGCCGGATCGAAGTTCGTTGTGGCCGGTTACGGATGGTGCGGACGCGGACTGGCTTCGCGCGCCCGCGGCGCGGGAGCGGAAGTGATCGTCACGGAAGTTGATCCGACCAAGGCACTTGAGGCCGTCATGGATGGGTTCCGTGTGATGTCGATGAACGAAGCCGCCAAAATCGGCGACGTTTTCTGCACCGTCACCGGCAACAAGAGCGTACTGACCAAGGACCATTTCACGCTGATGAAAGATGGCGCGATCATCTCCAACTCCGGACACTTCAATGTCGAGATCGACATTCCGGCCCTTGAAGCGATGTCGTCCTCGAAGCGCACGACACGCAACTTCGTCGATGAGTACTCGCTGAAGGATGGACGCAAAATCAATCTGCTCGGCGAAGGCCGCCTGATCAACCTCGCCGCTGCCGAAGGGCATCCGGCGAGCGTAATGGACATGAGCTTTGCTGACCAGGCGCTCTCGGTCGAGTACATGGTGAAGAACGCCAAGAAACTCGAAAGGACGGTCTATAAAGTTCCTGAGGAACTCGACAAGCGCGTGGCGCGCCTGAAACTCGAGTCGATGGGGATCAAGATCGATCGTCTCACGCCGGAGCAGGAAGAATACCTGGCGGGCTGGTCGGAAGGAACGTAGGGAACGGCGTCCGGCCCTTGCTTTCCGCTGTTCGGCGTCTGACTCAGTAGCTCTACAGATCAGCCTCATCCTGTTGCGCGGTTGCGACAAGATGAGGCTGCTGATTTTTCAGCTTCAGAAATTCCACGAATCGCAGCCGCCCGTTTAACATGTATCAGTTGAGAGTTCGCTCAACCACGCTCGCTCCAATCCGATCACGCTCCGTAGAATCAAACTTTTCATGCCAAGGGATTCCGCACAATGGGCGTTAGCGACCCAGAGGTCCGAAAGAAGATAACTGAGGCACGATGGCTTCAGTTCCAGCATGTCTCCGAAGTACAGGGCTGGCCATGGTGGAAACGGCTGATGCATCGTTTGCGCGGTTGTCCCATCTGCCAGCCCGGGAGGGCAACAGAAGAAAGGTAGGACTAGCCTGGGCACGTTTTACGGAGAGCCAAGGGCGACCTCGATTTGTTGAGGGGCGGTACTTAGCCGCCCCTTCGTGGTTGGCAATGGGGGTGGGACATTTCAAAGACCGGCGAATCGGCAATCGCGGTGCGGGCGGCCCTGGCCGCCCGCTAACGCGACGGGGAGGACGCCTTGCAGGCGCGCCCTCAACTCGAAATCTCAGTAGCGTCCGTCAGTGACCCAGCGGAGCACATGGTCCTCGACCGAGAATCTCTCGACCGGACGCAGAAACTTTGAAGCCAGGGAAAACGCGTGCACTTCTAGCGGCACCGTGAAGTGCGCCTTCGTGCGGATGAAGCTCTGTACCCATAATTCCGCGTAACGTCTCAGCCCAAGAATCCGTATCTGAACTGAATGCACGAGGGCATGGAATAGCGCCCTCTCGCTGAGTTGCTGATTGAAGACCACGACATCAATGAACGTCAGCGAGTCCATATGCGTGATCTCGGGAGGCTCAAAGCCGAGAGCCCTGACGTCGACGTAGAACGATGGCACCTCGACGCGCGTTCCTCTGAGGTCGATAACACGGATCTGCTCGAGCAATTCCGGCGAGAAATAAGGCCATAGCAGCGCTTTATGTTGCTGGCTCAGGGGTTCGGCAACGGGCAAATACTTTTCGCGCTGCTGTTCCAGGTACCCGACCACCCAGCGCACAGCTTGTTCGGCCTGTTCTACCGTGGGCGCAGTGGCTTCGTCGATGGTGTTTGCTTGCGGAATTCTCTTCTCGATGGCCGCGTAGAATTCGTTCAACTCGCTGGCGGCCTGTGCGGATTTGCGCAGCACATCACGCCGGCCAAAGCGGGCCAGTTCATCGGAGGAGTAATGAAGGCGTAGCTGGTGTGTTGCGCAATGCGCGCTCAACAATTCCAGATGAACCGCCTGCAGCT
This sequence comes from Candidatus Acidiferrales bacterium, assembly GCA_035507635.1. Taxonomy (GTDB): domain Bacteria; phylum Acidobacteriota; class Terriglobia; order Terriglobales; family Acidobacteriaceae; genus Sulfotelmatobacter. The sequence continues at coordinate 27,155 of DATJOA010000033.1, forward strand.
GATCGTTCAGCTCACTCTCACAGCTGTACTCGTGATCCTTATACGGATACATCAACTATCTCCTGCCGGGTAACTGTCGGGAGGGAAAATCTGCTACCGTGAATTATGTATACAATGTTACGGTAACGTAGTCAACATAATTATTATATTGGAAAGTTACCGATGTACAGTGGCGAAAAAGAAAAGCCGCCGGTTGTGCTGTGCCCGGCGGCCACCTTCCTGACATTGCCTGCAAAACGATGGGGGGAGGACTTGTGCTATAGGTATAACAATGTTATGTCTACAATGTCAATGTAATATTATCGTTCAGGTCCGAGTCTAAGGAGGAATAATGCCCCGCCATCCCGATCCAGATTTGGAAGACCGCATCTTGCAAGCGGCCGACACTCTGTGGCGAAAGGGCGGCGAACGGGCCCTGACCATGCGCGCGGTGGCGAAAGCCGCAAGTACGAATACTCCAGCGGTCTACCGCCGGTTCAAAGACCGGCAAGATCTGATCCGTGGGCTACTGCTGCGCATTGCAGGTCGTATTCGAGGTTATTTCGAACAGGGCAATACCATCGAAGAAATGGCTGAGGCTTATGTGGAGTACGCGTTACGCCTGCCGAACGAATATCAGCTCTTTTACACTCACGCACGCTCGCTCTCTCCTCCGAGGAAGAAAGGGGCGCCTCGGCCAATTCGCGAATCGCGACCGAATTTCGCGTTTGTCGAACAGTTACTCGCCAAAAAACTGGGTGGATCTGTTGACGAACATACGCAACTGGCGCTCGCGTTGTGGGCATTGTTGCACGGAACGAGCATGCTGCTGGTCTCCCGATCGATTCCCGAGGGGCATGAAGAGCCGTTGCGGGAGGCGTGCCGGGCGGCGGTAAATGGCCTGCTGGGAAAAGCGGCGCGCGAGAAGCTTGCCAAGGGTGGCGATTAGGTGGATTCGTTCGGTCGGATTTCTTTGGATATCCCAAGATCCCGATCTCCAATCAAGTTCTCCGAGGACATGCCGATGATTCTAGAGGAAAGCGTAGATCGTCCGTCGGGACGAGGGCATGTTTGCCATGACGGCAAGGGGAAAGATCACAATTTTGCTGGTGGACGACAGCAAGTTTCTGAGACTGGCGACGGAGCGGGCTCTGGCGCGGGCAGGTTATGACGTTCTGACCGCTGACGACGGCGAACAGGCGCTTCGCACCGCGCGCGAGAAGAGGCCGCATGTGATTCTGCTGGATATGCTTTTGCCGAAAATCTCCGGCCTGGATGTGCTGAAGGCTTTGAAGAAGGACCCAATTATGGCCGGTATCGCGGTTGTCGCTTTCACCGCCCTATCGAATAAAAACGCCGAGCGGTTGCAGCGGGATGGAGTTTGTGCCTATCTGGATAAATCGGAGCTAAATCTCAACTGCGGTCATGAAAGACTGCTTGCGGCTCTCGCCTCTATCGTAAACGATCTGCACTCGAAATCGTTGCAGCATGCAAAGGCCGGCAATTGAAAAGGTCTTATTTGACGGCCGCATAAGGCTCTGTCCCTATGCTGCCCCACCTGACATTTTGCCGCGCGGACGCAACGAGCTGGTGAGTTCTTCCTTCAAACCCAGATTGCGAATCAGCCGATGCAGGTAATTCGGGTGCACTCCGAGAATGCCGGCCGCGTCCACGTAATTTCCCCGAGTCTGCTCCACTGCGTCGAGGATGAGCTGTTTCTTCAGTTCCTTCACGCTTGCATGATATTTGCCCTCGTGCATCTCAGCAGGAGGAGTCTGTTCCATCAACGACTCCGGCAGGTCCTCCAGCAAAAGCATGTCTGACGATCCCATGACCAGCGCGCGTTCAATGGCGTTCTCCAGTTCGCGGACATTGCCGGGCCAGTCGTAGTTTACGAGCGCGGCCATGGCTTCGCGCGAAACAGGCTTCGACTTCACCTTGCATCTTTTAGCGTGCTTCTGGGCGAAGTGCCGTGTCAGCATGGGAATATCCTCCCGGCGTTCGCGCAGCGGAGGCATGGTGAGCTTTACAACATTTAACCGGTAATAAAGGTCCTGGCGGAATTCTCCCTTGCGGACCGCCTCGTTCAAATCACGATTCGTGGCCGCGATCAACCGGACATCGATCTTGATCGGATGGGTGCCTCCGACGCGCTCGAATTCGCGTTCTTGCAAAACACGGAGCAGCTTGACCTGGAGCGCCGGCGCTAGTTCTCCAATCTCATCCAGAAACACGACTCCACCGTCGGCAACCTCAAGGCGGCCCTTTTTCTGCACGGACGCGCCTGTGAAGGCTCCGCGCTCGTGGCCGAAGAGTTCGCTCTCGAGCAAAGTTTCAGGAATGGCCGCGCAGTTGATCGCCACGAAGGCCTTGCCAGCGCGATGACTATTGCGATGAAGCGCCCGAGCGGCTAGTTCCTTGCCTGTGCCGCTTTCTCCTTCGATCAAGACAGTTGAGTCGCTGGGGGCCGCGCGGGCCACGAATTGAAAGATTTCCTTCATCCGGGCACTCTCGCCGACCAGACTCTGTTCCTGACGAATCTCGGTCATGAGCCGCTGGTTTTCCTGCTCGAGCCATTGCAGGCGGCGCGCATTATCGAGCGCCACAGCTGAGACTGCTGCAACCGCGGCAGTCAATTGCAGGTGATCTTCATGAAAACGATTCGCGGCATTGGTGCTATCGAGATAAATGCATCCGATCATCCTCTCGAAAACGCTGAGAGGGACGCACAACAAGGAACGCACCTCGGAAGCAGCCAGGCTTTCCACGTCACGCAGCACGCCACTGGTTGAAACGTCGACGCCGAGCAACGCAACATTTTCTTTCATCACTTGGCGGACGATCGTTCGGCTCACCCGGACCAGCTGTGCTTGACCCGCCTGACGCGTGCGCGCATACATGCAATTGAATTCCTGCCCGGCACCCTCGGTGAGCAGAATCGCGCCACGACTTGCTGGAACCACTTCGAAGATCAGATCGAGCAACTGTGCCTGGAGTTCTTCCAAATCGCGGATCGCGTGCACGACCCGGCTGATCTTCAACAAGGCGTTCAGATTGCGCCCGACTTGCGCATTGGATGGCAACTCGCGCAGGAGTTGTTCCGGCTGAAGATAGACGACTTCTTTGGGATAGATGACTCGCGTCTCGGCCGTCGGACGACGCTCGTCGAATTCAACCTTGCTGCGGCTGAGAACCTGCTCTTCTTCTTCCGTCAGGAAAAGAAATACAGAATCTCCGGTTGAAATCTCGTCCCCATGTCGCAGCCATTGTTCTTTGACCGAAACGCCATTAACGAGCGTACCATTGCGGCTGTCGAGGTCCTTGATCTGGTAACGATTATCTTCGCGGCGCAGAAGACAGTGTTTTCGCGAAACAGAGGGGTCTACGACGGCTACGAGGTTAGTGGGATCGCGCCCAAGGGTGGCCTCTCCATCGGGTAAGGGAATGGAGGCATCCTTCGATGGTCCCGCAATCACCAGTAATCTAGGGCGCAATCGGGTCTCCCATTCCGTGCTGAATTCTTATCACAGCGCGCGCCGAAATGCATGTGTGGCACTCCGGATTTCCAATATCCGAACGGCTAGTCAGACTATCCGATCAGATAGCTTGGAGCTACTACAAAGGAGAGACCGGGGTGGATCGATCGGCGACGAGAAATCTGTAAGCCGTTGATAATATATCAGGTTACGGTGGCAATGTCGCGGGCTCCGAGTTCATTCCCAGAGTGGAACGCCGCATGCAACCAAGGAGATTGCGGATGCTCGGCAAAAGCGATGGGGGAAGCGCTTTCAAGAAGTTCTCGCCGAGATCGTGGTCAGAAGCTCGGGGGACCCCCTCATCGGGCTTCTGGCCTTTTTATTTTTCAGGCAGTTTCTGACTTGCTGAGCAGCCTAGCCGCCAAGAAGTCTACCCCGCCGCTTCGGCTATCGCGGTCGCTTCAGAGGGCACGACCGCGATCCCGTCTTTGTAGCTGACCGTTCTTCCTGAAATCGCTGGGACTCGCTCTCCAGGGACCAGAATCCCGACAAGGTTAAGCGGGTCGGCAGCGGATATGGTCAGGACGTCGCCGCGGAGCGGCAGGCTGCGCATGGCGCGGACGGATTCAACTGCAACCGGCAGAGCGAACTGTTCTCCGAGGAATCCGTCGACGAAGCGGCCTCCGCGAATCTCGCCGCGATCTTCGAGACGGCGGAAACCGTTTAACAGCTCGCGCCATGGTGGCAAATTCGATTCACGCGCGAGAAGATCTCGAATGACGATGCCATAGCGGCGCAAAAGCATCCAACATGCTGCTTCAATGGTTCGGGAGCGCTCGGCGCCAGCATCGGCGTGCAGCAATGCCCACCGGCCAGTACTGTGGCGCGGGCGCGTGGACCTGCCACTTCCTTGACCAGCCCTGCGCTTGGGATCGATGAGAGAACGCAGGTTATCGAAACCGTCGGCAGTCACAACTCCGGCCGCGACCAACTCCCAGAGCGCTGTTTCGATCTCCGCCTTCAACTTGCCTGTCCCACGCACAATGTCGGCGAAGAACGATGCACCCCGGTGATGGAGGAAATCGAGAACCAGCTGGGCTCCATGGCTCAGACCGCGTTTCTCGGAATCATCTTCTGCGGGGTGGCGGGGGATCATCCAGTCGGCCTGCTCCCGCACAAAGAATGTGATCGGAGCAACCGAAGTGGGAATGACACGCCGCTGCCGGGGTGAGTTCCGATCGGCAGCAGAATCCGACGTGGCCGGATGTGGCGACAGCCGACCCCAGCCCACTGCACCCGTGAGACAAAGCTGGTCGAGCCACTTGGGATCGTAGTCGACGATCCGGCGCGCGAGTACCTGCCGCTCCCACGCATTCGCAGGAATTTCGAAACCCTGCAACTGCTCAAGAACCTCCATTGTGCCGCGTTCCCCGGAAACCTGTGCCCCCGGAGAGAGGTGTTGCCATCGCAACAGCCATCGCATGAACTGCGCCGCCGTGACCGGCTCGATCTGCTTGCGAAGCATTCCGACGGTGAGGCGATGGATACGCGCCAGCAGGCGTCGCTCGCACCATTCAATTTCTTCTGGTGATGCGGTGTGAGAGCCCGCGAACTTCCCCCGCAAGACGGTTCCGCTGGCCTCCATGCGCAGCAAAGCCCTTTCGATATCCGCGGCAGCCAGACCGAGAGCGTTTCCCAATTGCGAAGCGGTTGTGGGCCCGATGTGCGACATCCATCCGGTAACAAGAGTCAGCAAGGCATCGTCCCGCGAAACGTTCCCGGACTCCACATCAGCCAATTCCTGCTCGAACAGAGCCGTAGGAAACAACGCCTGAAAACTGCGAACCCGCTCTGCCGCCGCCCAGTAGCGCCGCCCTTCGACGGACGCAACCGCGGCCCGGCCCTGACTCTGCAAACGCGAGAAAAAATCGCTCCAGCCGCCACTGGCCCCGGTCGATTCCAACGAGTGCGCCGGGAGCATACCGATACTGTCAGGGGCTGAATGCCGAATGCTGAATGCTGATTGCCCTTCGGGCAACGCCACCAACGTGTGCAGCACATCATGCAATTCGTCTGCGTCGCGGACATCCGGCCAAGCTTCCCTGCGCACCTGATCGATTGCGCCCGGGTCTAGCTTGCCGACTTCCTCCAGCACGGATTCGGGCAGCACTCGCCGCATCTCGACCGCACGCGCCCGTCGTTCTTCCAGTGGAGCATCATCGAGGTACGCATACGGATTCGCATTCAGAATTTCGTGCGAGAACTGCGACGGGACCGGAGTATCGATGGCCAGCACGCGGATCTCACCCGAAGCCATTCCCCGCAGGAGAGACTTGAGCCCCTCGATGTCCATTGCCTCGGTGAGCACATCCTTCATCACCTCCCGCACGAGAGGATGATCGGGGATCTGGCGGTCGCCCTCGATATTTTCGAAACAAGCCGCTGCATCAGGAAAAACTGACGCCAGCAGATCATCCGAACGAATGCGCTGAATCTGGGGAGGAACCTTCTTGCCGTGTTGGAAGCGCAGCAGAGCAAGCGCGCGATTCGCATCCCAGCGCCACCGGGTGCCGAAAATCGGAGAGTCGAGGGCTGCCTGCTCGAGAATGGGCTGAACCGTCTCAGACTGAAGGAAATGAAACACATCGCCGAGCGGGAAGCTGTGCTGCTCAGCCAGAGCGATATTGAGCCCATTGTCGGTCGCGGCGGCCTGAAGTTCGAAGTTGAATCCGCGGCAGAATCGCTTGCGCAGAGAGAGTCCCCATGCCTTGTTGATTCTGCCACCGAAGGGTGCGTGAATCACAAGCTGCATCCCTCCGCCTTCATCGAAGAAGCGCTCTGCGATGACCGTACTCTGCGTCGGCACGGCGCCGAGAACGGCGCGACCCTGAAGAATGTATTCAATCGCCTGCTCGGCGCCTGAATCGTCAAAGCCGCATTCTTCTTTGAGCCAACTTACTGCGGCCGCCACATCCGGCTGAGTGGCCGAAAATCCGACCGGTGACGCGTGCGGCAACATATCACTGATCTTCTGGCGGAGCTCTCCCACTTGGAGCGACAGCTCCTGTGTTCTTGCCGGCGCCTCGCCTCGCCAGAATGGCACACTCGGAGGCGCTCCGTGCGCGTCCTGCACTAGCATGCGGCCCGAGTTCGTCTCGATGCGGTGAATCATCCAGGAAGTGTTGCCGAGCAGCATGATGTCGCCGCGATTGCTCTCGACCGCGAAATCTTCATCGACCGTGCCGACGACCGCGCCATCGGGTTCAGCGACGACTGTGTAAAGAGAATTGTCAGGAATAGCGCCACCGCTGGTGATAGCGGCTAACCGCGCTCCCCGGCGCGCGCGCAACTTGCCGTTCACCCGATCACGATGAATGTAGGCGCCGTAACGTCCGCGCCGTGCGGCGATGCCCTCTGACAGCATCTCTAGAATGGCATCGAATGTTTTACGCTTCAGGTCGCGATATGGATACGCGCGGCGAGCCAGCGCAAACATCTCTTCCTCATTCCACTCTTCCGCCGAGCAAGCTGCGACAACCTGCTGCGCCAGCACATCCAGGGGCGCATCGGGAATAATCAACCGGTCGAGATCGCCCATCTTTACCGCACGCACGAGGGCAGCACATTCCATGAGATCGTCGCGCGTGGTGGCGAAGAAACGTCCTTTGGGAACCGCGCCGCGCCAGTGTCCCGAGCGCCCAACACGTTGCAAAGCGACGGCAATCGATCGCGGAGAATTGATCTGCACCGCTAGATCGACCGTCCCCACATCGATTCCAAGTTCGAGCGAGGCCGTCGCAACGAGGACGCGTACGTGTCCCTCTTTCAACTTCCTTTCCGCTGCGAGGCGCAACTTGCGCGACAAGCTGCCATGGTGCGCGGCGACATTTTCTCCGCCGATGCGCTCGCCGAGATGGTGCGCGATGCGCTCCGCCATCCGCCGCGTATTGACGAACACCAGCGTGGAACGGTGCTGCTCGACCAGCTGAACCAGCCGGTCGTAAACCGTGTCCCACATCTCATTGGAAGCCACGGGGCCCAGCGGCATCGGCGGAACTTCGATTCCGAGATCGAGTTGCCGTTTGTGACCCACATTGACGATTACTGGATCGGGGCGATCGGTTCCAGTCAGAAAATGAGCAACTTCCTCGATCGGCTTCTGCGTCGCGGACAATCCAATGCGCGTCGGCCAACGATAAGTCAGCGCGTCCAAGCGCTCGAGCGAGAGGGTGAGATGCGCTCCGCGCTTGTCATCAGCAACGGCGTGAATTTCGTCGACAATCACCGTCTCCACATCGCGCAGGATGGCGCGGCTCTTGTCGGCGGTAAGCAGAATGTAAAGCGACTCCGGAGTCGTGACCAGAATGTGCGGAGGCCGCTTCAGCATCGCGCGCCGCTCGGGCATCAGCGTGTCCCCGGTGCGTACAGCGGTGCGGATCTCCGGCATCAGCAGGCCACGCTCGCCGGCCATGGCAAGGATCTCTCCGAGGGGGATCTCGAGGTTCTTTTGAATGTCGTTGCTGAGGGCCTTCAGCGGCGAGATATAGAGCACTTCGGTTCGGTCGGCGAGTTCTCCAGCGAGCGCCTTGCGCACAAGCCGGTCAATGCACGCAAGGAATGCCGCCAATGTCTTGCCAGATCCGGTGGGCGCGGAAATCAGCGTCGTTCTTCTGGCCAGGATGTGAGGCCAGCCCTGCTCCTGTGGCTCGGTGGGCGTGCCAAAGCGGCGGACAAACCACTCCGCCACAAGAGGGTGAGCCCAAGCCAAGGAAACCGGAGGGGACGGCATCTCACTATTCTAGCCGCGACGCTGATTTTCGCCAACCATTCGCCTTGGAGAATGGTTGGGATATTCAAGCAACCAGACGACTGGACTTGGCCGAATTTCCAGCTGCGAGCAGACTTTTCTTGGCCCTACTTCACCGTCGCTGCCAATACCACCACATGCGAGTTAGCCGGCAGGGTCAGGCTCTTGACCGTCTTCTGCGAATTCAGCGCGAATTGGTATTCGTAAAGATTGAATGTTCGCTGATCTTTCGTGCCATTGTCGAAGTTGCGGTAGGCCATCGCGACCGCTTCCGACTCCCGCAAATATTTCTCTGGCGTGAACCAGTCGCTGAAACTCTGCACGAATTTCGCGCTCGTGCCGTCTGTGTACGTTACCGTTAGCGTTTGCGATGGCTGATTTCCTTCGACACCTGTCGCGAAGAGCAGCAACGATGAAAACTTTCCTTGCGGCAGACTGACGACCTGCCCGCCGCAGCCGACCGCATCCAGCAAATTCGCCTCCCCGAAATTGAACAGAATGCTGTTGTAGGTTCGCGAACCCGTCAGGAGATTCGCCGAATAGGAATAGCCGGCTCCGTCGATTCCGCCGGTGGTATAGGTCGAACCATCCGTATAGATTCCGTTGAGATTGAACTCTGACGATAGATCGACCTGTGTTCCGATTCCTGTCTTACCCACGCCGGCGCTTACCGCCAGTGTGAACGACGCGGTTTCCGTGATGCTCCCAGAGGTCCCGGTCACTGTCACAGTTGTAAATCCGGTGGCGGCGGAAGCATTCGCTTTAAGCACAATCTTCCGCGAATTCGTCTGCCCCTGGATGGATGCCTGCACTCCTTTCGGCAGCGCCGACAAGGCCAGAGTGACGGGGCTATTGAATCCACCGATGTCGGTGATGGTAATGGTGGCACTGGCCGTGGAGTTCTGGTTCAGAAAGACGTTCGCCGGGCCGGATAGTGTAAAGCCCGTGCTTGCGACTGCATTATTGATTGCGGCTGCATATTCGGCGGCTTCGCCGGTGCCCACGAAATCGTCATAGAGCCACATGAAACCACCGAGAATGCCGCACTGGGCGTGCCATCCGCTCATCGTGGTCTGAACCTGGCTGGGCGTGTCGTATTGATCCCACAAGCCCGGAAAGACAGGAACCGTTCCGAAATTCCATCCCACGCACGGATTGTTTCCCGCGCCACCGGCGTACGCTTGGAGATGCACGCCGTCCGCGGTTCCTGGAAGTTGCGCATTGATCGACGACACGACATTCGTCCAATAACTAGCATCGTCAAATGCGTCGGGCATGACGTGATACCCAAGACCGCCGAGCATCACGCCGAATGAGATCGTGCTCGACGAATCGAAGCTGTTTTCATCGTCAAAATCGATGGCGTCGAGCGCAGGAATCGCCGTTTTGAGGGCCTGAAAATCCTGATAAAGAATGCTCGTCGGCCCCGTGCCCTGAGCATCGACCAGAGCCTTGATGTTTTCCCAGTCGCCATAATTCGAAGATCCGATGCTAAAGGTTACGCGCTTCACCGTGCCTTGCTTCAGCGTCGCCATATCCGAGGCGAAATTGGGATAGTACTGATCCCCGACGTAGGCTCCCCCCGAGGTCAACGGAAACTCGCCGTTGAAATTCAAGTCGCCGGTGCTGCTCACCTCAATGCTCCAGACGATCGCCTCGGTAAACCCCGAGTCTTCAATCTCGGTGATGGCCGACGCATTCTTATAAAATGGGCCCCCGCCGAAAATTCCCGTGTATCCCGTTTGTGCCGTTGCATGTGCCGCCATGAACAGCAGTGAAACAAAAAAGAGAACCGCTGAGTTACGGGCGAACCCATATCTTCTTGCAGGAGATATCCACTGCGTAGTTGGAAAAGGCATGAGGCTCCTTCAACTTGGGGTAGATCGGGGCAGGCGGCTTCTTACTCGTACCGCTCAATGGGGGATTGAGTCGACACGCTCCCGCGCAAAGTTCACAGATTATACACGCGAAGCCGCGTCCACCGCGGAGTTCGGCGCGCTGCGAGAAGCTTTGTGCGCAAGCATTTGCATACCTGCTGTTAGAATTCCCGTCGATGGCCAAAAAACATTCGGCTCAAGTCCGCGCGCGCAAAGTTAAACTTCTGCTCTTTGACGTTGACGGCGTTCTCACCGACGGCAAACTTTTCATTTTTCCCGCTCCTGCGGGAGCGCAACAAAGCGTCCTAGAACAGTCGTCCAGGCATGCCGGGCAAGGAGGGTTCGGTTTTCACAGCCAAGCTCTGATCGAGGCCAAAGGATTTCACGCGCACGATGGTACGTCCATCTCGTTGGCGCGATTGGCCGGTATCAAGACCGGCTTGATTACGAAACGCATCTCTGAAACCGTCGCCTTGCGCGCGCGAGATCTGAAGCTCGAATACGTCCGGCAGGGAATTCAGGACAAACGCTCCGCATTTAACGAGATTCTGAAAGAAGAGGGTATTCAAGCTGAAGAGGCGGCTTTTGTCGGAGACGATGTGATCGATCTTCCCGCTATGCGCGCCGCAGGACTTGCAATCGCGGTGAGAAATGCGCGTGCCGAGGTGAAAAAAGAATCGCACTACGTGACTGCACATTCAGGTGGAGACGGCGCGCTGCGCGATGCCGTTGAGTTCATCCTCAAAGCGCAGGGCAAGTGGAAAAAAGTGATCGAAGCTTATATCGGCGAGCGAAGTTCAATAGTCCAATAAAGACAATAAGCACCGCCGAGGACGCAGAGTTTTTTAGTGTCCTCAGCGGATTTGGTTTTACTGGAGGTTGATGGCTGAGAGCGAACAGCCAGAAAAGGAAAAAACCCATCGGATGCTTGCTTGGGGCGTGCTCGGGTCAGCATCCGATGGGCTACCGTTTCTCCTTACTCACCCTGTTGTTTTCAGGAGTATGTACAAAAATTAAACACCCGAACCTCAAGAAGTTCCGTCTAATTTTGTAAATCTTTGTAAAACACCGAGATGACGAGCAGAACACGACGATTCGAAAGTGAGATTTGGAAATTTCTGACGAGCACAGTCTCGTACAGTCGCGATTGAGAAATCGCGAGAGTAGCGGGTATCTACCCTGTTGCTAGCACAACTATTCAGGAATCGCTGGGAATTTTTCCGCCATCAATTCGGTGAAACGCTTGTCTTTGCGCAGTTGAGCGAATTCGGCGTCTTTATAGACATCCTTGTAATCCTTGTATCCCTCTTCCATCGCTTTGCGCAGGTATTCGAGGGATCGGTCGGAGAATCCCATCTTCGCGTAGAGCTTGGCGACGGTGAAGTCGTAGCGAGCCCGATCTTCGGGGCTGGGCAATTGCGCCTGGACTCCGGCACGCGACGTGCGCTCAAAAACATCGGGATCGAGTTCGACCGCCTTCTGATAGGCCATCACAGCAGGGTCGAACTCTTTCTTCGAGAACAGCGCCGCCCCAAGATTGCTGTAGAAGGACGCTGAAGTGCCATCGATCGCAATTGCTTTCCGGTACTGCTTGACCGCGCCACTGTATTTGCGTTCCTCATAGAGCACGACGCCCAGGTTGTTATATGCGTCGGCGAACTTGCGGTCGGTCTTGATGGATTGATCGAAAGACTTCTTTGCTTCGCGGTAGCGCTGCATCATCAATTCGGTGATGCCAATTTTGTTCAGTAATGCAGCCGCTCGCGGCTGCTTCGCCAGCGCGGCGCGATAATAGTCGAGCGCATCGAGAAAGAGTTTTTGTGCGCGCAGCTGATCGCCCGTCGCCTCAAGCGCAGACGGAGTCGCGTCAGGCTTCGGCGGATCGATGGACCGGATCAGCGGCGGTTTGATCTGAACTTGTTCGGAAACCTGAGCCGATGTGATGGACGAAAGGGCAAAAACACAAAGGGCGACAAACGTAACAGGAAGAACTTTCGGGTAGAGAGCCACTGGCCACCCCCAGATGTTGCGGTTATTTTGGCACAGTTTTGACCGGGCGGCGAGAATTTTGCGGCAAGGGCGGAGCTTGCATCTCGAAGGCTACCGGCCTATCCCGCTCGATTAATGCGGCCCAGGCTGACTGCCGTCTGGTGGTTTAGACACCGGAGCCGAGCTTTTGTCGTCTTTAAATATCCCGGCCAGTTTGCCGAAAAAGCCCTTCCTTTTCTTTGGGTCCTGAGTATTAGGGTCTTGGCTATTCGGAGGCTGGGGAGCCAAGACAGGCTTGTCTCCTCCGGAAAAGATGCGGGAAAAGAATCCCTTCATCCCAGCCTGCTGGTCGCAGGTTTCGCTGGGTTCGGTTCCGGCGACGAAAGCCGAGGTATAGTCGTCCGTACAAGTTGGTGTAGCCAGGCGATTTGTGGCCTTATCTAGTTGCACATCGACCACTCCAGACGGCTGCGAAAACTCGACCATATTGGAATATTCCGGCAAGGTCGAGGCCTTCTTCATGAACTCGGTCCAGATGGGCGCGGCGGTCTGTGCCCCGCTCAGGCGAATGTCGCTGTAGTCGTCGTATCCGACCCATACGATGCACAGCAAGTTCGACGTATATCCTGCGAACCAGCCGTCATGCGAAGTGCCGGTCTTGCCCGCAGCCGGTGCCATGAAGCCGCGCAACCGTACGGCGGTATATCCCAGACCGTTATTGATCACGCCTTCCATCATGTTGGTCATGACATAGGCGATGCGGGCATCGAGCACCTGTTTCTGATCTGTCGAGTAGTTGGCGATTACATCGCCTTTCGCGTTCCGTACCGAGCGCAACAAAGTCGGCGACAGGCGAACGCCATCGTTCGCGAATACCGTATAGGCTCCGGCCATTTCCAGGGGCGACGCATCATAAGATCCCAACGCCATGGCAGGCGTCGCCTTCACCGAAGTGATGCCGGCCGATCGGGCCAGGTCCGCGACTTTGTCGTATCCGACTTCTTCGGCGACTTTTACCGTGGCGTTATTCAGTGACATCGCCAGCGCGTATCGCAGCGTTACGTCGCCGTGATATTCCTCTTTGTAATTCCGCGGCTCGTAAATCTGATCGCCATAGGCAAAGCTGGATGGTTCGTCTGTGACGGTCGACGCCGGAGTAATCACGGTTTGTGATCCGTCGAGGGCGGTGTTCATCGCAGCCGCATAGACAAATGGTTTGAAAATCGATCCCGTAGGCCGCTTCGCGACGGCGTGGTCCAATTGACTCCATCCATAGTCGCGACCTCCGACAAGCGCCAGAACCGCGCCGGTATGCGGATCCAGCGCGACCAGTGCAACCTGAGCCTGCGGTCCCGGCAAGACCGTTGTTTCATATTTCTTGCCAACTTTGACGCGCTTAGTACGTATTTTTTTCACTTCTTCGTCGACGATCTTAATGCCGCTCTCAACCGCCTGCGCCGCAGCTTTCTGCAACTCCGGATCGAGCGTCGTATAAATCCGATAAGAGCTGTCGTTCAGCTCGTTTTCGCTGAATTTGCCGATCAGCGAGTCGCGAACCATGTCCACGAAGTACGGAGCATCCATCCCTTCAACATTCGGAGGGGCCAGTTTCAGCGGGGTCGCCTTGGCTTTATCCGCCTGCTCGCGCGTGATGGCATGCGTCTCGACCATTGCCTCGAGCACGAGATTTCGCCGCTCCATGGCGCGCTCCGGATGCCGGTAGGGCGAAAGATAGCTCGGCCGCTGGATCAGTCCGGCGAGCAGAGCTGCCTCGGGCAAGGTAATGTCCTTGAGATCTTTGTTGAAATAGGCCCTGGATGCCTCAGCAAACCCGCTAATGGCAAACGATCCGCGCTGTCCGAGGTCGACCCAGTTGGCATAGAACTCGAAGATCTGCTGCTTCGAAAACTTCTGCTCCATCTCCTCTGCAATCAGCATTTCGGTCAATTTGCGCTTGATGGATTTTTCCGGAGTCAGGAAGAAACCACGCGCAAGCTGCTGTGTTAGAGTCGAGCCTCCTTGAGCGCGGCGTTGACGGAGCACATCTTCCCATACCGCCTCGATGGTTCTGGCGAAGTTCACTCCTCCATGCTCAAAGAAGCGGCGATCCTCGATTGCCAGTACGGCCTGAATCATGACTGGAGGGATGTCGTTGTACTTGATAATTTCCCGCTTCGAGCGCTGCTCGGAATCAAACAGCGCGGTTACCAGCTGAGGCTCAAGTTCATAAGCCGAAAGCTCCACTCCCTTGCTGGAGATGCGCTCAATCTGCCCGTCGGCGACAGTAATTCGCGCTTCCTCTGGACTGTGATAGGACTCGGAGCCCGGTGTAATGTCGATCCCGCCGTTGAAGAGATGGTAAGTCCCCATCTTCGACTGGCTGTCCTTGTCGGAATACCCGGCGCGGCGCAGCTCGGCGGCGATTTCACGGGGTTCGATCTTCTCCCCTTCGCGCAACACGCGCGGCAGGGCATAGATCTTCGCGGTATTGGCAAAGATGGGACTGCTGAAGCGCCGCTGGATTATGCGGTCGTATTTGATGTAGTAGTAGGAGAATACTGCGGTAAAAGATCCCGCCAGGAGGATAAACAAAACGAGTGCGGCGCGTAGCAGCGGGTCTCGCGGCAAACCGCGGACTCCCTCGCCCGGCATTTCCCCGATCGTCTTCGGGATCCTGATTTTGATCGTCACAGTCTGGGCGCTCTCGATGGTGTTAACAGCTTCTGCAGATGACGCCCCTGAAACTCGCGCTCACTCTTTCAGACGTCAGGACGGGCAAAAAGGTTTGCATGGGCCCTTCCACCAGAAACTCTCCAGTCCCCCGCCGACAATGCGGCCACATTGCTTCAGATGGGATACTTCTATTGTACCCCTCCCCGGCGAAACGAAAAGAGACCCGCGGTAGGTGCGAGTCTCTCAGTTGCCAACACCAAAAAAATCTAGCCTCTCCCTCACTGAGGATCAGTAACTGCCCAGAATCCCGCGGTCGGCAGAGTCAGCTGGGATGTCGGTTCTGTCAATGTACCTCCGGAACCGATGTTCATTGCACCCAAGCTCGTGGTTACCGTTCCGTTGTTGACGACGCCACCGTAAACGAATAAATAGGCGCCGCTTTGATCGATCTGTCCCCAGAAGCCGTCCGATACTCCACTGAACGGCGATCCACTCACGGTCGTTAACGAACCGCTGGTGGAATCCAAAGAGAAGCCCTCGACCGGGTTATAGCCTGTATCCGTGTCGTTAACGCTGAAGGAATAGACAAAACTTCCCGCGGAATTCGGCTGCATCGCGATCCCGAAAGGTGAGTAGACCGTCGTAAACGGCGATCCGGAAACAGCAGTCAGCGCGCCGGCATTCGAGCCCGTCTGCTGAATGCTGTAAACATAGAGATGATAATCGTCCACACCGTTGAACGGCACCGAGCGTCCACTAGTCCCGATGAGGTATTTGCCGGAAGGATCGCCTGCCACTTCCCACATCGGATAAGCGAATGGGCTTCCGGTGACAGCCGTCAATCCCCCGCTGCTGCCGATGCTATACGCTGCGATTTGCAGCCCGGTGTGCGACCCTAGATTTTGTGTTACGTAAAGATACTTCCCGAGTCCATCGATAGCTAAGTTGGCTGCCAGGAAGGGAATTGTGAACGGCGAACCACTCACTGACGTCAAGCCGCCCGAGCTGCCAATCTGGTAGACGTAGATCTGATTCGATGCCCCGCTGGCAACGAAGAGAAACGTGCCAGCTGGATTCGTAATCATGTTCTTGGTCCCGACTGCGGTAGTGAGGTAGTTTGCCCCAAACGGGCTTCCACTGACGCTTGATAAGGTGCCGCTGGCGCTGATCGAGTAACCAAATATCTGAAAGGTTGACGGGAATCCCACGTAGAGATATTTCGATTGGGCGATTACCATTCCGCTACCGTCGTCCTGAGTTGGAGTCGTCGGTGCAGAATAGCTGGCAGTCGCTCCAAAGGTGGAATTGGTAGTGTCGAGCGTATAGCCATCAATTGTGCCCGCGGCATCAACTGCAAAAGCGAAGGCCGCGGCACTCGTCGTCGTGCCCCCGCCTTGATTGATTCCGCCTCCGGAAGCTGAGCAACTCGAGTTCCCGAATGTTGCACCGGTGCCGCACACGTAATGCCCGCAGCCGGAAAGCGAAATCGTGACCGCAACCGCAATCAGACTCAGGAGCAGCCGCACTTTCAATCTCATGAACCGCCTCCACCCATCTTCGGAACTGTCAGGCCTCAGCTGATTTGCCCACTCGCCTCAGTTTCCAAGCGATGATTTTGCGCTGCCGGGAATTTAGAATCAGCTAAGAGACAGCGAAGAAACTCGTATCCCACGCCGATGGTAGGTCCGCCGTAACCAGCAGACAAGGTTACGAACGTCATTCTGAACTTCGTCGTTTCGTCTCACGACTTTCGAGGGGAGATTGCGGCAGTATTCACGAATTGCATCGAGACTTGCGGGGGCTCCTGCATGGCACTGTTGGTCTAGCCTGTGCGTAATGTCGATTCGGAGCCGAGATGCGCTCATAATCCGGGGATGGATTTGGCGCGGATCTTCCTTGGCTTCCTCGAGCCAGTAGCGGTCGGCTCGGCAGCCGTTTTCGTTTTGCTTGGAATTGTCCGGCTCAATAGTTCCCACAGGGCTCCCGCCCTTGCTACCCGCCGGACCCGCCGCTAACGCTCGCCGTTTGCCTCCTCTACGTCGAGCGTGAGATATTACTCTGCTCCTGGCAATGCCCTGCGCTTAAGAGGTTAAGTGTGCCTGAGCTTTTCTAAAAATGCGCCTCATCCCGCGAGACACAAAGTTTTTTGATCTTTTTGCCGAGCTTTCCGCCAACCTGACCGAGGGGGCCAAGCTTCTTCACAGCATACTGGCCGATCCCCACGACTTGGCGATGCGAGTGAGTCAGGTACAAGGGATCGAACATAAAGGCGACAAAGCCACCTACTCCATCATCGTAAAGCTGAACCAGACATTCATTACGCCATTCGATCGCGAAGATATTCACCGCCTGGCCTCCTCTCTTGATGACGTTCTGGATTTCGTGAACTCCGCAGCGCTGCGGCTTGTGATGTACAAGATCGCCAGTCCGCCGCCGGTCTCAGCCGAACTCGCCGGCATCATCGTTCAGCAATGCGAGGCGCTTGGGAAAGGTGTCTCGCTGCTCGAAAAAAACGGACATGTCATGGAGTACTGCGAAGAGGTCAATCGTCTGGAAGACATAGCCGATCACATCAGCCGGAAGGCTATTGCCGACCTCTTTGAGAATGAAAAAGATCCCATCCATCTCATCAAGCTGAAAGAACTATACGAAGAGTTGGAATTCGCCACCGACAAAGCCGAAGATGCGGCCAATGTCCTGGAAGCCATTGTGGTCAAGAGCACTTAGAGAGTTTCAGAGGTTTCGACGTTTCAAGGCTTCCATGACGACGAAACCTCGAAACGACGAAATGCTGCAACTCGTGCAACCTTGAAGCTTTGAATCATGAATAAAGATTTGGTCCTGGTTCTGATCACGATCGGGGTAGCCCTGATTTTTGATTTCTTGAACGGCTTCCATGATTCGGCGAACAGCATCGCGACGGTGGTTTCCACGCGAGTGCTGTCTCCCAAGCTGGCCGTGCTCTGGGCTGCAGTGTTCAATTTCCTTGCCGCATTTCTCCTTGGCACAGCCGTCGCCAATACAATCGGCCGCGGCATGATCCGCCTCGAACATGTGGATCAATATGTTGTGTTGGCCGGTCTTTTCGGCGCCATCGTCTGGGATCTACTCACGTGGTGGTGGGGATTACCCACATCCTCTTCACATGCACTGATCGGTGGATATGCTGGCGCCGCCATGATGCACGCCGCGATTCATACTGGCGCAGGGACCATGTTTTCCGTGATCATCCCCGAAGGCTGGTACAAGACCCTGATCTTCATCGTTGTGGCTCCGATCATGGGAATGTTCCTGGGGCTTCTTTTCATGATCGCGGCGCACTGGATTCTGCAGAATAAAGCTCCCCAGACCGTGGACAAGTGGTTCCGCAAGCTCCAGTTATTATCTGCCGCCGCCTACAGCCTCGGCCACGGCGGAAATGATGCGCAAAAGACAATGGGTATCGTTGCCGGCGCGCTCTACACCGCCGGATTTATGAGCAAGTCCGACATGCTGTCAAGTTGGGGCCGTTATCACTGGCCGATTATTCTTGCCGCCAATGCCTCGATCGCGGCCGGCACCTACTTCGGCGGATGGCGCATCGTGCACACCATGGGCCAGAAGATCACCAAGCTGAAACCCCTCGGCGGATTCTGCGCTGAAAGCGCCGGAGCCATCACTCTGTTCGGCACCGCCCTGGCGGGTATTCCGGTCAGCACAACCCATACGATCACGGGCGCGATCGTGGGCGTCGGCTCGTTGCACCGCCTCTCGGCCGTTCGCTGGGGCGTAGCGGGGCGCATCGTCTGGGCGTGGATCTTGACCATTCCGGCCTCGGCAATTGTGGCAGCCGGCACTTTCATGCTGATTCACACGCTGCATGCCAACGGCTAGATGGCGGACAAAAGGAAGAGCCGCGAAGGCCATCTTCGCGGCTCATAGATCTGAGACGTGAGTGTTATCCGCGGACGCTAATCTTCGAAAACGACAGCACCGCGCGACTCGGCGTTGGACGCCCCATCGATAGAGCGGGACGGAACGTTGTGAAGATCAGCATCCGCTTCACTTCCGGCAACACCTGCTTTGAATCGCTGGAATCGGAAAGAATCCGGTAATCCTGAATCCGTCCGTTCGCGTCCACGTAGGCCTCAATGACCAGCGAATCAGCATCGATTGTATCCATGGAGATGCCGAACGCGCTCGGTTGCAACTCCGGTGCCGTATTCACCATGACGAGCGGCACATCATTCTTCGCCTGCAATGACGCCGGACTTACAAAATAGACCATCGCAATGCCGAAAATAATTAATGCGCTGAGAAATCCGGCTGTGGCCGGAACCATGAATGCTTCGAGCAGATTTTCCAGCCGCACCATCAGTCCTTCAAACTTTGCACGCTTGGCCTGTGCTACCTCATGGGAAATCGCCAGGCGCAACTTCAGCCCGAGATCCTCCGGAGCCTTTGGCCGTCCGACATTCATCAACAGCTGCTGCGTCTGCCGCAGCGATTGATATTCACGGCTGCACGGCGCGCAATCCGACAAATGCTGCTGCAGCGCTAGCATCTCTGTGCCCGTCACTGCGCCATCCAGATACGGCGAAAACAGCCGCTTCGCCTGCGCGCACAACAATCCCGCAAGCTTGACCGTAGTCGCCCTCCCAATGCCATTCATTGCGCTCATGGCATCACCTCAACCCTTCTACCCCCTCCAGCAACCTGTGGCCGCGAATCTTCCGGCGCAGCCAACCCCAACTCATTTCCCACTTCTCGCACATACGGCGCTAACCTTTGCCGCAGTGCCTCTCTGCCGCGGGTCAGCCGGGACTTCACTGTTCCCAACGAAATTTCCAGCACCTCGGCGATCTCCTCGTACGACATCTCTTCCAGATCGCGCAAAATCAGCGCCGTTCGATAAGGCTCTGGAACCTTGCTCAACTCTTCTTCGACCCGGTGCTGAACCTCATGGTGCGCTACGTTCTCGAACGGAGTATTCGCGTGATCCGTCAAAGCAACCTGCATCGCATTGTCCACGATGCCCGGCGTTTCCGATTCCACCGGTTCAATCGAAGTCTCGCGGGCCTTGTGACGGAACCACCACCGCCGCCGGTTCGCTGCCTCGTGCAGCGCGATCCGATAAATCCACGTTTTCAAGCTCGACTCGCCGTGGAACTGCTTCATGCCTCGAAATACTTTCAGGAAAACGTCCTGCGTGGTATCGGCGGCATCGGCCGGGTCATTCACAATCCGGTAAACGAGCCCGTACACCGGCTGTTGAAATTCCCCAATCAGCCACGCATAGGCCGCTTCCGAACCAGCCTTCAACTCCGCTACGATCGCCACTTCTTCTTGCGACCGCAGCCCTATCGCACTCGCCAGATCTCCCAAGGTGGTTGCTCCCGCCATACAGGCGTCCCCTGATTATAGGATTTTCCGCTGCACCGCGCCCTGAAATTTCACAACCTGGCCGATCCTCCCGAACCAAAAATGCTGCAGAGACCTTCACTCAACATAGACTCCGGCACCGCTTTGGGAGTTCCCACCCTAAGTAACTTATTTTCAGTGGGATCAGGCGTCGCAACGGGAGGGACAATCTTCTGTGGATTACTTCCGTTACTCTCGAGGATATTTCCGAAGCCTTTTATGGCAGGGCGAGCTGCAGCAGGCGCCCCGGATCGAGGTACGTTCCTTGCCACCGAACGGCCACATGAAGATGCGGTCCCGTCGCCCGACCCGTTCCTCCGCTCAGTCCGATCACCTGCCCGCGCTTCACGGTATCTCCTTCTTTCACCTTGAATTCCGAAAGATGTAGATAAAGCGTGAGCAGTCCCTGCCCATGATCGATGACGATGAAGTTGCCTTCGTAATACAGCGGACGGGCGAGCAGCACCGTTCCATCGTTCATCGCGTGCACCGGAGTGCCCGTCGGAACCCGGAAATCCAGCCCTAGATGCGGCCGCTGGGCAACGCCGTTAAAAATGCGCTGTGAGCCAAAAACGTCAGAGATCGAAGCCGCTGCCGGCGCCTCAAATTTCCCATCCCATTCGCGATCGGGCGTAACGCGGTTCAGATAGTCGTCCTTGACCTTCTTCGCCTCATCAATCTGCTGGAGCTGCTCCGGCGACGGCTCGGTGAATTTCTTTTGAACTGCCAGCTGGACGCTAATCTTCGGATAATTTGCGCGCCCGACCAAGAATGAATGCGCAAACGTCACGGGTGCGTTTTTCGCGGCCAGCTCCCCAGAAAGCTCCAGCGAGTATTTCCCCGGCGCAGTCTCAATACTGATACCTGCCAGCGAGAACCACGTCTTCGTTGTCTTGTCGTAGCTGAATGTCACTTTGTGTCCGAACCACGTCCCACCAAGCGAATTCAGCTTCGCAGGTGACTTTACCTGAAACAGCACTGGCCCGCCGTTGACCAGTTTTACCGGCAGCGCGCGGAC
>DATJOA010000034.1:0-15951 GCA_035507635.1 Candidatus Acidiferrales bacterium
GCCGCCACGAAGTTGAAGCCCACCAGCCATGTCGCGGAAGGACAGGAGCGGGCCTGGCTCTCGCTCGGCCACGTGCTCGAACAGAAAGCTGCCGCGCCGAATACCGCTTCCAGCGCCGCAGAGAAACGCCCTAGCATCGATGATGCGATTGACGCGTATCAGCATGCATCCGCATTGCAGCCAAAGGATCTCGAGCCCCATCTCGCTGCCGGGCAGCTTTTCGAGAGTGAAAACAAATTTGCCGACGCCGAGCAGGAATACAAGGCGGCGCTTGCTATCGATCCCAGGTCGTCGGATGCGATTACCGGGCTGGCCAACATTTATATGCGCGGCCGCCGTTTCCCCGAGGCCGAAGCCGAATTGCGCAGAATTGTAGCCGCGCATCCGGAAGAAACGGCGGCTCATATTGAGCTCGGACGCGTCCTGGCCGCTGAAGGCAAGAATGATGACGCGATTACAGAACTACAGGCCGCGCAGAAAAATGCTCCCGCCGACAATTCCCTCGAGCGCGATCTTGCCGACCTGTACTCCGCGGCCGGAAAGAATACCGAGGCGGAAGCCGCGTACCGCGCCTTGATCGCGAAAAATCCGAACGATGCCGAACTTCACCACGGCCTTGCCCAGTCGCTGATGCGCGAGAAGAGATATGCCGACGCGCAACAGGAGCTCTTGACTTGCCTGAAGCTGAAACCAGAGATGGGCATAGCGTACGGCGATCTGGCCTTCGCGGCGAGCGAGAACAAGAATTATCCGCTGGCGATCAAGGCGCTCGACGTGCGGGCGAAGCTGCTGCCGGAAATCCCGATCACATATTTCCTCCGGGCATCAGCCTATGACCATCTGCAGAACGTCAAGCTGGCGATCGAGAATTATCAGAAGTTTCTCGAAGCGGCGAATGGGAAGTATCCTGAACAGGAGTGGCAGGCCAAGCACCGCTTGATTGCGCTGGAGCCGAAGAAGTAAAAAAGACGTAAGAGCTTGGGGTGGATGATGTCGTTGTGCATGGCAAGGCCCCGCCCGGCCTTGTGGACGCAAGGCTGGTCACGTTCGGGCCGGAACGCGCATCTTACGAAATTGAAAATGGGCGGTTGGCATGCGTCCGGCTGGAGACAAGCGGCGGTTCTGCTGGCGCTGCTGGGAGCCGCGGGCGTCAACGCCTGTGCCCGGACCCAGCCCACCGTCGATGACCTGAAGGGCAAAATTTCTTCTACCAGCGTCAAGGACCGGCCTCATCTCTGCGTCGAAATTGCGCAAAAGCAGCTTGAAGCCACCGACAAGTTCTATGCGGGCTCCGATTTTCAGAACGCTCAGACCTCGCTGACCGACGTGGTGGCGTATTCAGAACTGGCGCGCGACTATGCGATCCAGGCGCATCATTATCAGAAGCAGGCAGAGATCGCCATGCGCGAAATGACTCGCCGCCTGAACAATATCCTGCACACGCTCGGGCAGGCCGATCAGGGTCCGGTGAAGGCCGCTCTGGGCAAGCTGCAAAATGCTCGCGACGACCTGCTCTCGTCGATGTTCAAGAAGGTGCGACATGACTAAATTTGCAGCCCGTTTTGTAATCCTCATCCTTGTCGGCTCGTTCGCGACGTCCGCACTGGCTCAGAGGCATCATGATCCCTTGACCGAGGCCGAGATTACCCAGATCCGCGACACCAGTTGGGAGCCGGGCCGGCGCCTTCCACTTTATGTCGACTTTGCCCGCGCTCGCCTCGTGAAGATGGAGCAGATGCGCAGCGATCCCAAAGCGCAGAACCGCGGTCTGCAAACACACGATCTGCTAGATGATTTCCAAGCCCTCTACGACGAGCTGAACGACAACATCGATACTTATGTGGACCGGCACGACGATATCCGCAAGCCGTTAAAGATCGTGCTCGACGCCGATACCGAGTTTCAGTCGAAACTGCGCGCTCTGAAAGATGCGGCGAATGTCCCTCCGCAGGAGGCTGCGGTCTATGAGTTTGTGCTGACCAACGCGATCGATTCGGTCGATAGCGCGACCGACGATCACCGCAAACTGCTCGCTGACCAGGAAGAGCAGGCAAAGCACAAGCGGCTGAACAAGCATCCGTCGCAAGGAACCGGAGTAGCGCCGGAGTAGAGATTGAGGCCAGGAGTCAGGGACTCGGGGCTGGGCCGAAACCGCTCAGACTCTGATTTTCGTGCGCGGTTGTTTGGTGCTGCACATCCACTCGGTAATCACTGACCACGACCACTGCTCCCTAGCCTCTAATCCCTAGCCTCTGGTTCCTAGTCCCTGCTACGCTAGCCTTACCGTGCGAGAAGGGCTGCTCGAAATCTTCCAGGAAACCTATCGCGAGCTGCGGCCCGCGACTTCCGCGCCGGAGTTGAAGGTCGAATTCTTCGCCTTCGCCAACGTCAACAACACGATTCGTCTGCGGAATGGCAAGCTCCTGGTGCGGCTCTCCGATCTACTGGAAGGCGCGCCGGAAACGGTATTGCGGGCGATTGCCCATATCCTGCTGGCGAAGATGTACCGCCGTCCCATCGATCGCGGGCAGGCGGCGCGCTACCGGAAATATGTCGGTAGCCACGAGATCGCCCGCAAGGCACATCTGGTCCGGCAGATACGCGGCCGCAAGCTGCTGCGATCTCCGCGCGGCCATTATTACGATCTCGATGCCGTCTTCGAGGAACTCAACACCCGCTTCTTTCACGGATTGATGGCGCGCCCGCGCATGAGCTGGAGCCAGACCAAAACCCGCCGCATTCTCGGCCATTACGATCCCGCGCACAATGCCATCATCATCAGCCGGATCTTCGATCATGCCGCGGTGCCGCGCTATGTGCTCGATTACATCGTCTATCACGAGATGCTGCACCTGAAGCATCCGGTAAAGCTGCGCGGCAGCCGCAGGTGTGTGCACTCCGCGGAATTCCAGGCAGAAGAAAAACTGTTCCCGCGCCTCGCCGAGGCAAACGCATTCCTGAAGAGGTTGTGATCTTTCCAGCCCCTGGCTCTTATTCCCTTGCAAGCCATATCCAAGAGGCTTGTGAAGCCGTTCAGTGCCTGATTTCTACCGTGTGATTCTAATCACAACCGCTTGTGAGGCGATGGATTGACGGGCTCCGCCGGGGAAGAATATCCTTGAAGTTGAAATTGAAATTCATTTTCAAGATGGCACGCTCCTTCTCACGCTAGAAACCGCATTTTTCATATTTTGCCGTACCGAACATCGAGGCTGGCTTCATGATTGACGCTTTTATCATCACGCTGCGCGAAGGGGTTGAGGCTGCGCTGATCGTCGGCATCACCCTGGCGTACCTGACCAAGATCGGACGTCCCGAGCTGCGCAAGACGGTGTATGCCGCGCTGATCGCGGCGTTTCTCGGAAGCATCGGCGTTGCAATCGTCATCTCCCGCACTCATCTGAACGAGGACGTTTTCGAGGGCTGGATCATGCTGGTGGCCGCCTTTTTCGTCGTCACCATGGTCATCTTCATGATGAGGACCGGGCGCAAACTCAAGGGCGAGATCGAGGGCAAAGTCGGCCTGCTGGCGGGAAATGACGCATGGTTTGGTCTTTTCGTTTTCATCTTTCTGATGGTCCTGCGCGAAGGCGCGGAGACCGTGCTGATTCTCTCGGCCGTCACCTTGAACTCCACCGAACTGATGAGTTTCCTCGGCACGCTGCTCGGAGTGCTGGCCGCGATCGCCTTCGGCGTGATGTTCGTCAAGGGCAGTGTCCGCATTAACCTGCAGAAATTCTTCCGGGTCACGACTGCAATCATGTTTCTCGTGGCCGCGCAGTTGGTCGTCTCCGGGCTCCATGAGCTTTCCGAGAGCGGAGTAATTCCCTCCTCCAAGCGGGAGATGGCGCTGGTCGGCCCCATCGTCAGCAACGACTGGTTCATTTTCGTCACGATCTTCGCGCTGGCGGCGTTGATGGTGCTGTTCGATGCAAAGAGGCGAGCCCCCGTGCCTCAGTCGGGATCTTCAGCCGAACGCCGCAAGGCAATGTGGACGCAGCGGCGCGAGCGCATGTGGATGGCCTCGGTTTACACGTTCTCGTTCGTGTTCATCGTCATGGTCACCGCGGAATCCATTTACGCGAAGAATGCCAGCGCCCTTTCTCCGGCAACACAGGTGACATTCACCAACGGGCAGGTGAGCATTCCGCTCTCGCAGGTTTCCGATGGCGACCTGCACCGCTTCGAGGCCAAAGAAAACGGCGTTCAGGTTCGTTTCTGGCTGATGAAGCGGCCCGACGGAAAGATTGCGACTGTCTTCGACGCCTGCGAGATTTGCGGCGCAGTCGGTTTCTACAAAAACGGAACGGGCGTGGTCTGCAAGAACTGCGCCGCACCGATCAATATGCAGTCGATCGGCGCGGCTGGCGGATGCAATCCGATTCCGCTGAAGGCCGTGCAGACTGCCGACTCGATCGTCATTCAGGAGGCCGACATTGCGGCGGGCAGCCGCGTGTTCGCGCAAAAGTAGCCCATGTTCGTGCGGCTCGTCTATGAATCGTTCCGGCGGCAAAAACGGCGCAAGGTGCTGGCCGGAGCGGCCATCACCCTCGGCGTAACGGTCGCCACTGCGATGATCGGAGTCGCCACCGACATCGGCGACAAGATCAACCGGGAGCTGCGCACGATCGGCGCCAACCTCGTGGTCACTCCGCAGGAAGATTCCCTCGACGTCGAAATCGGAGGCGTCAACCTCAAGCCTCCCAGCGACGGCGCTTACCTGAACGAGGCCGACCTGCCCAATATCAAAGGAATTTTCTGGCACAACAACATCACTGGATTCGCGCCCATGCTGCCGGTTCCCGTCACGCTCTCCGAGAACGGACAGCGCCAGGACGTGACGCTTCTCGGTACCTACTTCGCGAAATCTCTGAAGTACGGAACTGACGAGTTCACGACGGGAGTCCGGAGCACGCATCCGTGGTGGAAAGTGACCGGCACGTGGCCGAAGGATGATTCGCGCGACGTTCTAATCGGTGAGTCGCTGGCGCAACGGTTGGGCGACAAGGCCGGAGATTCGGTCACGGTCGCGGGACGCGATTTGCACATCAGCGGAATTCTTTCGACCGGCGGCGCGGAAGACAATCAGATCGTCGGACCGATCGCGCTGGCGCAGGAAGTTCTCGGCAAGCCGGGTGCGGTGCGGCGGATTTTCGTGAGCGCACTGACCAAGCCCGAAGACGCCTTCGCCAAGCGCGATCCAAAGAGCATGTCGGGCGCGATCTACGACCGTTGGTACTGCACGCCGTATCCACAGGCGATCGCGCTGCAGCTGACCGAAGCGATTCCACATTCGCATGCCGAGCAGATCCGGCAGGTCGCGCAGAACGAGGGCGCAGTGCTCACGCGTATCGAAGGCCTGATCTTCCTGATCACACTCGCGGCCCTGTTCGCCTCAGCGCTGGCGGTTTCGGCAGCGATGGCGACAGCGATTTTCGAGCGCCGCGCCGAAGTTGGATTGATGAAAGCTCTGGGCGCCGGGAAAATCGCAGTCGCTTCGGTCTTCTTCGCCGAAGCGGCGCTGCTGGCCCTGATTGGCGGCGCGGCTGGGTTCGCCATCGGCGTTGAACTGGCGCATCAGATAGCGCACTCCATCTTTAATTCCGAAATTTCGATTCCGCCGGTGTTGTTGCCCGTGATCCTGGCGATAGCTGTGATTGTGACCTTCGCCGGAAGTGCGGCGGCAATTCGACGGGCGGTCACGATGGATCCGGTATTCGCGCTGCGAGGTGAACTGTGAGCGCACCCATGTCGCACCAGGCGCGCGATCTCGCCGTCACCCGCTCCCACGCGCCCCATACGTCGATGTTCCTGCGCATGCTGTGGCGTGCAGCCGTGTTGCGCCGCGGACGCGCTCTTTCAGCACTGTTTGCGATGGTGGTGGCTGCGGCGGTCGCCACGGCGATGCTGAATCTCTACGTCGATGTGCAGGCAAAACTGCGCCGAGAATTCCGCAATTACGGCGCGAACATCATTCTGGTCGGGAAGAACAACGCTTCCCTTCCCGCCGATGCCTTGGCTCGGGTCGATGCGACGCTTGGCGGTCGCGGCCTTGCTGCGCCCTTCGCGATGATCGTGGCGCGCACTTCAGACGGGCAGTCGATCGTGATCGCCGGAACCGATTTTGATCGCGTGCGCCAGTTGGATAAATGGTGGTCGGTGAGCACGTGGCCTTCCGAGAAGCAAAATCTCCACTTCTCCCAAAACCAGGGCGAAGTGGGGCACCCTGCTCCTGAGGCACTGGTCGGCGTGCGCGCGATGGCTGTGGTCTCGCCGAAGAATCAGCCGTTCGATCTCAGCTTTCAGGGCAAGACGATCCATGTCACTCCAGTGGGAACTGTTGAGACCGGCGCCGCGGAAGACAGCCGCATTTATCTCTCGCTTGCCGATTTCGTTCAATGGACCGGCGTGCAGCCCTCGACGATCGAAGTGGCCGCAACCGGATCGACGGCCGATATCGACGGCATCATGAAACAGCTTTCGCAATCGATTCCTGCTGCGGAGGTTCGTCCGGTGCGGCAGATCGTCGAAGGCGAGGCGCGCGTCCTCGGCAAAACGCGGGCGACGTTGTTGGCCGCCGCGGCGCTGATCATTCTGACCGCCGCGCTCTGCGTGCTTTCAACATTAATGGGATGGGTCTTTGACCGGCGTCGCGATTTTGCGATCATGAAGGCACTGGGCGCTTCGGGCCGGTTGCTCAGCAGTTTCTTTGCGGCGGAAGCGGCCGCCATGGGAGCGATCGGCGCAGTCGTCGGATTCCTGTTCGGCCTGGGCATTGCCGCCTGGATTGGCCGCGTGAATTTTCATGCCACGGTGGTGCCGCGGTGGAGCGTGCTTCCGGTCGTGCTGGCGGGCAGTATCGGCGTCACGCTGCTGTCGGCGATCCTGCCGATTTCGCTGTTGCGGCGGGTCGAGCCGGCCGTGATTCTGCGGGGAGAATGAAATGATTCAGATCAAGAATGTGACCAAGCTCTATCCCGCGAAAGAGGCGGGAAACGGAGCTGGCAAAGAGAATAACGGCGCGATTCACGCGCTCGATCATATTTCCCTGCATGTCACTGCGGGCGAGTGGCTCTCGATCATGGGACCCTCGGGCTCGGGTAAATCGTCGCTCGTCAATCTAATCGGATGCCTCGACCGTCCGTCCTCGGGCGAAATCTGGCTCGACGGACAAAATGTCGCCGGAATCTCCGCCTCAGAATTAAATCGCGTTCGTGCCGAAAAAATCGGATTCATCTTCCAGCAATTTCACCTGATTCCCTTCCTCACCGCGGTCGAGAACGTCATGCTCGCGCAGTACTTTCACAGCATGACCGACGAGAAGGAAGCGATCGAAGCGCTGGAGCGCGTCGGCCTTGGCGACCGCGCCCATCACCTGCCTTCGCAGCTTTCGGGCGGCGAGCAGCAGAGAGTCTGCATCGCGCGGGCGCTGATCAACGATCCGCGAATCATTCTAGCCGACGAGCCGACAGGAAACCTCGACGCGCAGAATGAAGAGATCGTGCTCCGCCTGCTGCGCGAATTCCATCAGCAGGGCCGCACAATTGTGATGGTGACGCACGATCCAGTCGTGGCCCGGCTGGCCGACCGAAGAATCGAACTGCATCACGGAAAGATCGCGTCACAGGAAGTTTTCTCGATGGCGGACGAAGAGCAGCTCGACGAAGTCCTCGAAGAGCTCTGGGTTCTGGCCGAGCACGCAGAAATCGCCGAGGTCGAGCGCATGGAAGTGCACGGCGCGTTGCCGGTGAGCCTCGCGGTCGAAAAGATGATCGAGATGGGACTGGTCGTCTCGGCGCCGCATCCGCCGGAAACGCACGATCACAAGCCGTTCGTAAATCCGTGCCACGACGCGCTGAAGCCGGTCTCAGCCTCGGTAGGCGACGGGACGATGATCGTCGAACTAACGCCTCGCGGACGCGAGCGTGCGGGCAGCATCATTCGCCGGCATCGTCTGGCAGAGCGGCTTTTCACCGACAGCCTCGCCATGGACAGCGAGACAGAAATCGAGCAGCAGGCCTGCAAGTTCGAACACATCCTGTCGCCCGAAGCGACCGACAAAATCTGCACCTTCCTGGGACATCCGAAAACCTGCCCGCACGGCGCGCCAATCCCGCCGGGCCCCTGCTGCGGGAGAAGTGCCGAACATTCGAGCATCAGCGTGAATGCGGTGAGGGTGCGGGAGTAGATCGTTGTAGCGGAAACCCACCGTTCATCGGAACGGGTTTTCGATCTTCAGGTTTCCGATGCGTTGCCCGGGCTGCATATCCTCAGTGTAGAGAACTGAGCATTCGGCTTGTTGTGCCGCCGCTACAATCAGCGAGTCATACCAGGAGAACCGATATTGTGTTTGGACTTGCAGAGCATCTGCAAACAACCGAGGC
Organism: Candidatus Acidiferrales bacterium; assembly: GCA_035507635.1. GTDB lineage: Bacteria > Acidobacteriota > Terriglobia > Terriglobales > Acidobacteriaceae > Sulfotelmatobacter. Next base: position 8,385 of record DATJOA010000034.1, read on the forward strand.
GACGAGTGCACTGCGAGGATGGGCTTGAATGTCAGTGACAGGTAATCCTCGGCCTCGCTGAGAGAGAACGGCTTGGCGAAACGGGTGAGCGCAACATTGAAGAACTCCTGCACGACTTGATAACTCACCACTCCTCTTTTGCTCCCGACGGCGCTGTCGATCAGTTCAGAGGCACGTTGACATTTTGTCCGATCGCGAGGATCGACTTCATATACGAACACGTTTGTGTCGAGAAAGAATCTATCGTTCATTCATTTCTTCGCGTGTGAACTTTCGGCCTGCTACCACTCGGCCCCGCAGACGTTGCATAAGGCGCTCTCGTTGCTCGAGATCTCCATTTCGGGAGGTGTACTGCTCAAGCCATTCTCGAAAGGCATCGTTGAGAGTCCGGCGCTCTTCTCGTGCAGTCTGGCGCGCCCGGTCGATGAGATGCTCATCAGCACTGAGAGTCACGTTTTTCATACTACAATAGTGTACACTGTTTTGGTGTACACTACAACTCTAACGGGAGTGCCTGCACGTTGACCACTCCGTCCTCATACCTACGCCGCCCCACGATCGGTGTCTTCGATTCCGGATTTGGCGGATTGACCGTGCTTAAAGCTTTACTTGAAGTCGTCCCCGAAGCCGAATACGCCTACTTCGGGGACACAGCCCGCCTGCCGTACGGATCGAAATCGGTCGAGACCGTCGCCAAATATGCCGTCGAGGCGGTTCACTTCTTGGAATCCCACGGGGCGCAGTTGCTGGTCATCGCTTGTAATACGGCCACGGCGCTCGCCTTGGACCGCATCACAGCTGCGGCTCACGTTCCCGTCGTCGGCGTGGTTGAGCCGGGAGCCGAGACTGCTGCAGCCTCCACGCGCAATCGAAAAGTAGTCGTCATCGGAACCGACGCCACCGTCAGCAGTCATGCCTACAAGAGGGCTCTCGAAACGCGGCGGCTCGAGGCGCGCGAGAAAGCTTGTCCGCTGCTCGTGCCGCTGGTCGAAGAAGGATGGGTTGAGCACCCGGTGACTGAGCAGGTGGCGCGAATTTATCTGGCCGAGGCTTTTTCGGACGGCTTTCACGAAGCCGACACGCTGGTGCTCGGGTGCACGCACTATCCGCTGCTTAAGCCGCTGCTGAAGCGGGTCACACCGCAACACGTAACGATCGTGGATTCGGCGGAATCCACCGCTCAGGCTGTGGCGGCGCGTCTGGCGGAACTCGTGCCAGCTCCAGCACGCGATGGCGAGGAGCGGCGTTCCGCACCGCGTCTCAAATTCTTCGCCACAGATTCAACGGAGAAGTTCCAGCGGCTGGGCCAACGTTTCCTCGGACACGCGATCGAGGAAGTTGAGCACGTGGACCTAAAGGAGTGAAAGTAATCGGGTGATTTGAAAAGCCGGCGGCGAGAGTTTTTAAATTACCAAATTACAAAATTGCCCGATTACCAAATCTCAGTACAGGTGAAAATCAACTTCGACGGCAATCTCAACGCGGACGGGGTGTCCATCTTTCATCGCCGGCTCGAAGCGCCAGTTCTTCACGGCCTCAATCGCTTTTTCGTCGAGGCCCATCCCCAGGCTGCTCTGAACTCGAATATTGCTCGGACGGCCGTCGGTTCCGACGATCAAGGCGAGCGTGCAGGTACCCTGATACTTGGCCTTACGAGCCTCTTCAGAAAACTCCGGCTCAGGAGAGTAAATCGCGCGGGGTGCTGAAACTCCGCCGCCAACGTGGAAAATGCCTCCTCCCACGCCTCCGCCTTCGCCAGGCCCAAAGCCTGGACCTGTTCCCGATCCAACGCCGCCGCCGCTACCCGAACCGATGCCGCCGCCCGATCCTGTGCCGTTCGAAGGCAGCGCTGCGTGAGACATCGGGTCGCCGAGGTTCGGCATGTTGTTCATCGCCAGGTGTACCTGCGGCGGGATCACCACGGTCGGCTCGACCGCCAGCTTGGGATGCTCATTGCGGACCACCACCACCGGTGGCGTGATCTGCTGCATCGAGAACTTGGGCAGCTTGCCCTTGGTAGCCTGCAAAACGTCGCGGTCGCCGCCGCCGCCACCGCCGCCAACCTGCGTCTTTGACGGCTTCAGCGGAGGCAGATCCGAGGGGTCGACCAGCGTCACGGTAACTTTCGGGGTTTGTGTGGGCGTGACGGCTCTCTTCACGATCACGTACCCAAGAGCGATTACTCCGATGATCAGAAGGTGGATGCCGGTCGAGCCAAGCACACCGTTCTTCTTGTAGTTGTAAAAACCCCAGATATCCTTGACCGGCTCGGGCTTCGATTCCAGCTTGAGTGGCGGCAGTTTCTTCGGGAAGAAGAAGTCGTCCAGTTCCCGAAACAGAGACTTATAGAGAGGCTCCTCAAGTTGCTTGTCGGCGATCAGCAGGTGCAGTTCCGGCTCAACGCCGGGCCCGTTCGGATTGATTGGTTCGGATCCCATGATTCCCGTCTGGATGTATTTGCTGCCTGTCTAGAAGAGCGTACTAACCTGCCTGAACCGTGCTTCTTACACAGATGAGGGAGGTCCCCGGCAAGTTGCTTCGATTCCGACCCAAATCCGTTAAGAGCGTTCGGGAAAGCGAGCCAAAACGCCCGCCGATTCCGCTGCTCTGTTATGAAATTGTAACTCGGTTTAAAGCATTTCGACAGTCCCTTTCGCATTGCGCCATAACCGCCCGAGACACATGGCGCTTCGGGCAATAGCGTTCGTGTAGGGATCAATGCTTCACCTCTCCGGCAGGCGGCCGGTGAGCAATGAGCAAATCTGGCCTGCGTGACTCATCGCTCGTGGTTCGCAGCTCCTTGCTGCGACTCAAACTCCTCCGCCCCCAAGGCTTAGTCCTTCATTGACTTGGCCCTCCCGCGGTCCTAACATCTCAGCCCAATGATCGGCCAGACTATCTCGCATTACCGCATCCTCGAGAAACTGGGTGGCGGAGGAATGGGAGTGGTCTACAAAGCAGAAGACACCGAACTTGGCCGCTTCGTCGCTCTGAAGTTTCTGCCGGAAGACGTGGCCCGCGATCCGCAGGCGCTGGAGCGCTTTCGCCGGGAAGCCCGCGCCGCGTCCGCGCTGAACCATCCAAATATCTGCACCATCCACGAAATTGGAAAAGCCGGCGACCAAGTTTTTCTCGTGATGGAGTACCTCGACGGTGTGACGCTGAAGCATCGCATCGCGGGGCGTCCGGTCGAGACGGAATTGATCCTGTCGCTTGGAATCGAGATTGCCGATGCGCTCGATGCCGCTCACAGCGCCGGCATCGTCCATCGCGACATCAAGCCCGCCAATCTTTTCATCACCAAGCGAGGACACGCGAAGATTCTGGATTTCGGGCTCGCGAAAGTCGCGCCGTCGATCCGGGATTCGTCGGGAGCGACCGACGTGACGGCCACGATCGAGGAACATCTCACCAGCCCCGGGCAGGCCGTGGGCACGATTGCCTACATGTCGCCCGAGCAGGTGCGAGCCAAAGAACTCGATGGCCGCACCGATCTGTTCTCATTCGGGGCCGTGCTTTATGAGATGGCAACTGGAGCGTTGCCTTTTAAGGGAGAAAGTTCCGGAGTGATTTTCAAAGCCATCCTTGATTCAGATCCGCCTCCCGCGCAGCTTTTTAACCGCGATCTTCCCGCGGATCTGGAACGGATCATCTCCAAGGCTCTCGAGAAAGACAGGGACTTGCGCTACCAGCACGCATCGGAAATACGAACCGATCTTCAGCGGCTGAAGCGTGACACGGAATCCGGCACGAGGCCAAGGATCGCAGTGGCGCGGCCACAACGACGCCCCCGAATCGCCCTTTGGGCCGGCCTCTCGCTCTTGATTGCCGTGCTGGCTGCTTCTTTAATCTTGGTCTGGCGGAGGTCGAGCGCTGTTACGGCTTCCGACTCTTCTCAGTGGGTGCAACTTACAAATCTTACGGGAGACATCTTTGAGCCAGCGCTGTCGCCCGACGGACGAATGCTGGCGTTTCTCCGCGGAACCAATGGTTCGGCCCAACTCTACGTCAAGCTGCTTCCTGATGGAGAGCCTGTCCAACTAACGCACGATGATCTCAAGAACAAAGTGACGCCGGTATTTTCTCCCGACGGCTCACGCATCGCCTACGGAACCAGCGGGCTCAATTGGCAGACCTGGGTCATACCGGTGCTCGGGGGTGAGCCTCAGCTGCTGCTCTCGAATGCGACGGGGCTGACCTGGATCGACGCGAACCATGTGATGTTTAGCGAGATAAAAAGTGGAGTTCACCTTTCCGTCGTAACAGCAACGGAAAGCCGTCTGGATCAGCGGGATGTATATGTTCCGCCCAACGAGAACGACATGGCCCACTTCTCTTACCTTTCGCCGGATCATAAGTGGGTGTTGGTAGCTGAAATGGGCGTAGACAAGGGGATGATTCCCTGTAGGCTGGTACCTTTCGCAGGCGGAGACGCGCGCTCCGTCGGGCCACAGTCCGCAGGGTGTGATTACGCTGCGTGGTCGCCAGACGGTAAATGGATGTACTTCAATTCCGATGCGGGCTCGAAAGGGCATCACCTCTGGCGTCAGGCATTTCCCGATGGAGTACCACAGCAACTGACAGCCAGCCTCGGCGAGGAAGAGGGCATCGCCGTAGCTCCGGACGGCAGGTCCCTGATTACTTCTGTTGGCGCTTCTGAACGAAGCGTCTGGGTGCACGACGAGCAAGGAGACCGGCAAATTTCCTTCCAGGGATACTCTCACACTCCAAGGTTTTCCAATGACGGCCGCACCGTCTTCTATCTTGTGTCCGAGAATGCCTCACAAGTCTATGGGGGCGAACTCTGGATGTTCGATCTTGGCACAGGTCAGGCGTCCAAAGTCTTGCCTGGGATTTCGATGCTGTATTTCAGCCTTTCGCCGGATGACAAGCAAGTTGTCTTCGAGACGGTCGACGCCCACGATCAGCATCATTTTTGGCTGTCTTCCACGGAACGCCGCTTCGCACCACGCCAGTTATCTTCATCGGGTAACCTATATTTGCCGCTGTTTTCACCTTCTGGCCGCATTTACTACATGTCTTCTGAGGCTGGACGTTCCTACCCGTACAGAATGAAGGCAGACGGTACTGCACCAGAAAAACTCTCCACTGATCCTGTAATTGGTTTTAGCGGGGTCTCTCAGGACGAGCGGTTTGTGACCGTGCGTCGTCCACTCAGCAGTGAAGAAAAATGGTGGGAAGTAGATGCAGTGCCGCTCTCCGGCGGTCCCTCGATTCCTCTTTGTTCGGGTTGGTGCGACGTCGGCTGGTCTCATGATGGCAAAGTAATGTATTTCTACTGGGACTCATTTACGGGCAACACGCGAACCTATGTGGTTCCGATCGCTCATGACAGTGATCTGCCGAAAGTTCCCAAGTCAGGATTCCAATCCGAAAAAGAGCTGCGCGCGGTCGCCACGCAAGTTCTTGAGGGAGCCATTTCGCCCGGTCCCGACGGCTCCCGCTACACTTTCAGCAAACTAACTTCTCACTGGAACCTTTATCGCGTCCCGCTCCACTGAGCTTTGCTCCGAGCAATTCCGGCCAGTCGAGGGGAGCCTCTTGGACCAACGAATGTGAAGAAGCTGCTCTTCTTTGCAAGATGCTTTGAAAATCATCTTCGCAAACTCTTGATGCTCATCGATTCCCGCGATGCGCACGCTTGTTCTTCTCCGGCTTAGACTTTCCCTTTCGGCTGACCTGCACGCTTTCTCCATTCCTGCCCGCGTCGATCGGGACAACTTTGCTGGTCCTCTTGATGGCCTCTTCGCCGTCCTCGCGGTGATTATTGACGCGGTCGACTGCTCGTTTGGTAGATTTCTCCATGCATTTGGATGTGAACGCGGGCAGTGGGTTGGCGGGAATTGAATGGAACGCTGACATAGCCGCCAGCATCAGAACCGATGAGAACTGATCTCCTGACATTCAACGGCGCCGTCGAGCGCGATCCGCGCATCGATGCGTGGATGCGAGACCATGCGGGTGAATTGGGCTCCATCGCGCATTACTGGTTTGAAGTCATGCGAAAGTGCGGCGATGAAGTCCGCGAGCTTCTGCATGACGGCTGTCCGGTGGCATGTTTGGGAGACGTTCCCTTCGGCTACGTCAACGTATTCACGGCTCACGTGAACGTGGGCTTTTTTCACGGGGCAGCGCTTCGCGATCCGGGCCGCCTGTTGCAGGGCAATGGCAGGTTCATGCGTCATGTAAAGCTTCGTACGGGAGTGCCCGTCAACGATGCCGCGCTAAGCAGGCTCATCGCCGCGGCGTACGACGACATCAAAGCGCGCGTCGAGCACGGCTAGAGTAGGATAGAAAGGCATTTCGGCCCTCAATTGGGACAAAGAGTCATTCTTGTCCCGAGCTTCGGCTGAGACTTCCGGATAGCGAGCTATCTCCGTATGCGCCCTCTAATCCTGATTGCGCTGGTCGCTTTCGCGGGCACGGTTTTTGCCCGAGATAAAAATTCCTATCAGAGCACGAAACTGCTGGAACTGACCGACGCAGGCTCCGGCTTTTGCTTTGTGATCCAGGTTGGCGATCTGGCTTATCTGGCGGAGAGTTCCAAGAAACCGGGAACGAATCTGACGGTTGGCGATCCGGTCGCATTCAGAATCCAAAAAAACAATATCTGGATCAAAGTTCAGCGCAAGTACCCGATCGGACCGGACACTTATCTCGATCCGGTAAAGGCAAAAATCCAGATTCGGAAGCAGATGACGCAGGGCCAACAGCTCCCCAGTTGCGCCGTAGCCATTTCGGCGCCGTAGCTTTTCGCTCGGCATGACGCAACTAGAATTCTCTGTTTGGAACTCCACAAGACGAATCCGTCGCCGCATAGACGTTCCCCTCCCGCTCTCCCTATAATGAAAGATTCAACTATTTTCGGAGACGCCACTAGAGTGCCGTTAGAACTGAAAAAGACCATCAATTTGCCCCAGACTGCCTTTCCCATGAAGGCCAACCTGCCCCAGAACGAGCCCAAAATGCTCGAGCGCTGGGAGGAAATGGGCATTTATCAGCGCATCCGGGAGGCGCGCAGGGGAGCCGAGCGCTACATCCTGCACGACGGGCCTCCGTACACCAGCGGGCCGATCCATTTAGGCACCGCGATGAACAAGTGCCTGAAAGATTTCATCGTCAAGTCAAAGACCATGGCGGGATTCGACGCGCCCTATGTCCCCGGATGGGATTGCCACGGCCTGCCGATCGAGATCAAAGTCGATAAGGAACTCGGCGGCAAGAAGCTGCAGATGCCCGCTACGTCCGTGCGCGCGGCGTGCCGCAAGTATGCCGAGAAATATCTCGACCTGCAGCGCAAGCAGTTCAAGCGCATCGGTGTTTTCGGACGATTTGAGCGGCCGTACGCGACCATGACTCCGCAGTATGAGTCGGTGGTGTTGTCGACCTTCTTTTCGTTTTACGAAAATGGATTCGTCTACAAGGGGCTGCGAGCCGTTTACTGGTGCATGCACGACGAGACCGCGCTGGCCGAGGCCGAAGTCGAATACGAGAATCACACCAGCAGCACGGTGTGGGTGAAGTATCGGCTGCTCGATGATCCGGC
>DATJOA010000035.1:0-17511 GCA_035507635.1 Candidatus Acidiferrales bacterium
TTCGTGCAGTTCGTGAACGGATATTGATAGCGGCGATTTGCGGGATCGAAAAGCTCCGCGAGACATTCGGGACAGGTAGCCAGATCCGGCAGAACGTTGACCGACTTCGCCGAATCCGTATCGCTGTGATGGATTTCGAACTTGGTGAATCCCTGAGACGGCAGCCACGCTGATTCTCGCGCGGTGATAACGGACGCCTTCGGACGCTCGAGTTCGATGCGCTGCGCGAAGCGGCGGAGTTCGTCGGGCGTGCCTTCGACTTCCACGACGAGGCCGGAGGAGGAATTCAGCACCCATCCGCTGAGAGACATTTCCGTGGCCAGACGGTAGACGAAGGGACGGAATCCCACTCCCTGCACGGCTCCGCGGAGCGTGATGCGAAGCCGTTCGACGGCGGGTTTAGACACCACTGGCATGTCAGCTTGATTGTAGGCCCACGCTCTCCCGTAGGGAACGGTCGAGGAGTTTTACCGCGAACAGCACGGCTTTACCACAAAGGACACGAAGTCGCACGAAGGTGGAATCTAGTCCTTCCTTCGCGTAATTTCGTGTCCTTTGTGGTTGATGAATCCCCTCGCCAGTTCGTCGATGCGAGCGACGAGCGCGGGAATGGCGGCCTGGACCGGCTCTGAAAGGAATTCTCCATGATCGAAATTATCGCCGACCACGGTAGCCGTAAACGCGTGGGGATGTGCTCCGTAGAGTTGCGCAGCAAGAGCTAGAACCTGTGGCGGCGAGACCGCATGGCAGAATTGCGCCGCGCCCGATGATTCGCAGACCGGCAACAGCTCCGTGATTCGAATCTCCCCGGGCGGTCCCGGGCCGGAAGCAGCGTCAATGAAGATGACGCATTCGGATCGGCTGATCGACTCGGCCAGCTCGGGGCCGAGTTGGTGCAGCATGACGATCTCGACTTCCTCGCGAGAGAGTTTGTCTCCCAGCGTATCGGCTACGCGCCATGCGAGTCCGTCATCGCTGCGAAGCGGATTGCCGTAGGCAATGATCTGAACCCGAGGAGCCATGCCAGGTGTCTATCGCGATCGACAAAGAATACCGCAAGGGACAGGAAGGACGCAGAAGACATATTCAATTGGCTACGCCCTCGCCACTTCGTCTAGCACGTCGCCTTCCGGGCTGATGAGTTGGATGCGCAAATCCATCTGGCCGAGCGCGTGGGTGGAGCAACTCAGGCATGGATCGTAGCAGCGGATGACAGCCTCGACTCGATTGAGCATCCCGGGATTGAGCCGCTTGCCTTGCACGAAGTGCTTCGCGACCTGGAGCACACTGCGGTTCATCGCCAGATTGTTGTGTCCGGTGGCGATGATCAGATTCACCCAGCGTATCAGCCCTTGTTCGTCAATCTTGTAATGGTGGAAAAGCGTGCCGCGCGGCGCTTCACAGGCTCCGACACCTTCGAGCGCGTTCGGCCGCGCTACGGCGCGAACGTGCTTCGACAGTATCTCCGGATCGTTCAGCAGCTGCTCGAGCCGCTCGATGCAGTAGAGAATCTCGATCAGACGCGCGTGATGATAGTGGAACGAGCTCAGAACGGCGGTGCGTTGCAGTTCGTGGAACTCGGCAAGTTCCTGGTCGGCGCGCGGCGTGCCGCAGCGGTCGGCCACGTTCAGGCGGGCAAGCGGCCCGACTCGGTAGACGCCTTCAGGAAATCCCTTGGGCTTGTAGTATGTCGATTTCAGATACGACCACGGCTCGACTTTCTCGCCGATATATTCGGAATAGTTCGTCGGATCGAGATCGTCGGCGACGACATGGCCGGAGGCGTCGATGATGCGGAGCTTGCCATCATAGAAAGTGAGGCCATTGTCCTTTTTGACGATGCCCATGAACATCGTCGGAAAGTTGCCGAAGGTAGAGATCTCCTCGCGGAAACGCTCCATCGTGCTCTTGAACCATTCTAGAGTGCGCTCGGCGATCGCCATCGCGTCGGGGATACCCTCAAGAATGGCATCGCGATTCGTTTGGGTGAGCGGTTCGCTGACGCCGCCAGGAACGATCCATGCGGGATGGATGCGCTTGCCGCCCAGCCGCTCGATGATCTTCTGCCCAAACTGCCGCAGCCGGATGCCGTCCAGCGCGAGTTCCGGATGCTTTTCGGCGACTCCGAAGATGTTACTCTTCGCAGGGTCGGCATCCATGCCGAGAAGCAAGTCGGGCGAAGACAGATGAAACAGGCTGAGCGCGTGCGACTGCGTGACCTGCGCGAGCCCGAAGATGCGCCGCAGTTTATCGGCCGTGGGCGGAATGCGCACCGCCAGCAGGGAGTCGCAGGCCTTGGCAGAAGCAATCAGATGGCTCACCGGGCAGATGCCGCAAATGCGGGCCATCAGCGACGGCATTTCGTAAAAGGGGCGGCCTTCGCAGAGCTTTTCGAATCCGCGGAACTGGGTTACGTGAAAGCGCGCGTCCTCAACGCGGCCTTCGTCGTTCAGGTGCAGCGTGATCTTCGAGTGGCCTTCGATGCGCGTCACCGGATCGATGACGATGGTATTGCCCTTCACAAAGTCTCCCTTTTAGCAGTGAGCGATGAGCAGTGAGCAAACAAAACTCAAACCGGTTCTGCTCATTGCTCATAGCTCATCGCTTTCCTATGAGCCGAATCTTGTTTTCAAACTCACATCCGGGGTGCGGCCTTCGAGCAACTCCGACACTACGTAATAAATGGTGTCGGCCGAGGGCGGACAACCGGGAACAAATACATCCACGTTGACAAACTCGTGCACCGGGCGTGACGTCGGCAACAGCGCGGGCACGACCTGATCGGGAATGCCGGGGTCGAACGTGACATTTTCGCGGTAGGCGCGGTCGTAAACGGCCTTGGTGCCGAACGGATTGCGCATGCCCGGCACGTTCGCCGTAACCGCGCAGTCTCCCAGCGAGACGAGAATTTTCGTGCGCTCGCGGACAATCTTGATCTTATGCAGGTCTTCCTCGCTGCTGACCGCGCCCTCGACAAGGGTGACGTCGACGTTCTCGGGAAACTCCTTGGCGTCGACCAGCGGACTGTAGACAAGGTCGGCGGCGCCGGCGATAGCGAGCAGGCGCTCGTCCATATCGAGGAAGGACATGTGGCAGCCCGAGCAGCCGTCGAGCCACACGGTGGCAATTCGTTTCTTACTCATCGATCCCACTCATTCGTTTTCCTCGCGCATCATGGTCAGATAGGGCAGGAATTGGCGGCGCTTGAGCATCTCGGCGACCGAGCGTCCTTTTTCAAACAGCGCTCCGGTCGGACACACATGAACGCACTTGCCGCAACTGGTGCAGGTTTCCGATGTTCCCCACGGTTCGTTCAAGTCCGTAATAACTTTGGCGTCGATGCCGCGGCCCATCAGGTCCCAGGTATGGGCGCCCTCAATCTCGTCGCAGACGCGCACGCACCGGGTGCACAGGATGCAGCGGTTGTGATCGATGACGAAGCGGTCGTGGGATGCATCCACATCTTCCTTGGGATAGCGGTACGGAAAATGGACGTGCGTGATGCCGAGTCGCTGCGCGAGCATCTGCATCTCGCAATGCCCGTTAGAGACGCACACCGAGCACACGTGGTTGCGCTCGGTGAACAGCAATTCCAGGATCATCCGGCGGTAGTTGTTCAACCGCTCCGAGTTGGTGGTGACCTCCATGCCTTCTTCGACCGCAGTCACGCAGGCGGGAAGCAGCTTGTTCTGTCCTTTGATTTCGACCAGGCATAGGCGGCAGGCGCCGACATCGGTGAGGCCGTCCATCTCGCAGAGCCGGGGGACGAAGATGCCGTTCTGCCGAGCTACGTCGAGGATACTTTCCTCCTGGCGTCCGGTAACATCGCGGCCGTCGATCTTGAGCGTTTTAACCGTGGCGACGGGCCTCATGCGGATTCTCCTACCGTCTGCTTATCGCAGACCCCGGCGGGACATCGATGCTCCTGAATATGCGCGCGGTACTCCTCGGCAAACGATCGGAGAGTGCTGACGACCGGGTTCGGCGCCGACTGCCCCAACCCGCACAGGCTGGTGTGCTTGAGCAGGTCGCAGAGCTCTTCGAGCATCTTTAAATCCTGATCAGTCGCCTTCATGTTGCCGATCGCGGTCAGGATGCGGTGCATCTGGTACGTTCCCACGCGGCACGGAATGCACTTGCCGCACGACTCGGTCATGCAGAAATCCATGAAGTATTTCGCGACATCGACCATGCACGAGCTTTCGTCCATGACGATCATGCCGCCCGAGCCCATGATCGATCCCGCCTTCGCCAGCGATTCGTAATCTACGGGCATGTCGAGGCATTCGGTGGGCAAACATCCGCCGGAAGGCCCGCCGGTCTGTACGGCTTTGAACTTGCGCCCCTCGGGGATGCCGCCGCCGATTTCAAAGACCATTTCGCGCAAAGAGATGCCCATCGGCACTTCAACGAGCCCGGTGTTCTCGACCCGGCCAGCCAGCGCGAACACTTTGGTGCCTTTGCTCTTTTCGGTACCGATTTGCGCATACCAGTCGCCGCCGTTGCGGATAATCGGCGCGATATTTGCGTAGGTCTCGACATTGTTGATCAGCGTGGGCTGGCCAAAGAGGCCTTCCATCGCCGGATAAGGCGGACGCGGACGCGGCGTGCCACGTTTGCCTTCGACGGATGCGATCAAGGCGGTTTCTTCGCCGCAGACGAATGCGCCAGCTCCGAGGCGCAGGTCGATGCGAAAACTGAAGCGCGTGCCACAGATGTTTGAGCCGAGCAGGCCAACGCGTTCCGCCTGACGGATTGCGTTGCGCAAGCGCTTGATGGCCAGCGGATACTCGGCGCGAACGTAGATGTAAGCCTCCGACGCTCCCACGGCATAGCCGGCAATCAGCATGCCTTCGAGCACGCGGTGGGGATCGCTTTCGAGCACGCTGCGATCCATGAACGCCCCCGGATCGCCTTCGTCGGCGTTGCAAATTACATATTTCTGTGTGCCAACCGACTTGGCCACCGTGCTCCACTTCAACCCAGTCGGATATCCTGCGCCGCCGCGCCCGCGCAGTCCGCTTTTCGTGACTTCGTCGACCACTTCGCGCGGCGACATCTCCGTCAGAACCTTGATCAGCGCCGTGTAGCCGTTGACGGCAACATAGTCTTCAATACGCTCGGGATCGATGTTGCCGGAATTCTCGAGAACGATTTTTTTCTGGCGCTGGAAGAATGGAACATCGGTAGGGCAGACGAGGCGCTCGACGGGTTTCCCCTCGAGACTGTCCAGGATCGCAGCCCCGTCTGCGGCTTCAACCTTCTTATACAGAACTCCGGCGCTGGTCGAGACCAGGGGCCCTTCCGAGCAAAGCCCCATGCAGCCGACGCCTTTGACCTGGCAGTGATCTTTCGTTCCGCGGCGCGCCACTTCCTGATCGAGCGAGTCTTTTACGGACTGGCTCTGGCAGGAAAGGCATCCGGCAGCGACGCAGACATTTACCCGCTGCGTGAAGCGGCTCTGCTCTTCGCGTTCGGTTTCGGCTATCTGATCGAGTTCCTCAGGCGTCATGCGCTGGTCCATTTCTTCAGGCGCTCGCGGATCGCCGGCGTTGCGACCTTGCCGGCAACCTCCTGATCGTAGACAACGGCGGGAGCCAGGCCGCACGATCCCAGGCAGCGCGCGGTCAGCAGCGAGACTTTCTTATCCGCGGTCGTTTCTCCGGGAGCGATGCCGAGATCTCTCTGCACGGCATCCAGCAGTTGCGGCGCTCCCTTGATGTAGCACGCCGTTCCCATGCAGATCACACAGGTGTGCTCACCCGCCGGTTTGAGCGTGAAGAAGTGGTAGAAGGTCGCGACGCCGTAAGCACGGCTCAGGGGAACTCGCAACGACATCGCAACATAACGCAGCGCCTGCTCGTCCAGGTACCCGAAAGCTTCCTGTACGGTGTGCAGCGTCTCAATCAGACCGCGCGCCTGCTGTCCCTGACGCCGTATGGTGGCGTCCACCAGCTTCCAGCGTTTGTCCTGATTGGGTGGAGTGGGTTTTGCAACATATGAGGGCATATCCGTTCGTACCTGCAGATAAATTCGGTATGAATCGATAAATGCGCATGAATCTTATAGAGAACTGTTTATCTTAGTCCTCGGTAGTACTGACTACAACCGCTAGTATTTATTTTCTTCGCACTTTGGTTTCAATTTGGTCCGCCGTTCAGAGCGGAATGGATAGTGCGCCGTTCTTCAATTTCTTGGACGTTCCAGCTCGTGGGTTGCGTGCATCGGACGAGTTGTCCCCATCGTTTGTCGGGGCCTTGTTCGAACGCCAGTTCGCGAATGCCTTTCATTCGCGGATCGTCAGCACCGGACAATGCGCGTGCGCGATCACCCGATGGGTGGCCGACCACGGCAGATGCGTGGTGGCAATGTCGGCCGACGAGCGCGCTCCCACCACAATCATGTCGGCCTCGCGCTCTGAGGCTACTTTCAAAATGCGCTCTGCCGCGTCGCCGAATTCGAGCACCATCTCGGGCGCATACTGCAGGGCCGCTTCCCGGGGCAGGAGTTCCTTTAGCTGTTGGACTCCGTCCTCGATCGGTCCGGGCTTGGTTCCGAGTTGTGTGTAGTCTTCAAGGACATGCATCATCGTCAGGCGCGAGCGGAATTCCTCAGCCAGCGCGACCGCTTGCTTCACCATTCGTGATGCGTGATCGGTGAAGTTCGTGGCGAAAACGATCTGTTGCAGCTCCAGTTCCACCGGGGCCAGGTCGCGACCATGACGCGGAAAACTGGGCAGTTTCGCCCGACCGGATACCTTCGGGCCCACAGTCAGAACCGGGCACGGAGCGTGGCGCAGGATATTTTCGGCCACGGACCCCAGCAGCAGCTTTCCCAGACCCGTACGGCCATGGGTTCCGACGACGATCAAGTCGACTTCATTCTCTTCGATGATTGCGGCGAGATTCTTCCAGACCATCCCATGCCGGACGTAGTTGCGGTGGGGAAAGCCTTCGAAACGTTCGGAGATCTGGTCCAGCTTCTCTTTGGCCTCCGTGTGGGCATCTTCATAGATCGTTCCCATGCTGACATAATCGACGCCGCCTGAGGCAATCAGCAGGCTGGTGTCAGAGAGAATATGCGCCATGTGCAATGTGCTGCCAAAATGGCGGCAAATGGCGGTGGCATAAGGAAGCGCAGCTTCCGAACAGGCGGAAAAATCGGTGGCAAACAAAACATTCTTCACCGAAACGGCGCAGGCGAGTTTCGGCGATACGACGCGGTCGGCGACCGCGATGGGAGTCTCTATTTTGGCTTCAACGAGTGCCATGGAACACCTCCTGCACCCGTCTCTAGAATCACATCGTGGGCTTAAATGGGATATGGCGGCTGTCACCCATTTTTGTGATTGGGATCACAATCGCTAAATAAACCACAAAGGCCGCGAAGTCGCGCGAAGGGATTTTGCCTTTGTGTACCTCCGTGACCTCCGGGTTAAAACTTTTGCTACTGTGCGAAGCCGTCCGCCTGCGTAACCGCTCCGATGGCGACGGTGTGATCAATGAACACCCTCCCGGCGTCCAGAGCCTTCCGGTCGAGTTCGAGCAGCGCCGGATTCTTGACCTTCGCTTCCAATACCTTAATGGCCGTATCGGAAGCGAGGCACTCGGTCTCTTCGAGTAGTGCCCCCATGATAACCACGTTGGCGACCTTGGCAGAGCCGAGCTTGTCGGCAATCTCCGAGGCTGGGATACACACGACCTGCGCATTTGTAATCGTGAGATCCTCCGGAAGCCGATCTCGGCCATAGATGATCGTTCCGCCCGGTGCAACTTCGGCAGCGAATTTCCGCAGCGAGATTTCGTTCATCGCAATAAGAACTTCGGGCCGTGATAAGACCGGCGCTCCAATGCGCTCCTTCGACAGGCACACGTGGCAGTGCGCGCTGCCAGAGCGCATCTCGGGTCCGTACGATGGCAGCCAGCTGACTTCAAGACCCTCGCGCATGCCCATCTCGGCCAGAAGCTGCCCCAGCAGAAGCACCCCTTGTCCACCGAAGCCGGCAATCTTAATCCCCAGTTGCCGGAAATGATGCTGGCGCCCGTGCACCATCCCTTCGCGGGCCATCTGCCGCTCGCCTTCGACGATTTCCTGGACGGTCTTGTGCGGAGGAACGTTCGTATTCGGGATCTCCACCTTGCGGTCCCGGAAGACTTCGAGCGGGAAGTTCGGGATCATCTTCTCCGCGACCCACCTCCGGGCTTCGACCGGATCCTTGCCCCAGATCGTCGGACACGGTGAAAGAATCTCGACGAAAGTGAAGCCGGCACCTGCTTTCTGCAGTTCGAGGCCTTTGCGGACCGCGCGGCGCGCTTTCATGATGTTCTTGTTGTCAGAGAGCGCCACACGCTCGATATACACTGGCGCTTCCAGCGAGGCAAGCATCTCGGCCATGTGCAGCGGGAAGCCTTCGTTCACCGGACGGCGTCCCCAGGGCGAAGTGGTGCTGCGCTGGCCGACCAGTGTGGTTGGTGCCATCTGCCCGCCCGTCATGCCGTAGATCGCGTTGTTGACGAAAAAAACGGTGATTTTCTCGCCTCGGTTGGCGGCATGCACAATTTCCGCCGTGCCGATGGCAGCCAGGTCTCCGTCGCCCTGATATGCGATGACGATTTTGTCGGGGCAAGCCCGCTTCAGGCCGGTGGCCGCCGCCGGGGCGCGTCCATGCGCCACCTGCACGTTGCCCACATCGAAGTAGTAATACGCGAAAACGGAACAGCCGACAGGACTGACCAGGATCGTCTGATCCTGGAGCCCGAGATCTTCCAAAGCTTCGGCAATCAGCTTGTGAGCAACGCCGTGCCCGCATCCGGGGCAATAGTGCGTCTGGTGCTTGAGGTCGGATTTTCGGTCGAACTCCGGATAGAACGCCTTGGACCGCTCGTGCACGACTTCATATTGCCCGGTAGCTGGTTTCGGTTCTTCCAGGATCACGCTCTTCTCCGCCATGTTGAAACCTCTCTTGGGCCCTCGGCTCTCCGCGTCGCCGGATTTCTGTTTCCGGAAGCCGTAAGCCGCCTCTAGACCCGTGCCGGTGCCTGCTCCTCAATCTTGGCGAACAACTCCTCGACGCCGGGCACGTTGCCGCCCACGCGTCCGTAAAACTCAACCGGACGCTTGCCATCCAGTGCGAGCCGGACATCCTCGACCATTTGCCCATTGCTTAATTCCACAGTAAGGACCTTTTCAGCCCGCAGCGCCGCCGCGGCCAATTCTTTCGACGGGAACGGCCACAGCGTAATCGGACGGAACAGTCCAACTTTGATGCCGGCTTTGCGCGCTTCATCGACCGCCGAGCGCAGCACGCGCGATACGATGCCATAACCGACAACGATCAGTTCGGCATCGTCGGTCCGGTATTCTTCGTATCGCGTTTCCGTCTGCTGCGCGCGAATATATTTCGCCTCCATTTTCCGCTGGTGAGCTTCGAGGTCATCGGACTCGAGAAAGATCGAGCTGATCATGTTCTTGCGAGTCTCCGACGTGCCCTGCACTGCCCACGGTTTGTCCGGCCCAACCACTTCGCGGTAGGCGAGATCGAGGGGTTCCATCATCTGGCCGACGAAGCCGTCGGTCAGCACAACGGCCGGATTGCGATATCGATCCGCGAGTTCAAACGCGAGAATCGTCAGGTCGGCCATCTCCTGTACCGATGCGGGCGCAACCACAAGGTTCCGATAGTTGCCGTGCCCCCCGCCCTTCACCATAGCGAAGTAGTCGCTCTGCTCCGGAGCGATGTTGCCTAGCCCTGGGCCGCCGCGCATCACGTCGACGATCACGCAGGGCAACTCGGCTCCGGCAAGATACGAAATGCCTTCCTGCATAAGGCTAAGCCCCGGCCCGGAAGACGCGGTCATAGCGCGAATGCCGGCCGAGGCGGCTCCGTAAACCATGTTGATCGAAGCTGTCTCGCTCTCGGCCTGCACGAATGTGCCGCCGACTTCAGGAAGATAGAGTGCCGCCGCTTCGGCGACTTCGCTGGCGGGGGTGATCGGATATCCGTAGTAAGCACGGCATCCGGCGAGGACCGCGCCTTTGATGACGGCAACGTTGCCTTTACACAGTTGGCGCATGTTCTCCTCCTGTGCGCACTTGAACCGTTACCTTCGGAGGCGGCGCCAAGCGGTACACGATAATCGCGCCCGGCTCCGGGCAGCAGTAGAAACAGATTCCACATCCGGTGCAATCGTGCCCGACGTAGCGGGCCGGATGCACGCCGTAGTGGCTCAATTCCGGCGCCAATTCCAGGCACTTCGGCGGACAAGACTCGACACAGAGCCCGCAGCCTTTGCACTCGTCGATGTTGATCGTGATGTTTCCACGCGCCGCCATTGGCTCACCTCGAATTCATAGTTTGTGCCGCTTGAGGATGCTGCAGCCACTTTGTCTTTTCGCAGTACTCCCACAGCTCCGCCCGGAAATCCGGATGCGCAATCTCAATCAGGGCCTTGGCCCGCTCGCGAATCGATTTCCCGTGAAGATACGCCACGCCGTACTCCGTGACGATGTAGCGGATGAGGCCGCGAGACGTCACCACCCCCGCCCCCGGCGCCAGCATGGGCACGATCCGAGAAATCGTCCCGTGCTTCGCGGTTGATGAGATCGCAATGATCGGCTTGCCGCCTTTCGAGCGCGACGCACCACGCAGGAAGTCCACCTGTCCGCCGATCCCGCTGTAGAACTGGTTCCCGATTGAATCGGAGCAGACCTGCCCGGTCAGATCGACCTGCAGCGCGGAATTGATCGCCACCATGTTGTCATTGCGAGCAATCAGCCCCGGATCGTTGGTGTAGGCCGTGGGATGAAACTCGAAAATTGGGTTGTTGTCCACAAATTCGAACAGATGCTTTGTGCCCAGTGCGAATCCCAAAATGATTTTGCGCGGCTTGAAGTTCTTGCGCGCTCCGGTCAGAACTCCTTGTTCGATCAGAGGAATCACGCCATCGGAAATCATTTCGCTGTGCACGCCGAGATCCTTGCGGTCCATCAGCATGGGCAAAATCGCATCCGGGATGCCGCCAATGCCGGTCTGCAGCACGGCTCCGTCATCGATAAGGCTCGCCACATTGCGCGCGATGGCAACCTGGAGATCGCTCACCTCAGGCTTCTTCAGGGCGCAGAGCGGCCGCGAGGATTCGACAAACACGTCGATGTCGTTCACATGAATGAAGCTGTCGCCGTAGGTGCGTGGCATGTTGTCGTTAATCTGCGCCACGACATGCTCGGCTACCCGCGCCGCCGTCAGGGTCGTGTCGACTCCGACGCCGAAGCTGCAATATCCGTGAGAATCCGGAGGAGAGACTTCGATTAGAGCGACATCGATGGGCATCTGCCCGCTCTCGAACAGGCCCTCGATTTCGCTGAGATAAATGGGCGTGTAATCGGCGCGCCCGTCATTGATCGCCTCGCGCACGTTCGAGCCGATAAACATCGCGTTATGGCGGAAGTGCCCCGCCATTTCCGGCGCGACGTAGGGCGCGCAGCCCATCGTCATCATGTGTACGATTTCTACGTCGTAGACTTCCGGCGCGCGCCGGATCAACGCTTCCACTAGCGTCTCAGGCTCGGCGCATCCCGGCTGAATGTAAACGCGCATCCCCGACTTCACGCACGCCAGCGCTTCGTCCGCCGTCTTCAGCCGCCTTTTGTATTCCATCTCCCATGACATCGACATCCGTTCCGCTCCCCTAGCAAGCCCTCAGCGCGCCGTGGCGCGACTCGCGGGCTACTTCTTCCTCGTACCCCACAGCGGCATAATAAATCGCCCGGTCGAAAAACATCTCCAACATCTGTAGGAGTTCGAGTTCTCCCATGATTTCGACCGCCCGGTCCATCACTGCTTCGCTCTTGAGAAACTCCCACAGGTTTTCTTTCGTCAGGACGATCGCCTGGATGACCTCGCTTAGCGGCACTCGCTGGTGAGCCCGGCGCGCCCCGATTTCCCGATACCGGTGCTCGATATCCAGTTCGTTCTTGCCCAGCAGCCACTCCCCGAGATGGCGGTAGATTTCGTAGACGCGCTCGCGCAACTCATGCGCGGAAATCTCCCGGAAATGCGTGATTTGGATATTGGCCTGAACTTTCTCTTCAAGTCCGGCAGCCAGCGCATCGGCGTGCGACTCGATCAGACGTACCAGCCGGTAGGAGAACATCATACGCACCCCCTCGTCAGCGGACGAGCCCTGCGTTACACCCCAACTTTGATAGCAGTATCCTGGTTCGTCCAGCCCTCGACCGGAATCTTGATCGTCTCTACGGCCGGCTCCAACGTCTGCGGAACGGTGATGGCGCGGGAAATCAGGCAAAGCGACTTGGCTCGCCGCAACAGGTTCAGGCCCAGTTCGCATTGCTCTTCCGAATGAACCGTCAAACGCGGCCGGATCAGAATCTCGTTGAAGCCGCTTCCATTCGATCGGCTGCGCCGCACACTGCCTTCGATCTCCACTTCCAGATCGGTGTAATCGAACTTGGCGCCCCGCGCAACATCATTGAACGTGGTGGTAAAGCAGCCCGCCAGGGCGCATAGCAGCAGCTGTTCCGGAGTCCAGCGCCCCTGTAAGCCGCCCAGCTCCGCTGCCTCGGAGAAATGGATGGTATTGGGAGAGGACTCGCATTTGGCCAGTCCAGTGCGGCCTGACGTCCACCAAGCCGAAACGCGATAGGTATATTCCGCAGCCATGTTCTGACTCCTGGCGCTCCCTGCGCGCCCTTTCCCCTTCACGACGATAGAGAGAAGATCACTGTAATCGTTGTCTCCACTTCCACCGGTTGCCCGTTGAGCAGATACGGTTTGTAGCGCCACTGTCTGACCGCCGCTAGAGCAGCCGGAACCAGCATCGGATGTCCACTGATCAGCTGCAGATTCTCGATCTGTCCGCTGGTGCTGATTACCGCGCTCAATACGACTTCTCCCTGCACGCGGGCCGCGCGCGCAATCGATGGATACTGCGGCTCCTCTTTGTGGATCAGAAGCCCCTTCGTTACGCCCTGCGATATACGAATGCGCTGGGGTGTGTTCGGAACCAGTTTGGGAACGGCCGACAGATTCGCGGTCGAGCTGACGATGCCGCCAATCACGCCTCCCAACTGCCCTCCCGGAATACCTCCCGGTACGCCGCCAACCACGCCTCCCGTCGCTGCCATCGGAGGCGGCGCCTCGTCTTCCTTGATCATTTCAATCTTCCGTGGAATCCGGCTCGGCGTCCGCAGCTGCCCGGTATTGAGCATGTCGGTCTGGATCTGGTGCACAACTCGCTGCACTTCTGCCGCAGCCGGTGGAGGCGGTGGTGGAGGCGGAGGCGGTGCCACCAGGAACGTCAGTAATTGAGCCTTGGGCAATGTGTCGGTAAAAACCAGCGGTATGATCAACATCACTCCCACTGCTACACAATTGAAAATAAATGACGTAGTTGTCGCCACCGCGCGGCGTCTCCCCGCTCCGGCGAATTCCAGCAGGCTGTCGGAAAACATCGTCCGCGGTTCCGCGGCTGCCGCCACCAGGTCCTTCCGGGGCAGAACGGCCGCGCCTGGACGGCCACTTGGCTTGACTTCCTTTACCTCTGGTTCATGAATCTCAATCGTGCCCATCGGAGCCTCCCTGCCTCACCCTGTTACCGTCTGGCGGATCGTCGGACGATGTGTCTAACCCGGGCACATCTCCCGCGTCCAAGCACATCTTCTTCGAACCCCTAACTCCAGCAAATGGCAGGCATCACGACTGTTTGTGATCGAAATCACGTCGCGGCGTTTCGGCCCTAAACGGAAGTAATCGGAGCAGTTAGGAGGCCCTCAGATTGCCGACAAGCCAGGGGCTGTGAGAGGGATTCGTTTGCGAACGACAGACTAGGCTCGCTGCGGATCCAGTCGGATTGAATCCGGGAGGAAATTATCCTCCATCGCCAATGAGTCCGTGGATTCCCCGGGGCGAAAGCCTGGTTCCCTGTCGGCTAGTGCTGGCCTTCGGTGCTATTGATCACCGTGGCATAGGATCCATCGCCACTCGCACCGGATTGTCCCGGCTGGCCGACCGCCTGGAAATAGGGCAGCTGATCCTGCGGCGGCAAGGTAATGACCGGAATCTGCACGCTTCCGGAGCCGCAGAGTCCATCCACTGCCGGAAGTACGCAATAATTCGGATCGTAGGCAAGCAGCGCATCGAGAGTATAAAGCTCGAGGATGGTCATGTGCCGCTGCACCGCGAACGGCAGCAGCGGACGCAGATCGCCGGTCGCGCTATTCGTACCCGAGATCGCCACTGGAGCCGATAACCCGGCTTGCTGTAACTCGAGCGGGATGCCGCTCTGATAGTTGCCGTCGAAAGCTCCGCACCAATCCGACGAGCAATCGTTGCCTGCGCTGTAGTTCGTGATGTCGCTCGCTTGAAGTCCCTGGCTACCGATCCCATTTGTCTGGCCGGATGCATTTTTGTAGGTCACGGCGATCTGAGCTTCGTCGCTGCCATACGAAGGATCGGCCGAAGCTCCGCTCCCCGACTCATTCAGCGGATCCAGTATTTGCATCTTGGGGTTCTCGCCGGCGACGAATTGATCGATGTCGGTGTAATACTGCAGCCATCCCGAGCGCGTGTAGGTGTTGGGAGCGGGCAACGCCTCCATGTTGGCCATGCACAAGGGATAAGCTTCGCCGCCCACCGAGCGTCCGACCCGCATGTAGGAAATCTGCGAAAGATGCGGCGATGAGTTGTAATGCGCGATTGCCGCGGCCACGAACGCCTCCCACGCCGCCTTGTAGGGAGTCTCGTATGGCACTGGGAACGATTGCTGCTCGCTGACGACCGTGCCCGGAGTGGTCGCGCTTCCTGCCGACGGGATCGCGGTCTGATACTGGAATGTGCTGCTGGTGACGTTCTGCACAGTTACTCCCTGCGGATTCGCCGTGCCCGCCGTTTCCGCACTCGGCCCGTAATTCGCGTGCGAGAATATTGCGGTAAACGACGTCGAATTAGCGCCCGTGATGGTCACGGTCTGGCCGTTGAGGAAGGTCGCGGCGCCGAGGTTCTGAAACGTCACCATCGTTCCAACCGGAAAGCTGTTCGCAGCTGCAATCGTCAGCGTCGACCCCGACACCTGCACGCTCGTGACGCTCTCCTGCGCGATATCGAAATTCGAAGGGGTGGTCCCTCCGATCCAGATCGTATCGCCATTCGAATATCCATGATTTGCCTCTGTCACCGTGACCAGTCCGCTGGCATCGCGCGTCATCGATGTGGCAATCAATCCCAGATAGTTCGAGCATCCGTCTTTGTTGGCGTTGATCAGATCCTCGGATCCCGATCCTGTGTGCGATGCCCAACTTTCTGTCATCACATAATGTGGAGTCGACCTGTTGGCACAGTCGTTGATCAACAGACAGTTTGTCGCGGCTCCGCTGATGCCATCCAGAATGACGTTGACCTTTTTCGATCCCGACTGCGCCGCAAACCAGGTCGCATTACTGCTGTCGACGCTCGACCAGTTGTAGGTATGCGTCCAGCCGAATGCATCCACCTGGCACGTGTCAGTTCCGGTCGGGCTGCAGGTCGAGGAACCGGGTGTGCCGGTTTCTACGTCAGTCCAGGAGGTACCGACTGTCACGCCTTCAATCGCCGGCTGATTAATTACTGTGCTCATGAAATGGCTGAGATTCGGATCGTTCGCCGCCGGGGGAAAGACCACGTATACGTGTGTGAATTGACCCGGGCCGCTTGAAGATTTTGTGCCGCCGCCACAACCTGCCAGAAAGCCAAGAGCACACAAGACTGCTGTCAGGGGCAGGAAACTTTTCGTAGTGGCAGGCACAGAGATCCTTTCCTATGTTGATCCGATGGTCAGAGGTAGGTGAATCGCATCCAGGGTTGGAATATCCAAAAGGATAATCTCGGTTTCTGCTCGCTACGCACAGCTACAGCTCGCCGCAGTCGCGACGTGGGACCGCAACAGGAAAATCGCTGGTAGATCGTAGAAACCCCGATCAGGCGGGAATGTTGCGCCCGGGCTCAATTATTTCTCGTCCGATTTTCTCTTGGATATGAGCGCGCCCCTCTATCGGCCGTCTTGCGGGTCGCCTTCCTGATATCCATTCGGGATCTCGAAGAAAGCGGGATCTGGCTCGGTCCGCGAAATCTGATCAACGGTCATGGTAACCGACCCCGAGTGCGGATCGCTGTGCTTCACGACTAAATTAATGCGCAGCTCTTCGGAATACCAGTATTCATCGGTGACGACGATACCTTTTCCGCCATTTCCTTCCGGAATCGTCTGCACCTGGCGGACGCCGTGGGCGAGCACTCCATTGATCTCGTGAACCCCAAGATCTTCCTGCTTCGCATAATCATTCTGCGGCAGCGTGCCGCCCGTGGGAGATGCGATCAGCGCCGGCGGCACAGTGGCGGGAGGACGGTTGACGGTCCGAACCCAGAATCGTTTCCTTTGGGCATCCAGCATCGCCGATTCGCGGGTTTGTGGATCATAAAGATGTATGCGGATCAGCGGGGGCGGCGTGTTGCTCGAGATTGGCATGAGCGCCCGCATTTCATTGTGAATGCGGCCCTGGCTGTCGCGCCCGATTTCGCGCATGGTTTTCACATTCTCGACCGATCCATCACCCCGAATGATCGTGCGTTCAACGTTGATGACACCGCTGAAAGGCGCTCCAGGAATTGGCGTGACGAAGATATCCTGCGCCGAGGCGCGAGCTATGAACAGAACGGCAGCAGAGACGAGCAGAAAACAAATGGCGGGAGAGAATCGCGAACGCATACGAACCTCCAGCGAACGTAAATCAGAAACTCTGGGGCCCCAGCCGCGAACCGTCGAAGAATGGAGCGGGAGACCGGGATCGAACCGGCGACATCCAGCTTGGGAAGCTGGCGTTCTACCGCTGAACTACTCCCGCCCAGCGAGACTAGAGTACCACTCTGCCTAACACGCTACAACCGCGATGCGATGTCCACTGCGCCATGACACTCTGCAGACACCACGTGCTTCGGTTCGTGTTTTAATGGTGCGCCTGCGCTTCGCTCCGAGGATCGCTAATTATGGCTTACTTCACCTCTCTATCTTCACGCCGCAAGTTTCTTAAGGGCACGGCGACGGCAGGTGCTGCCGCCGCCATCACCCCAGCGCTTGCCGCTGCCCGCACAATTTCGCACGAACCACTCCCGGCGACTGCTGACGTGAGCTCGTTCGAGCTCGACGAGATTACTGTCCCTGAACTGCAAGACGGCATGCAATCCGGCAAGTTCACAGCTCGATCGCTGGTTGAAAAGTATACGGAGCGCATCCACGAAATCGACAAAAGTGGGCCTGCGGTCAACTCAGTCATCGAGATGAATCCCGATGCGCCGTCGATTGCCGCCGCGCTCGATCAGGAACGCAAAAGCAAAGGACCGCGCGGTCCCCTGCACGGTATTCCCGTGTTGATCAAAGACAACATCGCCACGGCAGACCGCATGATGACGACCGCCGGATCGCTCGCTTTGGTCGGATCAAAAGAGCCCAAGGATTCGTTCGT
>DATJOA010000036.1:0-13960 GCA_035507635.1 Candidatus Acidiferrales bacterium
GTGGGCTGCTCGATGCCGATCATCGCGGCATCTTCCAAAAACGCCTTTTCGTATTTCGCGGTGTATTGCTGCACCGTAACTCCGTCGCGAGCCGAGTTGCGAATGATCTTGTCATCCACGTCGGTGATATTCATGACGTGACGCACTTTGTATCCGCTCTGGCGAAATAAGCGCCGCAGAAGATCGACGGCAATGAATGTACGGAAGTTGCCGATATGGCCGTAGTCGTAAACGGTCGGGCCGCAGGCGTACATGCGGACTTCGGCGTCGCGCAGAGGGCGGAACTCCTCCACTTGCGAGGACATGGTGTTGTAGAGGCGAAGGGGCATAGTTGAGCCGGAGTGCCGCCAAGCGAACCTAAGATTTTAGGGATGCGCGGAATGCGGGTCAAATGCCATCAATGATGCGGGCCTTGCGCAGGAGGCAGGAAGTGCGTGGGATCCTTGAGGCGCTGTTGCACGAGAATCACATAATGCAGGGCAGAAACGATGGTGAAGATGAAGGTCGCACGGAGAAATACAGTGCGGGCGATCCATATCCAGCGGACCGCTTCCACCTGAAACAGGAGGACGAAAAACACGGCGGCGATCTGAGAGAACGTATTGGCCTTGCCGAAAATGCTGGGACGGAAGTCGCGCAGTCCGGCGATCGCAAACAATACGGCGCTGGCCGCGAGGATGGAAATATCGCGGCTGAAAACCAGAACGGTGAATTTCCACGGAATCTTGTGCAGGATCGAGAGCACAAGAAACATGGTGCTGAGCAGGAGCTTGTCGGCAATCGGATCTAGATACTGCCCCAGCAGCGTTTGCTGATGAAGCGTGCGCGCAAGAAGGCCGTCGAGGCCATCGCTGAATCCGGCAACGATGAAAACGACCAATGCCCACAAGTAACGCCCGTCTACAAGATGAATCACGATGAACGGGACGAATATCATCCGCAGCAGCGTGAGCTGGTTGGGAGCTGTGAGGACTTTCGAGAGCTTCACGCACGCTCCTTCGATGCATGGTTTCGCGAAAGGCCGATGGAGTTGATGGCGGTCTTTTCAGCCTGCGGCGAAAGAGAGATCGCGGGATCGATGCCGGTCTTCGAAAGAAAGCGCTGCGAGAGCGATGGCAGTCCGCCGTCGGGGAGATCGAGTTCGAGGCGCTCGATGCGGTGCATGGGGAAGAATACGACGGCCGGAGTGAACGGTTCGCCGTCGCGGACCATTACGGTGAGATCTTCGAATGAAGCGAGTTCGGCGCCGCTGAGGCTGAGTCCGGCGGGCGCGAGGGCGAGGATCATCCCCCAAAATTTTTCCCGTGGATTCGACAGCGTGGCGATCACCAGAGCGCCCGGCGAGAAGGGCTCTTTTTGAACGGCAGGAGAGTTTTTGGCTGCGCCCCGAGCATCTTTTGCCATAGCAAAGATTGTCACCGGGAGAGGCGCGCATTGCAAATCAGATTTAGCGCGCATCCTGTTTGGGCCTTGCGGACAACTCCGGTATGCTGAGCGGACATGCCTGGGGACGCAAATATCCCGGTGATCGAGTTTCGCCATGTTGCCTATCGGGTCGATGGAGTACAGGTTCTTTCCGATCTGAACCTGCAGGTCGACCGCGGCGAGACGCTTGTGTTGCTGGGCCGCAGCGGCTCGGGCAAGACAACCTCGCTGAAGCTGATCAACCGCCTGGCTTCACCCTCGTCGGGAGAGGTGTGCGTGAACGGCACGCCGAACCAGCAATCAGACCTGATTCGATTACGGCGCAGCATTGGCTACGTGATTCAGGATGTCGGCCTGTTTCCGCATTTCACGGTCGAGCGAAACATTGCTCTGGTTCCCAAGATTGAAGGCTGGCCGCAGGATCGAATTCGCGCGCGAGTGCAGGAATTGCTGCAGGTGGTCGGGCTCGGGCCAGAGATGGCGTCACGCTATCCGCATCAGTTGTCGGGAGGGCAGCGGCAAAGAGTGGGCGTTGCCCGGGCCTTGGCGGCGGATCCGGAGATTCTTCTGATGGACGAGCCTTTTGCGGCGCTCGATCCATTGACCCGCGACGAACTGCAGCGCGAATTTCTCTCTCTGCAACAAAGGCTTCATAAGACGGTCGTGTTCGTGACGCACGACCTGCGCGAGGCACTGCGATTGGGATCGCGAATCGCGCTGATGGAAGCCGGGAAGCTGGTGACAGTCTTGCGGCCAGAGGAATTTGTGAAGTCGAGCGATCACTGGGCCGCAGCGTACGTCAGAGCATTCGGAGCAGGATTGGAATCGGCGGCAATTCGAGGCACATCATGAACGTACTCCGCTTCATGCTGGAAAACCGCGGACAGGTTGTGGAGCTCAGCCTGGAACACTTGTGGCTCGTCGGGCTCTCGACTGCGTTCGCCATGCTCATCGGCATACCGCTGGGCATTTTGATCGCGCATCGGCCGCGCTTCAATAAACCGGTGCTCACGAGCGCAAACGTGATCCAGACGATCCCGAGCCTGGCGCTGTTCGGATTCTTGCTGCCGGTGCCATGGCTTGGCGACCGCGCGGACCGGCTGGCGATTCTCGCGCTGACGTTATACGCGTTGCTTCCGATTATCAGGAACACGTACACCGGAATTCGCGGAGTCGATTCCGCCGTTGTGGAAGCCGGGCGAGGAATGGGGCTGACGGAATCGCAACTTCTCTTCCAGGTTGAGCTGCCGTTGGCAGTGAGCGTAATTCTCTCGGGAGTACGCGTCGCGATTGTAATTTCCGTTGGGCTGGCAACGATCGCCGCGGCAATCGGGGCTGGCGGATTGGGAGAATTCATCTTTCGCGGGCTGGCGATGGTCGACAACCGCGTCATTCTGGCCGGAGCCATTCCGGCCGCGATTCTGGCGCTGCTCGCGGATTTCGGCGTGGGATGGCTGGAGAGGCGACTGCAGGCGCGATGAGCGATCTCCGCGTAATTTCGTTGTCTCTTATCGTTGCCAGTCTGCTGCTCTCGTCTTGCGAACCTTCGCACTCCGATCGCATCGTGGTCGGGTCGAAGAACTTCACTGAGTCGTTCATCCTGGGAGAGCTCATCGCCCAACAGATCGAAACCCACACCCGCTTGAAAGTCGAGCGCCGGTTTTATCTGGCGGGAACCTACATTTGCCAACAGGCCATGCTGGCCGGGCGGATCGAGATCTATCCCGAATACACGGGGACGGCGTTGACCGCCATCCTTAAAGAGAACGCCAGCGGAAACAAACAGCAGGTATACGACCGCGTGAAGAGCCAGTATGAACACCGATTCGGGCTGACGCTGGGGCCGGAGTTCGGATTCAACGACACGTTTGCGATGGAGATTCGCGGAGAAGATGCGCGGCGGCTGAAAATCACGACGCTATCGGAAGCAGCACAATACACTCCGCAGTGGCGCGCCGGCTTTGGCTATGAGTTCATGGAGCGCCCGGATGGATATCGCGGCATGGTCGCGACCTATGGACTGCATTTTAAGGAGCAGCCACGCATCATGGATCTGGGATTGCTGGCGCGGGCCTTGAAAGATCGTCAGATTGATTTCGCAGGAGGAAATGCCACGGACGGGTTGATTCCCGCTTTCGATCTGTTTGCGCTGGCCGACGACCGCCATTATTTTCCCCCGTATGAGGCAGTGCCGATTATTCGGGGGCAGACTCTTCGCGAACATCCGGAAGTTGGTGAAGCACTGGCAACCCTTCGGGATACGATTTCAGACCAGGAGATGCAGCGCATGAATTATGCGGTCGATGGGCAGCATCGGGATACGAAAGATGTAGTGCGTGAATTCCTCAAAGAGAAAGGGCTAATTCATTAAACAAGGTGTCTAATGAAATAAACTTCCCTTCAGAGTGATCACGGCTCTCCCTTTCAGGAGCACGCGTTCTCCGGAAAGTTCACACCAGAGTTCGCCTCCGCGTGCAGATAATTGCTTCGCGTGGAGTGTGGATTTCTTGAGGCGGCCGGACCAGTACGGGGTCAGCGCACAATGGGCGGAGCCGGTGACCGGATCTTCCGGAACGCCGTAGCTAGGCGCGAAATAGCGCAAAACGAAATCCGAGTCGTTGCCGCCGGGCGCGGTCACTGCCACGGCGTGCGGATGGAATTGCTCGAGACTGGCGAAATCGGGCATGAGGTTGCGAGTCTCATTCGCGTTCTCGAGAACTACGATGTAGGTGTCGTTCACTCCCAGGATTTCGGAAGGTTCTTTCCGCAGATTCAACGCGGCTCTCAGGCCGCCCGGAAAGTTCACGCACGGCAGCGGAATCAGGGCCGGAAAATTCATCGAAAGATTCTCGTCTGCCTTGCGAACGGTCAGAGGTCCGCTAAAGCGAGTCGAAAACTCCACCGCATCCAGCGTGGGTGCAAGCATGTTGAGCACCACGAAACCTGCCGCCAAAGTCGCATGGCCGCATAGCCGGATTTCGCATCTCGGCGTGAACCAACGCAGCTCGTAGCCTTTGCCGAATGAGACAAGGAATGCCGTTGCAGAAAGATTATTTTCTGCAGCGACTTTGCGCAGGGCTTGGTCATCTAACCACAAGTCTAAAAGACAGACGGCTGCCGGGTTGCCGGTAAATGGTCCGGCAGTGAATGCATTGACGTGAAACAGTGGGACACGCATCTGCTTGATTTTACTTGCCGAACGGCACATGCAACGCGACCGGCGGCAATGTTTCGTTGCGGATGATGACGGCCCGGTGATACGCTGTGACACCCCGCCGCGAGGAGGGCAAAGAGCCCGTCCAGCGCGGCAATGGACGTCTTCCGTGGGGACATCCAAGCCGGTTCGCTCCACCGTTTTGTCTTCAAAGTTAAAGAAGCTACGTTCCGCCACTCGACTGTTACTTCGACTGGAGGCCTGAATGCTCACAGCCCAACGAGATCTCGCGGTCGGACGTCCATTGCTGGAGAGGGTTTCGGAGGCCCGCCGCAGAAGCGACGCTTTGTTTGAGATCATCCGGGAAGACGCAATTTTTGACCGGCCGATTCCGGAGCGCCATCGGATCATCTTTTATGTGGGGCATCTCGAAGCCTTCGACTGGAACCTGCTCCATGAAAATGTTTTTGGACTGAAGAGCTTTCATCCGGAATTCGACCGGCTGTTTGCATTCGGGATTGATCCGGTGGGCGGAGGGTTGCCGAAAGATCAGCCGCGCGACTGGCCTTCCCTCGACGCGGTGCGCGGCTACGTGCGCCGGATTCGCGCTGCGCTCGACGATAAACTGTCTGCAATTTTGGACTCGGCTGAATTTACCCGCGACGGTTTCCCGCTCGAGACGCTGCTGAACGTGGCGATTGAGCACCGGCTGATGCATGTCGAGACGCTGGCGTACATGCTGCATCAACTGCCGATCGATCGTAAGATTCCACAGCGTAGTCCCCGCCTTCTTTCTTCTGACGACGTCATCCCTCAAATGATTCCCATTCCAGCGGGGCCGGTGACTCTCGGGCTTCGGCGCAACGTCGGGGCTTTCGGTTGGGACAACGAATTCGAAGCACACCGAATCGACGTACCTGCATTTGAGATCGATCGATACATGGTCAGAAACGGTGAATTTCTGAAATTCATGCAAGCCGGTGGATACAATGCGCGCGAATTCTGGAGTGAGGACGACTGGAATTGGAAATCCAGCCAGAATATAAATCATCCCGTGTTCTGGAAAAATTCTGGGGACGCGTGGCTTTACACAACGATGTTCGACGAGATTCCGCTGCCGATGGACTGGCCAGTGTACGTCAGTCACGCGGAAGCCGCGGCATACGCACGATGGAGAGGTAAGGCTCTCCCCTCGGAGCAGCAGTGGCAGCGCGCCGGATACGGGAGCGTGAGTGCCGCAGAGAAGAATTATCCGTGGGGCGGTGAGACTCCTCAACCGAAATTCGGCAATTTCGATTTCTCCAGCTGGGATCCCGCGCCGGTGAATGTTCATCCACAAGGCCGGAGCGAATTCGGCGTTGAAGGGATGCTCGGAAACGGCTGGGAGTGGACTTCCAGCGTGTTCGCGCCATTTCCTGGGTTCGAGCCATTCCCGTTCTACCGGGGATACTCGGCTGACTTTTTCGATGGCAAGCACTTCGTCATGAAAGGGGGCTCGGCGCGCACGGCAGCGTGCATGCTGCGCTCGACATTCCGCAACTGGTTTCAGGCGCATTACCAGTACGTCTATGCGGGCTTCCGGTGCGTCAATGACTGAAAAAAGGAGTCTGATGATGCTTGTTCATGCGATCCCGACCAGCGTGCCGTACGAGTTTGCCTCCGATGTGCGTCAAGGCCTGACACACCCATACCAGAAGGAACTGCCCTCGAAATATCTCTACGACGATGTGGGTTCGGCGCTGTTCGAGGTGATCAGTCACTTGCCGCAGTATGGGCTGACTCGCGCGGACGAACGTTTGTTGCGAAGGAATGCATCGGAAATTGTGGAGCGTGTGGCCGGGCCGGTTGCAGTGGCGGAACTTGGCAGCGGTAGCGGAAGGAAGACGCGTTATCTGCTTGAGGCATTTTGCCGGCGTCAGCGGACTTCCTATTATCCGGTCGAAATCTCGCACTCGGCGCTGGTGATGTGCGAGCGAGAACTCAGCGACATCGATTCCATCAGCATTGTCGGCTTCGAGCGCGAATATCTGGACGGCCTGCTCGAAGTGGCCGCCTACCGGAAGCCCGGGCAGCATTTGTGCGTACTTTTTCTGGGCAGTACGATCGGAAATTTCGACCGGGCGGCGGGGGTGAAATTCTTGTCGTCGGTTCGTGCGGTTCTGCTTCCGGGAGATTCTCTTCTGCTGGGGACGGATCTCGAGAAGCCTGCGTCGCAACTGATTCAGGCCTACGACGACGAACTCGGAGTCACCGCTGCTTTCAATCTGAATCTGTTGGGACGTGTGAACCGGGAACTCGGAGCGGATTTCGATGTCTCGCAGTTTCAGCACGTTGCCAGAATCAACGAAGAGGCGCGCAGCGTCGAAATGCATCTGCAATCAAGGCGGCGGCAGATGGTCAGTATTCCGTCCTCAGAAGTAGTTGTTGAGTTTGAGGAAGGGGAAACGATCTGGACCGAGAGCAGCCACAAGTATTCGGCTGAAGAAGTTTTCGAGATTGCGCGTAAGGCGGGATTCCGCTGCGAAGTGCAATGGATCGATGAGCAGTGGCCGTTTGCCGAGAACCTGCTCATCGCCGAGTGAAGTGCGGAATGTGGGAATGCGTCAGTACAATCCGGACCTGCGCCACGCGCGCAGATTGATGGCGCTGATTACCATGCAGAAGACGTTGGCCGGAATGAAGCCAAACTGCGCGGTTCGCATTCCGATCACGCAGATGATGATGCTATTCACTCCAGCTAATGCCCAACCTTCCCAACACCGCCGTCCCACTAAAATGGTGGACGCAATCGTTAACACGCAAGAAAGATAATCAAGACGAAGCACGACTGAAAGAACCTCCGCGAATCATTTTGAGTGAAAGAAGGCGTGTTTTTCTGTGATTATGGCCCTTCGTTACGTGACGGAAGTCACTTGCAACCGTGATTGATATCCTTTGGAGGGACGGATGCCGAGCGAATGTACACACCTGGATCAGATCAAGATCCGTAATACCAAGACGCACGTGTGCGAGGAGTGCGTGAAGATGGGGGACAGATGGGTCCATCTGCGACTCTGCCTGACGTGCGGACACGTTGGATGTTGCGATTCGTCCAAGAACAAACATGCGACCAAGCATTTCCACAAAGAGCACCATCCGCTGATCCGGTCGATTGAGCCGGGAGAATCGTGGGTGTGGTGCTACGTGGACCAGATCGAGGCCGGTGAGCTTTAGGCTTCAATTTTTTCGGATGGATGTGAGATTTGACGCGACCACATGACCTGTCCGAGTATCTAAGCACTAGATTCCCTGGGGTAATCGCGTCGGCTTCCCGCCAGATTTGTGCCCGGTGCCCTCATTCCCGGGCTGTGGGTTGGTATTTTGGGCGCTGTCTTACCTTGTCGGAGCGCGATCATGGCGAAACCTATTCTGCTGACCGTTGATGATGACGCCGACGTGCTACGCGCGATCGAGCGCGACCTGCGCTCGCAGTATGGGGCGGAATATCGGGTGATCAGCAGTGACTCTCCCAACAATGCGCTCGACATCCTGAAAGAACTCAAGTTGCGCAGCGATGGCGTAGCGCTGCTCCTGGCCGATCAGCGGATGCCGCATATGGACGGGGTAGGATTTCTGCAGGCGGCGCGGCAACTTTATCCCGGCGCGAAGCGGGCTTTGCTGACAGCATACGCGGATACGAACGCCGCGATCAGCGCGATTAATGAAGCGAATATCGATTACTTCTTCATGAAGCCGTGGGATCCACCCACGGAGCACCTGTATCCGCAGCTCGACGATTTGCTCGATGACTGGCAAGCGTCGTACCGGCCGCAGTTTCAGGGAATTCGGGTGCTGGGGACGAGATGGTCTCCGCGATGTTACGAGCTGCGCGATTTTCTGGCCCGCAGTCATGTGCCATATCAATGGATCGACGTCGAGACCTCGGCCAACGATCCGGAGACGAAGAGGCTGGTCGAAGCTCTCGGTCCGGATGCGAACGAACTGCCGGTTGTGCTTTTTCCGGACGGAGCGAAGTTGCTGAATAGCGCGCCGACGGAAGTGGCGCAGAAGGTCGGCCTGCGCACTCGCGCGGATACCAGTTTTTTTGACCTCGCGATCGTGGGCGGAGGGCCGGCGGGGCTTGCCGCTGCCGTTTACGGCGCTTCTGAGGGACTGAAGACTGTCATTGTCGAGCGCGAGGCTCCGGGCGGTCAGGCTGGAATGAGTTCACGTATCGAAAATTATCTGGGATTTCCAACAGGGCTTAGCGGAGGAGATCTGGCACGGCGGGCGGTCGTACAAGCGCGGCGTTTTGGCGTGGAAATTCTTGCTCCGCAGTCGGTCGTCAGCCTGAGGACGGAAGGATCGTATCGCATTATCAAGCTGGCGGACGGGAACGAGATTTCCTGTCATGCGCTGATGATTGCCACGGGAGTGCAGTGGCGGCGTCTGGATGCACCGGGCATCGATCGACTGCAAGGCGCGGGCGTGTATTACGGAGGCGGTACGACCGAAGCGCTATCGTGTAAGGGCGAGATCGTGTATGTGGTCGGCGGCGCGAATTCGGCTGGACAGGCGGCCATGAATTTTTCGAAGTATGCCGAGCGCGTGGTAATCCTGGTGCGCAGCGACGGCCTTTCGAGCACGATGTCGCAGTATTTGATCGATCAGATCAAGGAAACTCCGAATATCCAACTGTGGTCCCATGCCAGCGTCGCGGAGGCGCATGGCGAAACACATCTGGAAGAGATTTCAGTTCTCTGCTCGGATACGAACAAAGTCGAGCGTGTTCCGGCAAGTTCCATGTTCATCTTCATCGGGGCATTGCCTCGCACGGATTGGATGGGCGACACAATCGAGCGCGATGACCGCGGATTCATTCTCACGGGTCCTGACCTGATACGTGAGGGCAAACGTGCGAAGGGATGGACCCTTGAGCGAGATCCCTTCCTGCTCGAGACGAATGTTCCGGGAATTTTTGCGGTCGGGGACGTAAGACATGGATCGGTGAAGCGTGTGGCGTCGGGAGTTGGCGAGGGTTCTGTGGGAGTGCAATTCATTCATCAGTACCTGAGCAAGGTCTAAATGGCCGATCTATCTGAGTTTTTGCGAAAGACCTCCGCCTTCGAAGGCCTGCCGGACGACCAGATCGCCTGGTTCCTCAGCCAATCAAAAGAAATGGAGCTCAAAGCGGGCGACGTGTACGCGCGGCAGGGAGATCCCGCCGAAGCGATGTTTGTAGTGATGGAAGGAAAGTTCCAATGGCGTGGAGAATTCGGCGGCCAAGCGTTCACAGTTGATCTCGAGCCGGGAGAAGTGACGGGCGTTCTGCCGTTCTCCCGAATGAAGAAGTACAGTTTGAACGGGCGTGCGGTGACGGCTGGACGCGTGCTTCGTTTCCCTGCAGCGAAGTTTCAGGAACTCGTGCAGAAGATGCCGGAACTGGCTACGCGGCTGGTCGGCATGATGTCCGACAGGATTCGGGAAGCCACTCGCTTTGAGCAGCAACGGGACCGGCTGGCCGCGTTGGGCAAGCTGTCAGCAGGATTGGCGCATGAACTGAACAATCCCGCATCTGCCGCAAAACGCGCGACCAGCCAGCTTCGCGACATGTTGAAGCGGGTGCGGGATGCCAGTCACGAACTTGGACGCCGCGATCTCACTGCGGCGCAACGATCAGAAATCGAAAAGCTCGAAGCATCCATCACGCAAGCGGATGGCCCGCCTCCGGATCCGCTGACGGCCGGTGCGCTCGAGGATCGAATCGATTCGTTGCTGCGCAGTCATGGACAGAACGATCTCTGGCAGCTTGCAGGCGATCTGGCGCGGCGAAACTTCAAGCCGGAATCGCTCGAAACGCTCTTTGAGACGCTCGAGCCCGATACGGCTCGCGCTGCGTTGGTGAGAATTTCCACGTCAGTCGAGATTTCCGGATTGCTCAATGAAATTGAGAGCAGCACTTCGCGCATTTCCGATCTCGTTCGCGCCATCAAGGAATACACGTTTATGGATCAGGCGCCGATCCAGAACGTGGATGTCGTGAAAACGCTGGAGACCACGCTGACGATTCTCAATCACAAGCTGAAAAAGGGTGTCGCGGTGAAGCGGGACTATACGCAAGCGCCGGTTCTCGTCAGTTCCTTTGGCAGCGAATTGAACCAGGTCTGGACGAACCTTATCGACAACGCAATCGATGCCATGGGTGGCAAAGGCGAATTGCGCGTTCGCACGTATCTGGACGATGGTAGCGCGGTCGTAGAGATCGGCGACAATGGCCCGGGGATTTCTTCGGACGTCGAGCCGCACATTTTCGAGCCGTTCTTCACTACCAAAGGCGTCGGCGAGGGAACTGGGCTTGGACTGGACACGGTACAGCGAATCGTGAGGAAACATCGAGGAAGCATCCAGGTTCATTCCAAGCCCGGAGACACGGTTTTTCGGGTTGTGCTGCCAATTTCTGAGAACCCGAGTTAAGACATCTCTGTTCAACCGGTTCGCGTCAAAGGCTCCTATGAATTCAAGCTTCGCTATCTGGTTTGCATTTGGGATCGGCTTCGTCGCAGGGCTGCGATCGTTTACGGCGCCGGCGATCGTCGCATGGTCGGCATACCTTCGCTGGATCCTGCTGAAGGTTTCTCCGGTGGCGTTCATGGCTTCGAAGTGGGCCGTGATTGTCTTCAGTATTCTCGCCGTGATCGAACTGGTGCTGGATCAACTGCCGAATACCCCAGCGCGCACCGGCGCCGTGGGACTCTCTGCGCGAATCGTAACGGGTGCCCTGACCGGCGCCTGCATCGCAGTCGCTACCTTTGCCACGTTGTGGGTGGGGGCGCTCTGCGGGGCGATCGGAGCGATCGTCGGCGCGTTTGGAGGCTATAACGTGCGCGTAGGACTGGTTCGCATTCTGCGGGTTCCGGACTTCGTGATTGCGATCCCTGAGGATCTGGTTGCGATCGGGCTCGGGCTATACTTTGGATCGCGGTGAATGCGGACTGCTGAACGCGAAGCGATCAGATTTGGGCTTGTTGCTCAGAACGCGAATGAATACTTACTTCGTCGATGGAACCTACGAATTATTCCGGCACTTTTTTGCCGTGCCGTCGAGTCGGGACGCGTCCGGGCAAGAGATCGGGGCCGTGCGGGGCGTCGTCGCGTCAGTTCTGTCGATGATCGAGCAGGGCGCAACTCACGTCGGAGTGGCGACTGATCATGTTGTCGAGTCGTTCCGCAATGAGCTCTATCCCGGCTACAAAACGAGCGAAGGGGTGCCTCCAGAACTGCTCTCGCAATTTCCGATCCTCGAAGAAGCCTTGCAGTCGCTGGGCGTCGTCGTTTGGCCGATGACGTATTTCGAAGCCGATGATGCGTTGGCATCGGCGGCGGCGAAGGCTGCGGCGGATCCGCGCGTCGAACGAGCGTTCCTCTGCACGCCAGACAAAGATCTCAGCCAGTCTGTGCAAGGCACGCGCGTGGTCCAACTGGATCGGCGACGGGAGATCGTTCGCGATGAAGCGGGTGTCGAGGAGAAGTTTGGAGTCAAGCCGGAGTCGATCCCGGATTATCTCGCTCTGGTCGGCGACAGCGCCGACGGATATCCCGGCATCGCGGGATGGGGTGAGAAGGGCGCGGCGGTTGTGCTGTCACAGTTTCGGCATCTCGAGAACATTCCGAAGGATTGGCGTTCGTGGCCAGCATCGCTGCGGCGCGCGCGCGGATTGGCGGAAACACTTTTCTCCGAATGGGATCAGGCGCTGTTATTCCGCACACTGGCTACTCTTCGGCTGGATGTGCCGGTTTTTGAAACGGTGGACAACCTGCGATGGTGCGGGCCTCGTCCAGAATTTGCGGGCGTCTGCGAACGGATCAAAGCGCCGGACCTGCTACGGCGGGCGGCGAAATCGGTTCCGCTGGCCGCGACGGAAAAGGTCTGATCGCGTTTGGCAGGTCGGCAAGCATCTCAGCGTTTGCCGGAATCGCGCATCGCCCATTAGAATTGAACAACTGCTATTTTGTAGGCCCGTAGCTCAGTTGGTCTAGAGCGCTTCCTTGACACGGAAGAGGTCGATGGTTCGAATCCATTCGGGCCTACCATCATTGCTTGCTGAGTTTCAAGCGAGGCCCTTCGCGCCCACGGTGTCGTCTACCCACTCCCGCCAGAACTACGGATCAAGTTCGAATCGGTCCGGGCGACGTAATTTTCAGCAGGATACCCCGCGGAAAGTCAGTTTCAAGTTTCGTGAACATTTCGTGGTGGAACTTGAACGTGGATGCAAGAACTCGAAACTTGTGAACGGAAACTCGAAACTGTTTCTAAAGACCGACAATCATTTGTTGTCGCTGCCGATAGCTTGTGACGGCTGCCAGGACGCGGCGCTGTTCCTCGAAGCTAAGGTCATTGTAGAAAGGTAGCCGAACGAGTCTGGAACTTGCCTGCTCCGCAATTGGACAAGGAACCCACCGTGCACTGAATTTCTTGCCCGCAGGGGAACTGTGGAGCGGTACATAATGGAAGACCGAAAGAATCCCGGATGCTTTGAGGTGCGAAATGAATGCATCGCGATGGTCGCTCGAGGGCATAACGATGTAGAACATGTGATAGGCCTGTTCACAATCGAGTGGTACGACGGGGAGGCGGGCTCCCACATCCTTTGCCCAATCCCTCAATTCCTCGTAGTAATGATCCCAGACGCGCTTGCGCTTCTCTTGAATCAGTTCACGCGCCTCAATCTGCGCATAAAGAAAAGCCGCTAAAAGGTCAGAAAGCAGAAAGCTGGAACCGATGTCAGTCCATGTATATTTGTCGACCATGCCACGGAAGAACATGCTCCGATTTGTGCCCTTGTCGCGTATGACGTTGGCGCGTTCAACCAGTCTAGGATCGTTGATAATCAGCGCTCCGCCTTCGCCGCACGTGAAGTTCTTGGTTTCGTGGAAGCTCTGCGCCGCCAGGCAGCCAAAGGTTCCCGTATATCTGTTCCGGAAACGGGCGAACAGAGCATGAGCGTTGTCCTCCACGACTTCAACGCCATTGCGGGCCGCGATCTCCATGATGCTCTCCATGGCACAGGGGACGCCGGCATAATGAACGGGAACAATGGCCTTCGTTCTAGGAGTGATCAGTGATTCCAGCAGTTGCTCGTCAAGATTCAAGGTATCGGGACGGATGTCGCAGAAAACGATCTTAGATCCGCGTAAAGCGAAAGCGTTGGCGGTGGAAACGAAGGTGAATGAAGGCACAATGACTTCGTCGCCCGGGCCGCAATCGAGTAGAAGCGCCGCCATTTCGAGGGCATGGGTACAGGACGGAGTAAGCAAAGCGCGAAGCACGCCGAGTTCCCGTTCAAGCAGTTGGCGGCATTTTTTCGTGAACGGGCCGTCGCCGGACGCATGGCCGTTCGCGAT
>DATJOA010000037.1:0-17129 GCA_035507635.1 Candidatus Acidiferrales bacterium
GGCGTCCACATCCGCAAGACCGGAGACACGTACAACCTTGCCTCTACGCAGGGCATGCAGTCGATGGACACGCCCGACGGCGGCCATCGCCCGCTGGTCCGCGAGGCGACCCTCGAGGAATACAAGAAGAATCCCAACTTCGCGCACAAAGAAGAGCCAGAGGTTCCGTCTGCGCTCACGCTCTACAAGGCATATCCCTATAAGGAAGAGGTGTACGCCTGGGGTATGACGATCGATCTCAACAAGTGCGTCGGCTGCAACAATTGCATGCTGGCCTGCCAGTCGGAAAACAATATCGCCGTCGTTGGCTACGAGCAGACGCTGCTCGGCCGCCATATGCACTGGATTCGCATCGACGCGTACTATCAGGGCGACCGCGAGAATCCCAAGGCGTATTTCCAACCGGTCCCGTGTATGCAGTGCGAGGACGCCCCCTGCGAAGTCGTTTGCCCGGTCGGCGCAACGAACCACTCCACCGAAGGCCTGAACGACATGGTCTACAACCGGTGCGTGGGCACGCGCTACTGCTCCAACAACTGTCCGTACAAAGTTCGCCGCTTCAACTTCCTGCTGTTCCAGGATTGGGACACGCCGCAATACAAGATGATGCGCAATCCCGACGTCAGCGTGCGCAGCCGCGGCGTCATGGAAAAGTGCACCTACTGCGTGCAGCGCATCAACGAGCGCCGCATCGATACCGAGACCGCCTCAGTCCGCGAAGGCAAAGAGATCAAGATCGGTGACGAACTGAAGACCGCCTGCCAGCAGTCGTGTCCAGCGGACGCCATCGTCTTCGGGAACATCAACGATCCGAACAGCAGAGTTTCAAAGATCAAGAATCACTCGCTAAATTACAGCTTGCTGGGAGAACTGAACACCCGCCCGCGTACCACGTACCTGGCGGAAGTTCGCAACCCGAACCCGGAGTTGGAATCGTAGTCGAAGGTTCGGATCAACGCACGGCTTTAGCCGCTGGGGCTTTGGCCCCGGCAGCATCAGGACACAATGGACGAGCATTTAAACACGAAGGGCGCCGGTTACAAGTCGATCGAGGTTGACGACAAGGCTCCGGTCATTGAGCCCGGCCATACCTTCGGCACGATCACCGAAAAAATCAGCGCCATTGTGCTGACGCGTCCGGCCACCAACGGCTGGTTCATCGGCTTCGGCATCGCCTTCATGCTCACGATGATGCTGCTGTTCGCCATGGGGTATCTCTTCGTCAAGGGCGTCGGCATCTGGGGCGTGACCATCCCCATCGGATGGGGCTTCGCCATCATCAACTTCGTCTGGTGGATCGGTATCGGCCACGCCGGCACGCTGATCTCCGCCATTCTGCTCTTATTGCGCCAGCAGTGGCGCAACTCGATCAACCGGTTCGCCGAAGCCATGACGCTCTTCGCCGTGGCCTGCGCCGGAATTTTTCCGGCCATCCACGTCGGCCGCCCGTGGCTCGCGTACTGGCTCTTCCCGTACCCAAACACCATGCGGGTATGGCCGCAATTCCGCAGTCCGCTGATGTGGGACGTCTTCGCCGTCTCGACCTACGCCACGATCTCCGCTCTGTTCTGGTTCGCCGGGCTGATCCCCGATTTTGCGACTCTCCGCGACCGCACCGACAAGCACTGGCAGAAGGTCATCTACGGCATGTTGTCGTTCGGATGGCGCGGATCGGCCCGTCACTGGCATCGCTACGAAACGATGTATCTCCTGCTCGCCGGCCTCGCCACCCCTCTCGTGCTCTCCGTGCACACGGTCGTCAGCTTCGACTTCGCCGTGGGCATCGTCCCAGGCTGGCACACCACGATCTTCCCGCCGTACTTCGTCGCCGGCGCCATCTATTCCGGTTTCGCAATGGTCTTGATGCTCGCCATTCCGATCCGCAAGATCTACGGCCTCGAAGATTTCATCACCGAGCGTCACCTGCAGAACTCCGCCAAGGTCATGCTTGCCACCGGACTCATCGTCGCTTATGGCTACGGAATCGAAGCCTTCATGGGATGGTATGGCGGCGATCGCTACGACGCCTTCACGCTCTGGAACCGCCTGCATGGCCCGTATGCTCCCGAGTACTATGCGCTGCTCGCATGCAACATCTTCATCCCGCAAGTGCTCTGGATTCGCAAGCTGCGCACCAGTCCGATCGCCCTGTTCTTCATCTCCGGCGTGATTCTCGTCGGCATGTGGCTCGAGCGTTTCATCATCGTCGCCGTCAGCCTGCACCGCGACTTCCTCAACTCGTCCTGGGGTATGTACTACCCGACGCGTTGGGATTGGATGACCTTCGTCGGTACCTTGGGAATGTTCCTTGCCGCCATGTTCCTGTTCCTGCGCATTATGCCCGCCATCTCCATCTTCGAAATGCGCACGCTTTTGCCGGAAGCGGAGGTGAAGGAGTAGCCGATGAAGCGCGATCCCATCTACGGCATCATGGCGGAATTTGATTCGGCCCAGGCTCTGGTCGACGCGGCCCGCGCAACGCACGAGGCTGGCTACAAAAAAATCGACGCCTACAGCCCCTTCCCGATCGAAGGCCTCGCCGAAGAAATCGGATTCCATCACGACGAAGTTCCTCTCGTCGTCCTGATCGGCGGCATCGTCGGCGGCCTCACCGGATTCTTCATGCAGTACTGGATCTCGGTCATCGACTACCCGCTCAACATCGGCGGCAAGCCCTACAACTCATGGCCGGCCTTCATCGTGATCACGTTTGAAATGACGATTCTTTTCGCGGGCATCTCGGCGGTTTTGGGCATGCTCGCGCTTAACGGTCTGCCGATGCCGTATCACCCGGTCTTCAACGTTCCGCGCTTTTCGGCGGCATCCAAAGATCGCTTTTTCCTGATCGTGTTCTCATCCGACAAGAAATACAAAGCGAACGAGGTGCGCAATTTCTTCCAGACCCTGAAGCCCCGCGCCATAGACGAGGTGCCCAGCTAATGCCGCACCTCTTCAACAATCGATGTGGGGACAGATTCTCCGGTCAAAAGCCATGTGGGGAAAGCCGCCGCCGGCTGTCCGGTCGAGCGAAGCTCGACAGTGTTCTCCTTCGTGGACCTTCCCGTCGTTCGTGGTTCAAGGTGTTTGGCCTTGCAGCCGTAGCAGCACTGTTAGTCCTGGCTTCTTCTTGCCGCCTCGATATGCACGTGCAGCCCCGTGAGAATCCGCTCTCTCGCAGCGACTTCTACGCTGACCAGCGTTCCGAGCGTCCCCTGGTCGAAGGCACGGTCGCCCGCGGCCAGCTCCACGACGACACCTATTTCTATACCGGCAAGAACGGCAGCAATCCCGGCGAGCTCATGCCCTTCCCCGTCACCAAAGAAGTTCTCGCCCGCGGCGAGGAGCGCTTCAACATTTTCTGCGCCCCGTGTCACTCGCGCCTCGGCGACGGCAACGGATTCGTTCCTTCCCGCGGATTCGCCCGCAAGCCGCCGTCGTTCCATATCGCGCGCCTCGAAAAAGCCCCTGTCGGATACTTCTTCGACGTGATCACCAACGGCTTCGGCATCATGCCCGATTACGCTTCGCAGATTCCCACGAAAGATCGCTGGGATATCGTCGCCTACATTCGCGCGCTGCAATTGAGCCAGAACGCAACCATGGCCGACGTTCCGGCGGGACAAAAAATTCCCTCGGAGCCTCCAAAATTCCGCGAGCCCGGGTCCGGTGCAACCGCCCCCATCCTCGCTCCCGAACAGAAGACTGAAGACATGAAGGAACAATCTCAATGAGCGCGGCGCCGCAACCACTCGATCTGTCGGCCCCGCCGGTCGTAAAGACCATCGGCCAACGATCGCTAATCGTTGGCGTGGTCTTCGGCATTGGTGCCGTCGCCCTTGCCTTTACCCGTCCCGACGAGTTCTATCGCGGATACCTCCTGGGCTACATGTGCTGGCTGGGCGTGGCGCTCGGCTCCATGTCGATCATCATGATCCGTCACCTCACCGGTGGCGGATGGGGCGTGGTCATCCGCCGAGTTCTCGGCGCAGCCATGCGCACTCTGCCGCTGCTCGCAATCCTCTTCATCCCGATGATCATCGCGGTTCTCCAGCATCGGATATATCCCTGGCTCATGCCGCTCGATGCCATCAAAGAGCCGCACATCCGCGAGCACCTCGAAAAGCACAGCTTCATCAAGGGCGCATACCTGAACGAATCGGGTTTCATCATTCGCGCCATCATCTACTTCGTCATCTGGAACGTTCTCTCCTTCCTGCTCTCGACGTGGTCGAAGCAGACCGATAGGCCCGGCGCTCCCGACAACACGCAGAAATTCAAAGCCGTCGCCGGACCCGGCCTCATCCTCTACGGCTTCACGATTTCCTTCGCCGCGATTGACTGGATCATGTCCCTCGATCCCAGCTGGATCTCGACCATCTTCGGACTCATCATCCTGATTGGCGAAGTCCTCTCGGCGATGTGCTTCGCCGTCGTAATCGAGCGCATTCTCTCGAACTACCGCCCGATGTCCGAGATGCTGAAGCCCGATTTCGTCCACGATCACGGCAAGTGGATACTCGCCTTCGTCATGGTCTG
This sequence comes from Candidatus Acidiferrales bacterium, assembly GCA_035507635.1. Lineage (GTDB taxonomy): Bacteria > Acidobacteriota > Terriglobia > Terriglobales > Acidobacteriaceae > Sulfotelmatobacter. The sequence goes on from DATJOA010000037.1 coordinate 4,537, forward strand.
GGCCTACTTCACCTTTTCGCAGTGGCTCATCATCTGGGCCGGCAATCTTCCCAGCGAAATCACTTTCTATATGACGCGGCTCTCCGGCGGATGGGGCTGGGTCGGTCTGTTCCTCATTATTTTCCATTTCTGCGTCCCGTTCGCGCTCTTGCTCTCGCGTCCGTTCAAGCGAGACATCCGCAAACTCGTTTGGCTCGCCATCTGGCTGATGCTGATGCGCGTTGTCGATCTGTTCTGGATCATCGAGCCCAACTTTTCCAAAACTTTCACCATCACGATTTCCGACATCGTTGTGCCCATTGCCATCGGCGGATTCTGGCTTGCCTATTTCTTCCGCAACCTGGCTGCGCTGCCGCTGCTGCCGGCCTACGATCCGTCCGCAGTCGAGGTGCTCGAAGTCGACCCGCTGCATCATCGCGGATTACCTGAGAACGCATGAGTAACGAACCCAATCACGCGAACATTCCCGGACACGGCGACTACGAACGCCGCGATGTCGGCGCCGCCGGCGTTCTCTATTTCCTCGGCGGCCTGCTCATTGCCGGTATCGCCGTCTACTTCATCGTGAACGGCATTTATGCATACCTGAACAAGCGTTTCGAAGCCGAGCAGACGCCCGTGAGTCCGCTCATCACCAACGCTCCTGTCGATACGCGACATATTCCGCCGCAATTCGGCAACAACTACGAAAAATATCTGAAAAATAGTTTCCCCGCGCCGCAGCTCGAAATTGACGAACGCACCGAGCTCAACTCCGAGCGCCTGCACGAGGAAGATGTCCTCAGCACCTACGGCTGGGTCGATCAGCAGGCCGGCACTGTCCGCATTCCGATCGATCGCGCCATGGACCTGATTGCACAGCGCGGCCTCCCCGTCCGCTCACAACCGACGGGAGAAACGCAGACCGCAAAATCCGGTCCCGAATCAGAAAAGGGAACAAAGAAGTGACTCAGAGCGACAATTCGAATCGAAGTGTTTATGTGGGGACAGCCGCCCTCGGCTGTCCAGTCGAGCGGAGCTCGACGGTGTCCGAGAAATATTTCCACCGAGCCGGGTGCCCTGGCCGCTGTTGCCAGAAGTGGAAATTTTCCGCCGTCCGCACCCTCACGCTGGTTGCGGCAATAGTGCTAGCAGCGATCCCGTCTTTCTCCCAGGGCATGACCCAAGGCGTCATGTCCCCCCCGGCGGCGATGCGTCCTCCATATCTTCAGAACGTCGGCATCGAGCAGCACCTCAACGCGCAAGTCCCTCCCAACCTCACCTTCACCGATGACAGCGGCAAATCGGTGATGCTCGGAGACTACTTCGGCACCAAGCCGCTGATCCTCAACCTCGTCTACTTCCACTGCACCATGCTCTGCGGCGAAGAACTCGCTGGACTGACGGGCGCCATGAAGATGATCAAGTTCGATGCCGGCAAGGAATTCCAGGTCGTCACCGTCAGCTTCGATCCGCGCGAAACGACGCAAGACGCCGCAGCCAAGAAAGCCGACTTCATCAAGCGCTACGGACGTCCCGGCGCCGCCACCGGCTGGCACTTTCTCACCGGTTCGCCCGATTCGATCAATGCGCTCACCAAGGCAGTCGGATTTCAATATCAATACGACGCGGCCCGCAATCAGTACGCGCACGCCACCGCCATCATGGTCCTGACGCCGTCCGGTCGCATCTCGCGCTACTTCTACGGCGTGGATTTTCCGCCGAAAGATCTGCGCATGGGATTGGTCGAGGCCTCGAATGAAAAGATCGGCAACGCCGTCGATCAGGTCCTCCTGTACTGCTATCACTACGATCCCGCCACCGGAAAGTATGGTGCGGTCGTCAGCAACATGCTGAAGCTCGGCGGCGGGCTCACAATTTTATTTCTCGGCGCTCTGCTGTTCATCATGATCCGCCTCGACCGGTCTGCCTCGCGCAAAGGTTGGCATCATGCAAAACCGGGACCGGCAGGATTGAGTTAAACGGAATATGTTCGATAACTTTCCATTGTGGCCGCATCGAGCCTCGTCCATGGCGGGCAACGTCGATGCCCTCTTCATCTTCCTGGTCATCATCTCCGGGCTGATGACGTTGCTGATTTTCACCGCGGTGATTTACTTTGCGGCGCGCTACCGCCATCAGCGCGGCGTTCCGGCCGAGCAGATTGAAGGTTCCACTCCCCTCGAAATCACTTGGTCGATTATCCCGCTCGCCGTCTTCATGGTGATCTTCGCCTGGGGCGCTGTCGTCTACTTCAAGAGCCGCACTCCACCGCGCGATGCCACCGAAGTTTACGTCGTCGCCAAGCAATGGATGTGGAAGATGGAGCACGCTGAAGGCCAGCGCGAGATCAACGAACTCCACGTGCCCGTCGGCCGCGACGTCAAGCTCATCATGACTTCGCAGGACGTCATTCACAGCTTCTTCGTCCCGGCCTTCCGTATGAAGCAGGACGTCCTGCCCGGCCGCTACACGGTCGCGTGGTTCCGCGCCACACAGCCCGGCACCTATCACCTGTTCTGCTCGCAGTACTGTGGCACGCAGCACTCGGGAATGATCGGTTCCATCATTGTGATGGAGCCCGCCCAGTACGAAGCATGGATGAGCGGCGGTTCCACCGGACCGCTCTCCGCCACCGGCGAGAAGCTTTTCGCCGAACTCGGCTGCTCCACTTGCCATCGCACCGACACGCAGGGCCGCGGCCCTAACCTGCAAGGTGTATTCGGCAAGCCCGTCCTTCTGCAGGACGGACGCACCGTCACGGCCGACGAAAACTACATTCGTGAATCGATCCTCGATCCCGGAGCCAAAATCGTCAACGGATTCAAGCCCGTCATGCCGACTTTTCAGGGACTCGTCAGCGAAGAACAACTCAACGCGCTCGTTGCCTATGTGAAATCGTTATCCCCTGCCCCGCAGTCTGCGACGAAAACCGCAAATGCTGCGCCTCAGGGCAGCGGAACTCAGGTGCAATAAGTATGGCTACAACGACCATCGCCCCCGCCGAACGGGAGAATTACCTTAATAAGGAGTACGGGCTCGGTTCGTGGCTCTTGACCACCGACCACAAACGCATCGCGCTTCTTTACCTGATCTCCATCACGTTCTTCTTTTTCATCGGCGGATTCTTCGCCCTGCTCATCCGCCTCGAGTTGCTCACTCCCGCCGGAGACCTCGTTCAGGCCGACACCTATAACAAGCTGTTCACGCAGCATGGCCAGGTGATGGTGTTCTTCTTCCTCATCCCCTCCATTCCTGCCGTGCTCGGCAACTTCCTCGTGCCGATGATGATCGGCGCCAAAGATCTCGCCTTCCCGCGCATCAACCTGCTGAGCTGGTACCTCTACATCATCGGCGGCGCCCTGATGATCCATGCCATGCTCACCGGTGGCGTCGATACCGGCTGGACGTTTTACACGCCCTTCAGCACCGCATTCAGCAATACCAAGGTCATCGAAGCCGGACTCGCGATCTTCATCGCCGGATTCTCATCCATCCTTACCGGATTGAACTTCATCGTGACCATCCACCGCATGCGCGCTCCCGGTATGACCTGGTCCCGTCTGCCTCTGTTCATCTGGGCGCACTATGCCACCAGTATCATCCAGATTCTCGGCACTCCCGTTATCGCCATCACTCTCGTCCTCGTCGTCGCCGAACGCGCGTTGCACTTAGGCATCTTCGATCCCAAGCTCGGCGGAGATCCGCTGCTCTTCCAGCACTTGTTCTGGTTCTACTCGCATCCGGCCGTCTATATCATGATTCTGCCCTCGATGGGCGTGGTCAGCGAGATCATCGCGTGCTTTGCCCGCAAACGCATCTTCGGCTACACCTTTGTCGCGATCTCATCCCTTTCGATCGCGGTCTTCGGATTCCTCGTCTGGGCGCACCACATGTTCGTCGCCGGCATCTCCGTCTATGCCGCGCTCGTCTTCTCGCTCCTCAGTTATTCTGTCGCCGTACCGTCGGCCGTCAAGGTATTCAACTGGACCGCGACCTTATATAAGGGATCCATCCACTACGACGCCCCGATGCTCTACGCCTTCGGCTTCCTTGGCCTGTTCACCATCGGCGGCCTCACCGGTCTTTTCCTCGCGTGCCTCGGCGTCGACATGCACGTTCACGACACCTATTTCGTGATCGCCCACTTCCACTACATCATGGTCGGCGGCGCGCTCATGGGATACCTCGGCGGCATGCATTTCTGGTGGCCGAAAATTTCCGGCAAACTCTATCCCGAAGGCTGGGCCCGCCTCGCCGCGCTCATCGTCTTTATCGGATTCAACCTGACCTTCTTCCCGCAATTCATCCTCGGCTATCTCGGCATGCCGCGCCGCTACTATCAGTACCCCGGTGAATTCCAGGTGCTCAACGTTCTGTCAACCGCGGGCGCAACCGTGCTCGGCGTCGGATACCTTCTGCCGATGATCTATTTCCTGTGGTCCATGCGCTACGGCAAGCCTGCGCCCGACAATCCGTGGAATGCCGCCGGCCTCGAGTGGCAGACGCAGTCTCCTCCGACCACTTTCAATTTTGAAAAAGAGCCGGTCGTGACTTGGGAAGCCTACAACTACGACGAAATCGATGCGGGTCACAAAGAGGAGGTGCCCGTTGTCGGATAGCACGACCGCCGTTCAAACTTCAGTTCACGAGGACGTGCACCGTCCCGAACTGCTGCACCACTTCGCCAATCCGGAGCAACAACGCGACTCTGCCAGCCTCGGCATGTGGATCTTCCTCGCCACCGAAGTCATGTTCTTCGGCGGATTATTTTGCGCGTACCTGATCTACCGCATCTGGTATTACGCCGATTTTGCCGCTGCCAGCAAATCCATCAACGCCGCTCTAGGTGGAACCAATACCGCCGTGCTGATCTGCAGCAGTTTGACTGTCGTCCTCGCGATCTGGGCTGCGGAACAATCTCGCCGCGCCCTCATGCTCGCCATGCTCGCCTTGACCATGTTCTTCGGTCTCTGCTTTCTTGGCATCAAGGGCGTCGAGTACCACGACAAGTTCGTCGAGCACCACGTGCCCGGTCCCACGTTCAGTTTCGAACACGAGCAGATTCCCGGACATCCCGGCCAATACGCCAATCCGCAGCATGCTGAAATTTTCTTTGCTCTTTACTTCATCATGACCGGCTTGCACGCCCTCCATATGATCGTCGGACTGGGCATCTTCACCTGGCTGTTCGTCATGGCGTGGAAGGGCCGCTTTACTCCCGAATATCACACGCCTTTAGAAATCGGTGGACTGTACTGGCACTTCGTCGACATCATTTGGATTTATCTGTTCCCGTTGCTCTATTTGATTGACCGGCATCCGTGAGGGCTCATGCTATGTCTGTGCACGCAACGTCGTCGCCGTTAAAAACATATTTCGCCGTGTGGGTCACATTGCTGATCGGCACGCTCCTCACCTATGAAGTGGCGAAGATCGACCTCGGCGTATTCAACTCCGCCGTCGCGCTCACCATCGCCTGCATCAAGGCGCTCCTGGTCGCGCTCTTCTTCATGCACCTGCGCCACGCCAGCGAGAAACTCCTCAAAGTCATCGTGATTTCGACTCTGTTCTTTTTGTTCATCCTCCTGTCGCTCTCGATGGCCGACTATGCCACCCGCGGCGGCGGAGGCCACGCCTCATTACTCCTCCCGCACATCACTGCCCTAATACGTTCCTGAGACGTAGCTTTGCTACGTCTCTATAAGCCACAACCTGACTGTTCGCAGCACCATGCATTCCACCCACTCCCCATGCAGGACGGTTGTCCACAGCGTGGAAGAGCGGCCTCTCAGGTCCGCCTAAGGGCTCCGATCCCCCAGGGGCTTTACCCCTCAAATGCGTTATACTCGCCCGTCGAAGTTCCAACTCACCCTGAGGTGTCTTATGGCATTCTGCAACTCTTGCGGCGCCACTCTCAACGAAGGAACAAAGTTCTGTAATAAATGCGGAGCCGCCGTTCCCGGCGCGCCCGCGCCCGTCATGTCCGCTCCCGCCCCCGGACCAACTCCCGCCACCGCTCCCAGCACTGGCAGCAGCAGCGCCCTCAAAATTATTCTGATCATTGTCGGCGTAATTGTCCTCATCGCTATCCTCGGGATGGTCACCTGTGGAGTTGTCCTTCACCGCATCGTCAAGCATGCCCGCGTGCAGCAGAACGGAGACAACGTAAAAGTCGAAACGCCCTTCGGCAATGTCGAGACCACTCAGGATCCCGCAGAAGCCGCCAAGAATCTCGGCATTGATCTCTATCCCGGCGCCCAAATCAAGCGCGGAGGCACCTCCTCCGTCAGCTTTGGCTCGTTCCATACCGTGACAGCCATCTTTACCAGCGCCGACAGCGTCGACAAAGTCTGCGACTTCTACAAATCGAAATTTCCCGGCGCAATGGTGACGTCCTCCGACCAAAACCGCTGCACCATCGTCTCCAATGATTCAAAGAATATGGTCACCATCAACGTCCAACCGGAGGACAACGGCTCCAGATTCCAGATCACCAACGTGAGCAAAGGCAACAAGTAGAAGAAATCCGCTATCAGCCGCGAAGCGGCGGAAGAATGCAGCCCATGGCGCAAGCCGTGGGTGGAAAATGGAAAATGAGTCAGCCACGGAGGGGCGAAAGAGCCGTTCCGAGACTTGAGGTGAACGCGACCGCATTTGGTTCATCAACGAAATGAACCCAGATTGCTCAAATTCTGCACTGCAATCGTGAACCCGCGCTCCCACGTGTAACAATCAACTTCGGCCCATGTCCCAGGAACCCACAAACCAGAAATCCATGACCGATCCCCTCGGCCTCGCCGAATCTCTGCGCGCCCAAGTCCGGGGAGACGTTCGGTTCGATAACGGCGCTCGTGCCATGTACGCGACCGACGGCTCTAACTATCGTCAGGTTCCGATCGGCGTCGTTCTCCCTCGCGATGCCGACGACGTTCTCGCAGCCATCGCAGTCTGTCGCGAATTCGGCGCCCCGCTCCTCTGCCGCGGCGGAGGCACTTCGCTCGCCGGACAATGCTGCAACGTCGCTGTCGTTCTCGATTTCACCAAGTACATGGGAAACATCCTCGAGATCGATCCCGAACGCCGCATCGCCCGCGTGCAGCCGGGAGTCGTTCTCGACCACCTTCGCAACGCCGCTGAAAAATATCACCTGACCTTTGCGCCCGATCCCGCTAGCCATGACCGCTGCACCATCGGCGGCATGGTCGGCAACAATTCCTGCGGCGTCCACTCCATCATGGGCGGCAAAACCGACGACAACATCGAAGCCCTCGAAGTCGTAACCTACGACGGCACGAGGCTGAAGTTAGGCGAGAATCTCATCGACTTATGTGGGGACAGCCGACCTCGGCTGTCCGGCGGCCCGGAACTATCGGGCCGCAGCCGTGCCGCTGAACTCGAATCCACCCTGAAACAAATCGCCAACGACTACGCCGCCCTCATCCGCCAGAAATTCCCCAACATCCCCCGCCGCGTCTCCGGATACAACCTCAACTACCTCCTCCCTGAAAGCGGATTCCACATTGCCCGCGCCCTCGTCGGCTCCGAAGGCACCTGCGCCACCACGCTGGAAGCCACCTGCCGCCTCATCGAAAGTCCTCCATCGCGCGTCCTCGTCGTCGTCGCCTATCCCGACATTTACCAGTGCGCCGATCACATTCCCGAAATTCTCGAGTCCAAGCCGATCGGCCTCGAAGGCTTCGACGATCTCCTCGTCTATTACGAGCGCACAAAAGGCATCAACACTGAAGGACTCTCCCTGCTCCCCGAAGGCGGCGGGTGGCTCATGATCGAATTCGGAGCCGACACCATCCCCGGCGCCGAGATGCAGGCCCAGCGCCTCATCGACTCCCTGCGCCGCAATTCGAATCCTCCCAACGTAAAGCTCTACTCAGGCGCCGCAGCCAAGCGTGTCTGGGAAGTTCGCGAGTCCAGTCTCGGAGCAACCTCCCACGTACCCGGCGAGCCGCTCAATTGGGAAGGTTGGGAAGACGCCGCCGTCGCTCCTGAAAAGCTCGGCCAATATCTTCGCGATCTACGCAAGATGATGGCCGACTTCGGCTACAAAGGTTCGCTCTACGGACACTTCGGCCACGCCTGCGTCCACACCCGCCTCAACTTCGATCTCGAATCACAAGACGGCATCGCCAAGTACCGCCGCTTCGCCGAAGAAGCCGCCGACCTCGTCGTTAGCTACGGCGGATCCGTCTCCGGCGAGCACGGTGACGGACAAGCCCGCGCCGAACTTCTTCCCCGCATGTTCGGCCTCGAGTTAATGGAGGCCTTCCGCAAATTCAAGACCGCATGGGATCCCGACTGGAAGATGAATCCCGGCAAATTGATCGAGCCCAACAGGCTCGACGCGAATCTCCGCCTCGGTGCCGGCTACGCTCCGTGGCAGCCCACCACACACTTCCAGTTCCCGCAGGATCACGGCAGTCTCTCGCATGCCGCGCTGCGTTGCGTCGGAGTCGGCAAGTGCCGCCGCGAAGAAGGCGGCGTGATGTGCCCCAGTTGGCGAGCCACCCACGAAGAAGAACACTCCACCCGCGGCCGCGCCCACCTTCTCTGGGAGATGACTCAGAACCGCCCCGACGCCGTCATCCGTGACGGATGGAAGAGCGAAGAGGTCAAGCACTCGCTCGATCTCTGCCTTGCCTGCAAAGGATGCAAGAGCGACTGCCCCGTCAGCGTCGACGTCGCCACCTACAAAGCCGAATTCCTCTCGCACTACTACGAAGATCGCCTGCGCCCGCTCAACGCCTACGCCTTCGGCAACATCGACTTCTGGGCCCGCCTCGCCTCAAACGCCCCGGGGCTAGTGAACTTAACAACGCAACTGCCCGTCCTCCGCGACATAACAAAATTCCTCGGAAAGATTCCGCCCCAGCGCCGCATCCCCCCCTTCGCCCCGCAAACCTTCAAAGACTGGTTCTTCTGCACAGGAGGCAACGACTGGGGGAGCGACAGTCGTTCGAGTGTTCGTAATCGCTCAATCACTCAATCGCCCAATGACTCAATGCCAACCGTCCTACTCTGGGCCGACACCTTCAATAACTACTTCCTCCCCTCCACCGCCCGCGCCGCCGTCGAAGTCCTCGAGACCGCCGGATACCGCGTCCTCGTCCCTCGCGCCAATCTCTGCTGCGGACGCCCCCTCTACGACTTCGGCATGCTCGATCGCGCCGAGCGCCTGCTCCTCGAAATTCTCGACACCCTCGAGCCCGAGATCGAAGCCGGCATCCCCGTCGTCGGACTCGAGCCCTCCTGCATCGCCGTTTTCCGCGACGAACTCATCAACCTCTTCCCGCACGACGAGCGCGCCCAGGCCCTGAGCCGCCAAACGTTCCTGCTCAGTGAATTCCTCGAACGCAACATTGCCCCCGAAGCCGCTCTCCCTCAACTCTCCCGCCGCGCCCTGCTCCACGGACACTGCCACCACAAATCCATCATGAAGATGACCGCCGAGGAATCCCTTCTCCGCCGCCTCGGCATCGACTTCCAATCCCCGTCTCCCGGATGCTGCGGCATGGCTGGATCCTTCGGTTTCCACGCCGAGCACTACGAAGTCTCCGCTGCCATCGGCGAGTTCGAACTCCTCCCCGCCGTCCGCCAGGCTCCCGACGACTGGCTCATCATCGCCGACGGATTCAGTTGCCGCGAGCAGATCGCCCAATCCACCGGCCGCCACGCCCTCCACCTGGCCGAGGTCGTCCAGATGGCCCTCCAGCCTAGCGCCCTGGATAAAGATGATCCCTACCCCGAGTCGCGCCTCGTCCGCGAACGCGAGACAGAAATCCGCGCCTCCATGAAGCAAGCGGGATCGAAGTTAGCCGCCGCAGCCGGAGCCGCCGCCCTCCTCTACGCCCTCACCCGCAACCGTTGAAAATGCGGGGCCGGCCGCCCTCGGTTGTCCAGCCGCGAAGCGGCGAAGCGGCGGAAGAATTACATTATCCAATTTAGATTCAGTAACTTACGCCGCACCCTACCCGAACCCTCGCCTTTCTGGGACAATATACCCAGAGCCCGGGAAGTCTCCCAAGTCCGCCGCAAGCAGCCGAAAGGCCAAGCCGCTACCTGAGACCGAACGGCTAACGATCAACGACGAACGACCGCCCATGGACCGCACCCTAACCACCATCGTCACTCCCGACATCGCCCACGACCTCACCACGGCCGTTCGCCAATCCATCCAAACGCAAAAGCCCGGCCCACTCCGCGGATCCGTCATCGTCCTCATCCAGTACGACGTCTGCGAAGAGATCCATCTCGACACGCTCCGCACGCTTTTCCCCGCCCGCAAAGCCGAGGCCAGCCTCAAAAAGGCTCCCTCCTATGTCCGCTACCAGCGTCCTCCCGTCGAGGAGACTCTTGAGCCTCTCGTCCTCGATTCCGGCGAACGCCTTGCCGGAGAGATGAAGTACTACGATTACGGCGTCGTCAGCCTCGAATTTGAGCTGCCCTTCTCCGGCGGATGGGGCACTCTCATCGAACTTTCCTGCCGCTGGACCTCCGACACCAACTTCGAGAAGCTCGCCTCGCGCATAGTTCGCCAGCGTCTCGAGCGCGCCGCCCCAGCTCTCGTCAAGCCTTACGCCGGCGAGTGGCTGCAGGAGGACTATTTCATCTTCCACGTCCGCGAGATCGACGGATCTCCCACCGCGGACGAACTCCTCGCCACGCAGCCCAACGCCATCGCCCAGATCGTCCGCGGCGAAACCAACATCCTCTCCGACGGAGAGCGCCAGGAGATCCTTCAGTCCCGTATCTCCTACTATCCCAGCGACCTCGCCGTTATCGGATGGAACGCCGCCTTCATCTACGACACGCAGGCCGGAGCCGAGACCGCCATCCAGCTCCTGCAATACGCCAACTCGCAGCTGCTCGAATTCCGCCACTACGACGAGTTGCTCACCAAGGAACTCGCCAACGTCTACGACTTCCTCGAAGTCGGAGGCACCGGATGGTGGTCGCGCTGGCGCACCGCCCGCGCCGCATCCAAGCTGCACACCGTCCTGCTCGACGTCAACGAACTCACCGAACGTGCCGACAACGCCATCAAGTTCCTGAGCGACATGTTTTCTGCGCGCCTCTACAAACTCTGCGCCCAGAAAGTCGGCGTCCCCGATTACAAGGACCTCGTCAAAGAGAAGCTCCAGACCGCCGAAGATCTCTACCGCTTCATGGTCGAGCAATTCAACCAGTCCCGCGCCTTCGTGCTCGAACTGTTGGTCGTCCTGATCCTGATCATCGAGCTGGTGTATTTCTTTAAGGGCCGGCCACTCTAGGGCTGACCACAGATGTTATTTGTGGAAGGGCAGGGTTCGTGGAAGGTCACGAAGCGATTTGCGAGACGGCTTCTCATTGAAGCCGAGACGTCTTCTCACTGAAACCTTGAAACGTTGAAACCTTCCTCTCTGCGATAATTCTCGGTTGCCCCAAATCCCGGAGGATCCTTGAAAGTTCTGTTGCTGGAAAACATCAGCGGCGCGGCGGCCGACTCTTTCCGCGCCGCCGGATACGAGGTCGAGTCCCACAAATCCGCGCTGGACGAACGCGACCTGATCGAGAAGATCCCCGGCGTCTCGATTCTCGGCGTGCGGTCGAAGACGCGCGTTTCTCGCTCCGTGACCGCCGCGGCACAGAACCTGGCTGCCGTTGGCGCCTTTTGCATCGGCGTCGAGAAGATCGATCGCACTGCGGCCAGCGAGCATGGCGTCGCGGTCTTTAACGATCCGCACTCGAACTCGCGCTCCGTGGCCGAGTTGGCGATGGGCGAGATCATCCTGCTGCTGCGCAGGACGTTTCAGGCGTCCACCGAGATGCATCGCGGCGTGTGGAACAAGTCGGCGGCCGGCGCGCATGAGGTCCGCGGACTGACGCTGGGCATTGTCGGCTACGGCAAGATCGGCTCGCAGCTTTCGGATCTCGCCGAGGCGATGGGCATGCGCGTCGTTTTCTTCGACGTCTCGCATGTGCTGGCGCGGGGCAATGCGCGTCCGGTGGGCTTTCGCGAGTTGCTCGGCATGGCGGACGTGGTCACGCTGCACGTCGATGGCAAGCCGCAGAATCAGAATCTGTTTGGCAAAGACGAATTCGCCGCGATGAAAGAGGGCGCGTGCTTCCTCAACCTGAGCCGCGGATTCGTGGTCGATCACGAGGCGCTGGCGGCGTGCCTGAAGTCGGGAAGAATTGCGGGCGCGGCGATTGACGTGTTTCCGTCAGAGCCGGAGTCGGGCGCGGGGTTCAAGAGCGCGCTGCAGGGGCTGCCGAATGTCATTCTGACTCCGCACATCGGCGGATCGACCGAAGAGGCGCAGCAAAATATTGGCCAGTTCGTGTCGGCGAAGCTGATCAGCTATGTGAGGACGGGCGATTCGACGCTGAGCGTGAACCTGCCGCAGTGTCATCTGGATAATGAGGAGGGATCGTACCGGCTGATGCACATTCATCAGAATGTGCCGGGAATTCTACGCGCGATCAACGACATTCTCGGCGATCGCGGGATCAACATCGAGCGGCAGGTGCTCGACACGCGCGGCTCGCTGGGATACGCGATCTATGACATCAATCGTCCGTGCGATGAAGAGTTGATGCGGCTGATTCGGGCGGTG
>DATJOA010000038.1:0-47353 GCA_035507635.1 Candidatus Acidiferrales bacterium
TTGATTGATGATCGGGAGGCCGAACACAGCTCCGAACTGGCCGGGATTGGTGATCGTGAATGTGGATCCTTCGACATCTTCAGGTTTGAGCTTTTTGGTGCGTGCGCGTTCGCCGAGATCGGTGATACCGCGCTGCAGGCCTAGGAAGTTCAGATCTCCGGCGTTCTTGAGAACGGGGACGATGAGTCCCCAGTCAAGGGCAACGGCAATGCCGAGATTGATGAAGCGGTGATAACGGATGTTCTCGCCTTCGATGTTGGCGTTAATGATGGGCCACTGCTGAAGAGCCATCACTGCGGAGCGCACGAAGAATGGCATGAAGGTGAGGCGAGCGCCGTGACGCTGCTCGAATCCATTTTTCAACTTATTGCGCAGGTTCACGATGCGGGTGAGGTCCACCTCATACATGCAGTGAACGTGAGCGCTGGTGCGACGGGACTCGATCATGTGGTGCGCGATGAGCGAACGCATTCGCGACATCGGAACAAGATCGCCCGGATACGGCGCAGGTGCTGCCGGGCGCGGGGGCGCCGGGGCGGCGGCTACAGACTGAGCAGGAGCAGGAGCGGGCGTTGAGACCGGTTGCGCAGATCCCTGGTGCTCGATGAACTGCATGATGTCTTGCTTGGTGATGCGGCCGCCAAGCCCGGTGCCCGAGACTTGCGAGAGGCTGATACCGTGTTCGCGGGCGATTTTGCGGACGAGTGGGGAGGAGCGGGCTTCTTCCTCCTCACTTTGAGCAGAAGCGGCGGGAGCGGGGATCGGCGGAGGAGCCGGAGTTTGGGCTTGCGGACGGGGGCGAGAGGGCGCCTCGGCGAGCGCTGGCGGTGGTGCGGTGCTTTCCTGCTTCGGCGCGGCTTGCGGCTTCGCTGCTACCGATTCTCCATCAATTGCGATGGTGCCGACGACGGTGTTTACTCCTACGGTGGTGCCTTCGGTTACTTTGATCTCTTGCAACACACCTGAGGCTGGGGCGGGGATTTCTGCATCGACCTTGTCGGTGGAAATTTCGAAAAGAGGTTCGTCGCGCTGGACTTTGTCGCCGGGCTTCTTCAGCCATTTCGTGATGGTGCCTTCCACGATGGATTCGCCCATCTGCGGCATGATGATGTCAGTTGGCATGATTTCCTTCCATGAGGCGCACGGTCCCGAAAAGAGGGCTGGGCGCAAACGAATATTATAGCGGGTCGATGAAGTGGGAGCTAAAGCGCGGGATTATCCAAACGATGGAGCATCTGAGTTGCGGGCAAAATACAAAGATCCTTCGCCGCAAGGAGCTGCGGCTCAGGAGGACAAGCGTTGATGACGGTACGGAGGTTTGATTTCGGGAAGTGGGGCACCCGGTTCTCGAACTTGCCGCGCGCTATCTTTTCACTTCGCTCATCAGGGCTAGCAGGTTGTCTTCTGTATCGCGGAAGAAGGTCATCCACAGATCGTGGTCGGGCATACGGGCGATCATGTGCGGTTCATCTTCGAAGCGAACACTTTTCTCTTTTAGTCCCGCGTGCGCTGATTGGATATCGGGGACGGCGAAATAGAGGATCGAGCTGGCGTGATCGAATTCTGGCTTCTCAGGATGATCGATCATCAGCCGTACTCCGCCGCAATCGAAGAATGCGAGGTCCGGAGGCGCTTTGAATAGCAGCTTCAGTCCAAGGACTTTTTCGTAGAATTCGGCCGCTCGGTCCACGTTGTGTGCGCGAATTTGAATTTGCCCCAGCCGCGTAATTCCTGGTGTCATGGCCTTGATCTCCGATCTCAGATTAGTTAGCATAGCTAACTATATTTCGGGAGCGAAGTCAAGACTATGCCTGGGCAGTCTTTTTTACCTGAGAAGCCGGATCCGGAAGCCTTCGCGGTTGCCGACAAACTTCACTCGGCAGCGATCCATCTGCTGCGCCGCGTTCGCAAACAGGATGTCGCCACCGGTGAAGGACCGGCGCGGCTTTCGGCGCTGTCCGTGCTGGTTTTCGGCGGGCCGAAAACGTTGAAAGAACTTGCGGCGGCTGAGCAGGTGAAGCCGCCAACCATGAGCCGCATCGTGGCCGGTCTTTCCCGAAGCCGCCTGGTGAAGGTCACGCATGATTCTGAGGACGGCCGCCGGATGCGGATACTAGCCACAGCCAAAGGAACGAGGCTGCTGGAACAAGGGCGGCGGATGCGGATCGAAGCACTGGCGGCGCAGCTGATCCGATTGGCACCCGACGAAGTGGCCGATCTTGGAAAAGCTGTGGAAATCATTGACAGGTTGCTCCAGGAATGGTGCTAATCGAGCGCTGTAAGTAATCGGATGTCGCGGTACTATGGGCACTCGTAACCGCGGGGGCGGTCGCACATACTAGAGGGTATTTCGGTCGGAGGGAAGTGCGGCCCGGAGCAGTGTCGTTTCTTTCGATAGCGGTCAGTCCTCCCCGCAAAGAGCAGCAGGACATTTCATGACGAAGGGGATCGCAAGGTCGCGACCGCGAACGATTGTTGCTGCAGCCGGATTGCTCTGGCTGCTGCACATTTGTGTCGCCGTCGCATGGGGTGCGCAGGGCCACGGTCCGGTTTTTTCCGATGTGATCCAGTTCGTTCTCGGCGGATTGTTGATTTCAGTTCTGGTGGAAACCAGCCGCCGGGCGGAAGGCATGGCGCGCGCCTTCTGGACGCTCGCGGCAGTGGCGTACATCTTCTTGTTGATTGCCCAAGGATTGAGCGTCTACAACGACATTGCCGCGGTCCCTCTGATTCTGCCGTTTACGAACCTGCTGTTCTCGTTCTGGTTTGCGCCGCTGGCGATGGCGCTGTTCCTCGATCCGGACCACGAGACCGGACGCCTCGACGCGGTGATGGCGCTGGATTTCGCGCAAGGCGTGCTGGTCTGTGTCGCGGCGTATCTTTATTTCTTCTACTTGCCGAAGTCGGATGCTCCGATGGAGCTGTCGCATTCGGTATGGTTCGCGTACTTCGGCGGGTACGGTCTGGTCGCGACGGCATTTGTATTGCGGGGACTGTTCACGCGCTCGCGCGACGTGCGCTCGCTGTTCGGGCGCATGGGGATTTTCCTGGCGCTCTCGGGATGCGTGGATGCGCTTTATTATTACGGTCCCGGACGAACCATGAAAACGGGGCAGTGGTTCGACCTGCTTTGGAGCGCGCTGCTAATTGCACCCATGCTGATCGCGCTGACGTGGAAGCAGGCGGAGGCGCCGGAGATCGCGCCGGAACCAATCGTTCGCGAAAAGAAGATCTATTCGGAAGTGGCGTATCTGATTTATCCGTTGCTGGCGTTGTTCATGTCGTTTCGAATTGCGCGCGAGCGGATGGGATTGGCGGCGCTCGTCGTGCTGCTTTCGTTTGCCTGTTCGAGCGCGCGGCTGCTAGTCACGCAGCACCGGTTGATTCTCGCCAAAGAAGCCTTGCGCCGTGAGGCATCGCGCGACGGCCTTACCAGCCTGTGGAACCGCAAGGCAATCCTGAGTATTTTGGAGCGGGAACTTCTCCGCGCCGAGCGCGACCGGCAACCGGTTGGATTGATCATGATCGATGTGGATCATTTCAAAGCGGTGAATGACAGCCGTGGCCACGCTGCCGGGGACACTGTGCTGCGGATTATTGCCAGCGGGATCGCGGCAGTCGTGCGTCCGTACGATTCAGTGGGGCGTTACGGCGGTGAAGAATTCCTGATTGTCGCCCCCGGGTGCGGCGTAGAGGAAACGTGGGAGCTCGCCGAGCGGGTGCGAGTACACGTCGCCGACTGCAACATCATGGTGGGCGGGGCCAGCGTGCAGGTCAGCCTCAGCCTGGGCATTGCAACGGGCGAAGCCGCTCAGGACATTGAGAAACTATTGCAGGCGTCCGATGCAGCGCTGTATCAGGCGAAGAACGCCGGACGGAACCGTGTTGAACCCAGTATTAGGCGCGCCGCCAGCGCCAGCCCGGCGAGTCCCGGGACTCAGTCAAAGGATTTCTGGATCTGAAGTTCGCGTCATGCTTCTTACGGAAATCTCCACTTCTGACGAAAGCGGCCAGAAAGGGGACGCCCGGCTCGCTGAATCCTACCGACGGTGCGGATGTAATCGCGGTCACAGCTCAATAATTCGGAGCGGTGCTCCTGCACGACAAATGCTATGGTTCTGAGTTGTAAGCGGTGGCGGAGTCATACGCAGGTTCCACTCTAAGGAGGGCGCCATGCTCTACCGCGCGCATCATATTCTGCAGGGCGTTTGTGTGATCGCATGCGCTATCGGTCTTACCGGCTGCGGCAGCAGCAATAATACGGTTGTGTGCCCGGTAACCAGCAACTCATCTACATGTGGTTGCGGTGCAAATCCGACCAGTACAGCGTGCCGCGCGCCGGCATTTGTGTACGCTGACGGCCTGAACCAGCAGGTATTCACGTTTCCGGTAGACCTCACGACGAACCAACTGGAGACGCCCACATCAGTAGCGGGGCCCTCCGAGTCATTGGGGATGGCTGCGATTAATAATCAATTTCTATACGCGTCGACTCCCGGCGGAGGGACAGCCTCTATAGACGAATGGTCGATCGACCAGACGACGGGAGCGCTAACGACGGTAGCGGGATCGCCATACTCGTTGGGCCCTCTCACCGTTGCTACAGGGCTGGCCGCGAACGACACGACTGGAACACTTTATGTCGCGGATGTGGTCCGGATTGACGTTCTCAAGGCGGACAACACCACCGGTGCGCTCACAGCGATCGCCGGATCACCGTTCGCGGCGGAGGGCGTGGGCCTGTATCTTACGATCGATCCGCTGGATCATTTTCTCTTCGCTACTGGGGACTTGCAGTCTGGATACGTGCTTGCGTACACGATCGATGCGACCAGTGGCGCGCTGACGCCGGTGCCGGGATCGCCATTTCCGACCGGATTCACTGGTTCCCTGGAGACGGGAATTGCGGTCGATCCGCTCAGCAAATTTGTCTATGTGATCAGTGAGGGGAGCAATCAGATTGCAGGATTTTCGATCGGGTCCAATGGAGCGCTGACGGCGGTTCCGGGGTCGCCGTTCCCGACGGGGAGCACGCCACTCGCGTTGATAGCTCTTCAGAACTTCGTGTACGTTTCCAACGCGGGAGACGGAACCCTCTCGTGCTACAGCATCAATTCCACCACGGGCGGGCTGACGCCGTGTTCAGGACCTCTGTTTGCATTTTCACCGGGACCAATGACGACCAGCTTTGGAAAATTTCTTTATGGTTCCGGCGCGGGCGGCATGATGACGTTCTCCGTTGACAGCTCGAGCGGCGCGCTCACAGAGATCGGCACAACAATCCCCTTCCCGGGTGCGACTGTGCTGGCTTACGTGCAGTAAGAATGAACCACAAAGGCCACGAAGGTTCACGAACGGAATCTGCGCCGCGGATCGTGATGGATCGGACTCCTGACTTCTCTCTGTAAGTTTGCTCGGATCCGTTCCCACCTTGTTCGTTTTTCGTAACATTTTCCAAGCTATTGCCGCGTACGGGAATTTGCGGACTAACATCCGCTGCGCAGCTTCCTTCCCCCATTCGCGTGGAGAAGAGACGGCGCCGGATCTGCGAAGAGTCCGGCGCACGTTTCTTCCGCAATGGTCCCCTAAAAATTTCTCGTTAAAGGAGATTCCCACATGGTTGTGAGGAAACTGGATTTGTCGCTGCCTGACTCGCGTAAGGGTGTGGCTTTGCGGAACGATCCGACGCGGATCGATCCGAAAAAACTCAAACTGGGGAAGCAGGTTGCGCGGCACGATCCGCGAACGCTGCTGCTGGCCTCGTACGTGACACCGGACTTGCCGACGCCTCCCGCGAGCTTCGATCTAACTGCGAAAGTAACGTCGTGGGGAATGATGGAGAACGATCAGATCGGCGATTGCACATGCGCGGCGGCCGGACATTTGATCATGGAATGGACTGCGAACGCGAAGAAGAAAATGGTCACGCCGACTGACAAGCAGATTGTCGCGGCGTATTCGGCGATCACGGGCTACAACCCGACAACCGGAGCGAACGACAACGGAGCAGTGGAGATTGACGTTTTGAACTACTGGCGGCAGAGCGGCATCGCCGGACGGAAGATCGGGGCATATGTCGCGCTCGAGCCCGCGAATCACAACCACATTATGGATTCGGTGTACATGTTCGAGGGCTGCTACATCGGTGTGCAGTTGCCGATCAGCGCGCAGGCGCAGGTACAGAATCATCAGCCGTGGTCGGTGCCCCCGGGAGGTCCAACTGGAGATGGCAAGCCGGGATCGTGGGGAGGACACGCGATTCCGGTGGTCGCATACGACGTGCGCGGCGTCACGGTTGTGACCTGGGGAGCGCTGCAGATAATGACATGGTCGTTCTGGGAGGCGTACTGCGATGAGGCGTATGCGATCCTGAGCACGGACTATCTGACGGGGAAGAAAACGACGCCGGAAGGATTTAGCCTGGCGCAGTTGCAGGCCGATCTGGCGGATTTGAAGTGAGTGAATCGGCGTGGTCAAAATAGTTTGTATCGGGAGCCGTAGGGGTTCGTTGTGCGCCGCAGATATTCCCGGACTGAAGAATTCTGGCGGAGAGGGAGGGATTCGAACCCCCGGTACCCTTTCGGGTACGCCGGTTTTCAAGACCGGAGCCATCAACCACTCGGCCACCTCTCCGGACAATTCATTCACGAAGACGCACTGTCAAACTGTAACGTTCGAGCGTCCAAGCCAAAATGCGCCCAGCCACTTCAGGCTAGTTTACAACACGCGTGAAGAATCTCAGGGCGTTGTCAGAAGGCCAAACGCCTTGGAATGGAACTCCATCACTTCCTCGAAGTGCGAGAGGAAGTAGGTAATGCTGTGATCGCCCGGATACGCGTGATACTCATGTTTGACATGCTCGCGCAGTAATTCTTCATGCAAAACGGCCGCGCCCTTTTCAAAGCCATAATTGTCACCCTGGCCGCAGTTGAAATAAATCGCCATCCTGCGAAGAGCCTCAACATTTCTCTTCGCCAGCACGAGGGGATTGTTCTCGTTCCAGTGCTGCACATTGATGGGCGATCCGAAGACCGGGGCCAGTACGCTCATTAACGGATTCCCGCTTTGCGATGCTGCATCGATCTCGCGTGGCGATTCAGTCATCAGCGCAGCGCTCTGCGCACTCACCGCCGAGAACAATTGCGGATACGCAAATGCAAAGCGCAACGCGCCGTACCCGCCCATCGAGATTCCGCTGATGGCGCGATTCGCTCGTCCGGGGCGAATTCGATACTTGCCTTCGATGTGTGGCATGAACTCGCGCAGGAAGAAATCGTTGTAGCGCACCTTGTCATCCGCAGAGTTGATGTAGAAGCTGCGCCTGCCTTCGGGAGCCACGATCAGAAAATCGCCCATCTTATGCTGCTTTCGAAGATCATCGAGCAGCGTCCAGCCGCCGCTATTGAAAAGCGTCTGCTCGTTGTCGCCGAGTCCGTGCAGAAAATAGAGAACCGGATAGCGTTGCGCCGGTTTCCGCGCAACCACGGCGTCGTATCCAGACGGCAGGTGGACGCAGTAATGGACGACCTGCTTCAGAATGCGGCTGTCGACGGCGCTGCAGTCGATCCGGCTCTGCGCAGCCAAAGATCCGCCCGAGATCAGAATAAAGAAGAGACAAATCCGGCGAACAAACGAAGGAGGAGAGATCATGCTGATGAATCTATTCGTAGCGCAACGCCTGCACGGGATCAAGTTTCGCCGCGCGCCCCGCAGGATACAGGCCGGAAACAAGGCTGACGAAGAACGCAAAAAGAATCGCAAAGAGCACGAGCCACAAAGGCACCGCCCAGAAATGTTCTGGAGGAATGGACTGGCTTCTGAGCCAGATATTCGTGCCGAAGTTGATGACCTGACCGATGGCCCAGCCGAGAACGACTCCGATGATTCCCCCCACAATGCCCATCGCCCCGGCCTCTGCGAAAAAGAGTCGCTGCACATCGCCGTCGCTGGCGCCGATCGCTTTCATGATTCCAATTTCCCGCCGCCGTTCAAGAATCGCCATGACAAGCGTATTCACGATGCCAATCGATGCGACAGCTAAAGCCAGGCTGCCGAAAATCCCGAGGAACGCGTACAAGACCTTGAAAACTTTCTGCAGGCTCTGGCTCGCATCAAGGATGGAGAATGTCGTGAATCCCATCTTCTTGATTGAATCCTCGACTCCCTTGATTTCCGCCGGATTCTTCACCCGCACGCTGATGGAGGAATATACCTCCTGATCGTTCCCGCCGCGGGCAATCTCCCGGAGATCGGTCGGTTGCATCACATGAAGGTTCTCCGCGAGTTCCAATGGGAGAAACACTTTCGCGCGAGTCGGTCCGCGCATGCTCTCAGGGTCGAGGTCGGCAATTCCAACGATCTTTAATTTCTGTTCGCGAGAAATGACCGAATAAGACGCTCCGGCAAGCTCGCCTGCCACAGAGCTTTCTGGGGCTGCGGGCGGCTTCACGGGTGGGGAAGTCGATTCCCGCTGCGCGTAGCTCATGGTCAATTCCTTGCCGAGCAGAGGTTTTGCCATCTCCGCCACGCTCGGTTCCGGCGCCCCCAACGGAGGAGTTTTTCCCAGGAGTTCCTCCGCGAATGATTTCTGCAGGATCACTTCCGGCGCAGAATCGGAGCTGAAGAAGCTGCCCTGCATGCCTTCGAACGCATCATTGGACTTTGCCGATTGCGGCAGGGCAGACACCATCGACAAATGCGGCTTGTCGTTGAACTGCAGTTCGGTCGCGAACCGAATATCAGGATAAGCTTCGGCCACATTCGGCAAGTGCTCGATCGCCACTCGCGCAGGTTCATCAAGAACACGGCTCTCCGCCGGATTCGGGCCGGTGCGTTCTTCCGCGCGGCCCATGCGCATTTCGCGCCGCGAGGAGACGTAAATCGTGTCGAACAGCCCCGATTTCTCCAGGCGCCGCGAAAACAGCTGCTGCAAGCCCGTTCCCAGCGAGAGCATGGCTACCAGCGATGCCACGCCGACCGAAATCCCCACGGTTGTCAGAGAATTTCTGAGAAGCGATTCCCGCAGGTTTCGCAGCGCCAGCTCGGTGAGATCGGGAATCTTCATGCCTCTCCTCCTGAACTCGCCGGCGTATTCGGCCGATCGTCCACCAGCTTTCCGTCCGCAAGAAAAATCATTCTCTGGGCGTATCGCTCGGCCAAAGCGCGCTCGTGAGTCACCATCACGACGGTCATTCCGAGTTCGCGGTTGAATTGGGCGAGCATGTCCATGATTTCGGTGCCGGTATGGCTGTCGAGATTTCCTGTCGGTTCGTCGGCGAGTAAAAGCTTTGGGCGATTGATCAATGCCCGCGCCAGCGCCGCACGTTGTTGCTCTCCGCCGGAAAGCTCGCTGGGGCGGTGGTCGAGGCGCGCCAGCAACCCAACTCGCTCCAACGCTTCACGGGAAAGCGCCTCTCGCTTGCCCCGGTCGACCTCGGCAAAACGCAGCGGCAGTTCGACATTCTCCGCCAGAGTCATGCTCGCGATGAGATTGAAAGACTGGAACACCATGCCGACGACGTGCAGCCGGTATTTAGCTAATTCTTCGCGGGAGAGCTGGGCGAGATCGCGATCCTGCACGATTACGCTTCCCGAGGTCGGCCGATCCAATCCGGCGATCAAATTGAGCATCGACGATTTTCCCGAGCCCGAACTGCCGAGCAGCGCAACAAATTCGCCTGACGCGATCCCGATCGAGACTCCATCTACCGCGCGAATGACGGTTTCGCCCATACGGTAATGCCGGCAAAGGTTCTCGCTGCGAATGGCGATTGCGCCGCGGGATGCGCCAACCACAGGTGCCGTCGTCGCAGTCATCAGCGAATCTTCCCCCGCAAGACTTGCAAGGCATCGCCCTCTTTGGCCGAGCCAGCCTTGCCGCCATTTCCGTTGACCACCATAGAGTCGCCCTCGCCCGGCGCAAGGAACAGATTTTCTTCCACGCCATGTTGGCGTGTATACAAGTCGTAATACCGCCCGCGCGCCGCATAGAGTTGCGCGTGCGTTCCTCGCTCGACGATTCTTCCTTGTTCCATCACCATGATCTGATCGGCCCTGCGGATCGTCGACAGCCGGTGAGCAATCACAAACGTGGTCCGTCCCTGCATCAGGTACGCCAATCCTTGCTGGATCATTTGTTCGGATTCGGAGTCGAGGCTCGACGTTGCCTCATCCAGAATCAGAATGCGCGGCTCGGCAAGGATGGCGCGGGCAATGGAGATTCTCTGGCGCTGTCCGCCGGAAAGCTTCACGCCGCGCTCACCGACAACTGTCTCGTACTTTTCCGCGAACAGTTCGGCGAATTCGTCGACGCGCGCAATCCGGCACGCGCGCATGATCTGCTCTTCGCCTGCTTCAGGTCGCGAGAACGCCACATTCTCGCGAATGGTCCCGTCAAACAGGAAGGACTCCTGCAACACCACACCCAGCCGCGTTCGAAACGAGTCCAGCCGCACCGTGCTCAGATCGACGCCGTCGACGGAGATAGTTCCCCTCGTCGGTATGTAGAATGCCGAGATCAATCCGATCGTTGTGGACTTTCCCGATCCTGACGACCCGACAAGAGCCGTCACGGTTCCCGGCTGCGAGCGGAACGAAATCTCATGCAGCACTTCGTGCGATCCGTCGTAAGTGAAACTGACTTTCTCGAATTCCACCAGGCCGACAATGTCCTGAAGTTGAACCGATCTTCGCGGATCCTGATCCTCAGGCCGCTCCGCCATAATTTCCTGCGTTCGCTCAAGGCCGGCGAGCGCTTCGGTGATCTGGGTTCCAATCGAAACGACCTGCAAGATTGGCGCGACCAGGAATACGAGATACAGATTGTAGGAAATGTAACCGCCGGGCGTCAGAGTATGCCCGATCATCTGATGTCCGCCGACGTACATCGTGGCCGCTCCCACCAGACCCAGCAGAACGCTCGCCGACAAGCTCATCAGCGACGTTGCCGTAAGCGTTCTCATGACGTTATCGAGCAGGCGGCGCACTCCCGTCGCAAAAACGCCTTCTTCACGTTCTTCGGCGTGGTATCCCTTAACGACCCGCACACCGCCGAGCGATTCCGTCAGCCGCCCGGTGACTTCCGCGTTAATCTTTCCCCGCTCGCGGAAGATGGGACGAATCGTCCCAAACGCCTTGTTCAGCACGGCGGCGAAGCAAGTCAGCGAGCCAACGGCGATCAGCGTCAACGGGACACTCGTGCGCAAGAGCAAAAACAGCGCAATACCCGCCGCCACAATGCCGCCCGAGAAATCGACCAAACCTGTCCCGAGCAGATTGCGGACGCCCTCGACGTCGCTCATAATCCGCGAAACCAGTGCGCCAGTCTTGTTCGTGTCGTAGAAGGAAACTGGCAAGCGCGAGATGTGCTTCTGCACTTCTTCGCGGAGTTCAGCGATCAAGCGTTGTGCCGCCTTCGATAATAGCTGAGTCAGGGAAAACGAAGTCACGCCTTGCACGAGGGTCGCCAACAGCACCGAGAAGACCAGCGGACGCAGCATTGAGGTCTGGTGCTT
Source organism: Candidatus Acidiferrales bacterium (assembly GCA_035507635.1). Classification (GTDB taxonomy): domain Bacteria; phylum Acidobacteriota; class Terriglobia; order Terriglobales; family Acidobacteriaceae; genus Sulfotelmatobacter. The sequence continues at coordinate 11,514 of DATJOA010000038.1, forward strand.
CGTCACCACGTTGTCGATGAGGAATCGCGAGGAATACGGCAGGACGAAACCGGCGACCTTATTGATCACCATCAAGACGAACCCCACCGCGAGCAAGCCGCGGCGCGGGCGCATCAGCTTCCAGACCTCCGGCAAGACCGCCTTCAATCTCTGCATCTTCGGAGGTTTTGGGACTTCTTTGGCTTGGGAACTCAATCTACTGTTGGACTCCGGGAAGCCCGGCTTGGCTTCAGTAATATTGCATTGTCACACATCTTTGGCCCCTACGCCGGGCTTCCAGCGTGTGACATTCCCGGCTTCGGCGTTGTATGCTCGGGGCGTGTCCCGTGTCTCTCAGGAGCGCTCGCCGACCTTCGGCCTGCTGCTGGCACTCCTCATAACCCTGTCAGTGGTGGTCGCCTACTCGGCCTACATCACCTGGCAGGTCACCGGGCTTCGCAAACTGCAGACGCAACTGGTCGATCGCAATCGCAAGGATTCCCTGCAGCTGCTCCGCATTCAGAACGATCTCAACCTGCTTGCTGTCGCGATGCGTGACATGGTCAGCAGCGACGAGCCATATCCGCTTACCGCCTGGTCCGCGCAATTTCAGCGGATCCGCACCGACCTCGACGACGCCATGCGCCTCGAAGCCGGATTTGCCGCCGCAAGCCGCACTCCCGAGCAGAAGGCGTTTCTGAGCAGTTCGTTTACCCAGTTCTGGGACGCCGCGGACCGCACGTTCGCCATCGCACGCGAGGGCCATGAAAAAGAGGCTCGCGAACAGATTCAGCTCTCGCTGCAGGAACGCCAAGCCGCTCTCAGCACCGCAGTTGCGCGCCTGCTAGTGCAGAACAGTGAAAACGAGGAGCAAGCCGGACAGCGCATCGTCCAGATCTACGACCGCGTGCAGCGCCAGGTTTATATCTTTCTCGGAGCTACCCTGCTGGCGATCCTGCTGAACGGGCTTTCGCTGATTCGCTGGAACCGTCGATTATTCGCGCGTCTTGCCGAGATCTCCGAGCGCCGCAGCGAACTCGCCCAGAAACTGATTTCTACGCAGGAGTCGACGCTCCGCTATATCTCCCGCGAACTCCACGACGAATTCGGCCAGATTCTGACCGCAATCGGATCGATGCTGCGCCGCGCCGGAACTCACGCCCCGGAAGGCTCGTCGCTCAGGGCAGATCTGCAGGAAGTGCTCGAAACCGTCCAGTCCACGCTCGAGAAGGTCCGTAGCCTGTCGCAGGCTCTGCATCCGGTCATGCTCGATGAAGCTGGTCTGGAAAGCACGCTGGACTGGTACATCCCCACCGTGGAAAGGCAAACGGGAATTGCCATATCCTATGAGAAGCAGGGCAAGCCGTTTGCCGTGGACGGCGCCGCTGGTGTGCACATTTATCGTATTCTTCAGGAAGCACTCAACAATGTGACTCGGCACTCCAATGCGAAGAAAGTTTGGGTGCGCTTGGGGTTCTTGCCAAACACGTTGGAGTTGGAAATTGAAGATCATGGCGCCGGTTTCCCGGAGCGCCCCAGCCGCCGCGGTATTGGCCTGGTAGCGATGCGAGAACGCTCCGAGTTGGTGGGCGGCCAGATTGTTTTTTCGCGTCCGGCCGAGGGCGGCACACTCGTGCATCTCACGGTACCGAGGGAGAAAGCGGAGTCTTATGGAAAAGAAGATCACAGTCTTGCTCGTGGATGATCACAGCCTGGTTCGGCGCGGCTTCCGTCGCATGCTGGAAGACGAACCTGATATGGAAGTTATCGGCGAAGCTGGCGACGGCGAAGAATCCATCCGGCTGGCAAAAGAACTGCATCCCCAGGTCGTCGTGATGGATTGCGCGTTGCCTGGCATGAACGGCTTACAGGCCACGCGTCAGATCATCGAAAACTCTCCCGAGACCGCCGTTCTAATGCTGAGCATGCACACAGAGAACACGTGGGTTCGACAGGCCATCGAAGCGGGCGCGAAGGGATACGTGCTCAAAGACGCTCTGGATCTCGAACTCGGCGCAGCCGTCCGCAAAGTCGCTGCAGGCGAAACGGTATTCGACCCTAAAGTGGAACAGCGTTCAGTCCTGAAGGGTGAACGAAGCGAGGCGCTCACGCAGCGCGAACTCGAAGTCCTGCAGATGATCGTCGACGGAAAGTCTAATAAGGAGATCGCGACCGCACTCGAACTGAGCGCGAACACCGTTGCCGTTCACCGCGCCAACATCATGAATACTCTTGGAATTCACAAGACTGCGGAGTTGGTCGTCTACGCGATTCGCGCCGGGCTGGTGAACGTTCCGTGAATCGCAGGTCTTTCCTTGGATCGATGGCTGGTCTGGCTGCCTGGCCGTATTTCTCGCGCTTCAACGCTCTGTCTACGCAGACTGCGCGCGCAGACTCGCTCGGTTTTCGGTTCACCGATGTAACCACGCAGGCCGGCATTCACTTCGAACACAATAGCGGGGCCTTCGGCGGCAAGTTTCTTCCTGAAACGATGGGCTCGGGATGTGCCTTTCTCGACTACGATCGGGACGGTTGGCAGGACATTCTTCTCATCAACGGAGCCGATTGGCCCGGCCATAAGAAGAACCGCACGACGCTTCGGCTCTATCACAATAACGGCGACGGCACATTTACCGACGTAACGTCGCACTCCGGCCTCGACGTCGAACTCTATGGAATGGGTGTAGCCGTCGGCGACTACAACAACGACGGCTGGCCAGACATCCTCATTACTTGCGTCGGACAGAATCGCCTCTTTCACAATACGGGCAGAGGGACCTTTGTCGATGTGACCCAGTCTTCCGGACTGGGGAAACGAGAAGGATTCAGCACGTCCGCGGTGTGGTTCGACTACGATCGGGACGGGCGACTCGATCTTTTCGTCTGCAACTATGTAAAGTGGTCGCCAGAGCGCGATGTTTTCTGCAGCCTCGATGGCAAGCACAAGTCCTACTGCACCCCCGAAGCGTACCGCGGAGAAACCTGCTGGCTCTTCCACAATCGCGGCAACGGCACTTTTGAAGATGTCACCGCCTCCAGCGGAATCTTCGACAGCAGTTCCAAGTCTCTTGGCGTTGCGCTGTTCGATCAAAATCACGACGGCTGGCTCGACCTGATGGTCGCCAACGACACGCAGCCAAACAAGCTGTACCGCAACCAGCACAACGGAACCTTCAAAGACGCGGCGGTCGAGGCCGGCATCGCGTTCAGCACCGAAGGCAGGGCGCGCGCGGGCATGGGTATTGATGTCGCCGACTTCGACAATTCCGGCAATCCTGGCGTCGGCATCACCAACTTCGATAATGAAATGATCGGCCTTTATCGCGAGAGCGGAAAAACATTTGAAGATATCGCTCCCCAGTCGGGAGTCGGGCTTGCCTCACGCAACAGCCTGGGATTCGGCTGCTCGTTCCTCGACGTGAATCTCGATGGCTGGCTCGATTTCGCCGTCACCAACGGACACATCGATGAAACCGTGCGCAATATTCGCGGCAATGTTGGCTACGCACAACCTCCACAGCTTTTTCTGAACAATGAAAAAGGACTGTTCCACGACGTTGCCGCAGAAGTCGGCGCCAGTTTCGATCAGCCGAAGGTGGGCCGCGGCTTGGCTTACGCGGACTTTGACCGCGATGGCGATCTCGACCTTCTGATCACCACCAACAACGGTCCCGCTTATCTTTACCGGAACGATGTATTGTCGGGGAATCGCAGCATTCGATTCCATCTTGTCGGAACCAAATCCAACCGTGACGGTATCGGCGCAACCGTGCGTGTCTTCGCGGGGGGCCTGATGCAGACCCGCATGGTAAAAGGCGGGTCGAGTTATCTTTCACAATCCGAACTTCCCGTCACCTTCGGACTGGAAAAGCGTGACCGAATCGATCGTGTCGTCATCGATTGGCCTAGTGGACGCACGGAGGAGTACAAAGACCTCGCGGCTGGCCGAGCTTATAAATGCACAGAAGGAAAGTCGATCACGCCGAATAATGGCTACTGAATCGACTGGGCAGTCGATTTCACAACGCTTCCCTTCGCTTGCAGATCTATTTCCACACTGTCGCTGACGCGCAGAAATAGTGTACTGGGATTCTTCATCCCCCATTTTTCGTAGGGAATGGTGAAGTGAACGTTAGCGGTCCAATGATCTCCGGACGTCTCGACTTCTGCTGGAACCGCAATTTCGCGATCCGCTCCATGAATGCTGAACACGCCGTGTACTGTGACCGAAGCTTTCCCTTGATTCGGAACACTTCCTTCCACCCGCTCCGGGCGAAATGAAATCTCCGGATACTTCGCGCTTTCCAGCACTTCCTTGTGCATCTTCCGGTCGCGCATTCCGCTGCCGCTGTCGCCGCTGGTCGCATCTACGACGATCGAGCCCGTCATCTTTCCCGTCGGCTCCATCTGCAGAGCTCCCTGCCTTACCTTGAATGTTCCATGCACCGTGTGCAGCACATCTGCGAGCGTGAACGTCACGGAACTCTGCGCCGGGTCCAGCCGGAACTCCGTATCCTGAGCCGCGGCGGAAACAATGCAGCCGCACAACAGCGCTGCGCCGGCAACGATACGCCATGCAATCGCGCGAGCTCGCCTCGGCATTATGCTGTCAACAATCCCCATCCCAGAGTTAACCCGTCCCAGACCAGATCGATCGGCGGCACAGCCCCGATGTGCAACGCAAGCAGCCTGCGAAAGACGTTCGGATACGTTCGGAATGCCTGCAGGGTCCGGTTCTGAAGCCAGGGCCGTCCGTCCAGCATGAGCATGAGCCGCGCCATGCCGCGCGGACGCAGCCCTAGGCGCCGGTGTTCCGCCTCATAGTGCTCTAGATTCCCCGACTCCAGACACTGCGCCAACGCAACTGCCTGTCCGAAGGCTATACCCAGGCCTTCTCCCGTGATTGCATCCACCGTGCCTGACGCATCGCCGATTAGAGCGATATGGTTCCGCCATACCCGGCGCAGAGTTCGATTTCCCGTCACCGCTCCCTTTTCTGCAGATGAAGCTTGGCAGCCGTGGAGCCGCGCCTCGAGCCGGGGCAATCGAGGGAGACCATCTTCGACCCGCATTTTCGGATACTGGGAAGCTACGGCAACACAAACCTGATCCGGACCAACCGCGGTCGCGTAACCCTGACAATGCTTGCCCCAGTAGATCTCCATGTGATCGCTCCAGGGCGAAACGCGAAAATGTTGCCGATATGCATAGCGAAATCGAGTTCTAGAATGATTCTCAAGTCCAGCCCATTTTCGAACCCGCGAATTCGGTCCATCAGCCCCGATGATCCAACGGGCGCGCACAGAGTGTTTCCCCACGCGCACCCGGTCGTCTTCGATTCCAGTAACGGTCGTTCTCCATAACAGTTCCACACCCATCTGAGCGGCACGCTCCGACATCAGTCGATGCAGAGCTGGGCGTCGAATGGCAAGCCCACGACCGCCTCCAGGAAAGCCCGCTTCTGCGGAGGAATCCAATCCCACAAAGCGGATGCCAAGGAATGCGCACGCGTCTGCAACAGGCAACTGAATCCCCAGCCTCGAGAGCGCGGCCAAGCCGTCGGGCATCAGCCCTTCGCCGCAAGCTTTGTCAATCGGCATCTCCGCCCCATCGGCGACAGTCACCCGGAACCCACGTTGCCGCGCCGCAATTGCCGCTGCTAAACCTGCGGGTCCACCACCAATTACAAAGACATCAGTCGAATTCAACAACGCCCAATCCTCACCATCGCAGAAGTACGAGTTCCGAGCAGAATCCCGGGCCCATCGCCGCCAGCACTCCCAGCGTGCCCGGTTCCGGACGCCGGTTTCTCATCACATCTTCCAGCACCACCAACACTGAAGCGGAAGAGAGGTTCCCGACCTTCTTCAGGCAATCCCACGACGCATCAAGCTGACCGTCGTGCAGATCGAGAGCTGCCGCCGTCGCTTCCAGCACCTTCGGGCCTCCCGTATGCAGCACCCAACTCCCGACGTCGCCCCGCTTGTGTCCGTGATCCGCAAGAAATGCATCCACATCGTGTCCCAGATGTTCGCGAATCAGCACGGGCACTTCCGGCGAAAGCGTAATGCGGAATCCCTTCTCGGTCACTTTCCATCCCATCATTTCTTCCGTGTCCGGATAGAAGACCGACCGTGTCGCAAGAATTTCCGGCCCCCCGGCATTCAGCTCATTTCCCGTGACGATCACCGCCGCCGACCCATCCGCGAATAGCCCTGAAGAAATCAGATTCGCCACCGAGAGATCGTCTCGTTGAATCGTCAATGAACATAGCTCCACGGAAACCAGAGCGGCCGCTTGTGCCGGATATGCGCGCACATAATCGGCAGCGCGCGCGATCCCCGCGGCTCCTGCCACGCAGCCCAACCCAAAAATAGGAACCCGCCGGATATTCGTCGGCAACCCCATGCGATTGATCAACAGCGCATCGATTGAGGGACTCGAAATTCCTGTCACCGAAGTAAAGAAAAGCGCGCCCAGTTGTTTTCGATCGAGGCTGGCATGCTGCAATGCGCGGCACAGCGCCTGTTCTCCGAGTTCCTGGGCTGCTTCGATCCAGACGTCATTTGCTTTGCCCCAGGTGTCGATCTCGTAATACTTCTCGGGCTCCATCACAAGATGGCGCCCCTCCACCGCTACGTTGCGATGCAGACGCGCGAGCAGTTGCGGATTTCTCAGGGAGTCGCCCCAGTATTCTTGCAGCTTCTCTAGCAAGAACTTTTGGGAATAGTAGTGTTTCGGAAAGGCGCTTGCAGCGCTGGCAATCTTCATCGTGTGGTCCGTGTCCCGGCGCGGAGTCAGCGCCATTACCCGCCGGATATCGCCAATGCAAATTTAGATGAGCAGGCGCTGATTCCGGTTGTCCCTCGTATCGTCATTGCGCGACCAGATGCATTCTCGCAATCAGCCTGTACAGAATTGTCACCTGGTTGTTAAAAAAATTCGACGCGAGACCGAGCCGCAGATTTAGTGTGTCACCGCAATCGACGTTGGAATGCCCCCAGCCGAATATGTGGACACCGACGTCAACGTTCCGCTGCTCGCCTGTACGCTGAATGACTGTATGGTGCCCGAACTTGACTGGTTCGCCACGAACAAGACGTTTCCGCCTGGATCGCTCGCAATAAATCCAGGTTGTGAACCCGTGGCAAACGGCGAGGCTGTCAGCAGCGTGAGTCCTCCGCCGGTGCCGATGGAAAACCCGGCCAGGTTCGTTGATCCCTGATTTGCCGCGTAGACGTACTTTCCCGATGTGTCGACCAGCAACGCGACCGGGGCACTGTAGGTCTCTCCAATCGGAGAACCCTGAAGCTGGCTCAGAGATCCGTCGGCATTGATCGAGAACTCCGAGATCGAATTGTCCAGTTTGTTGCCCGTGTACAAATAGCTGCCGGTCGGGTCGATCGCCAGGCCGAAAGGATTCGCACCCGTATAGAAGGGCGATCCCGGAACCGGAGTCGGCACTCCATTCGCCATCGCGAAGGCTTGTATATACCCAGGATTCCCCGGGCCCGTGATGTACAGATAGCTTCCCGACGGCGACAAAGCCATGTTGCTCGGACTGATCCCGATCGGGAAGGGGCTTCCCACGGGCGTCAACGCGCCGGTGCTGGAGTCGATTGAGAAGACGGAAACGTCGAAGGAACCGGAATTCGCCACGTATAGATAGCTCCCCGAAGAATCGATCGCAAGTAGCGTCGGCGACGTTCCTGCTTCGGTGCGGGGAGTCACTTCCTGCAATCCTCCGGTTACCGAAATGGTGAACAAGGAAACGTCTCCCGGCACGTCGCCCGAATTCGCCGCGTACAAATAATTCTTCGTCGGATGAATCACAAGGGACTGTACCGCTCCTCCGGCCGTAATTGGACTCCCCGCGAGTTGGGTCAGCGCTCCGGAATTCGGGTCCTCGCGGTACACCACAATTTCGTTCGCGCTGGGGATTGCCGCGTACAAAAAGTGGCTGCTCGTCGAACTGCACCCCAATGTTATGGCTATGCTGCCGCATACAAGCAACACAGCCGCTACTTTCTTTAGCATCCGTAACTCCTCGTCAGATTTTTCGAAAACGATTTCGGAATTTGCTGGTCCGGCAGGCGGCTCTTCAGACGCACAGGCCGCACTCAGTCGGTTCTACTCGCGATCCCTATCATACGGGAACAAGCGCTACCTTGCGCAGCAGAAGGCTGTTTACAGCTCTGCGATGCGACGTCTCCCCGGCAAGGTTGCACCCGCCACCTAATGCGGGACCCGACTGCTTTCGAGCGTCAGCCTGAAATTTGTGCTCGGGAAACTAGTGAGCCGGGCTCGGTTGCGGCGCCCCAGCGGGGGAAGCGCCTGGTAGAGCATGATCCTGTCCGCCCCGCAGAGCCAGCCGCAGCCGATCAAGATAAACATATACGACCGGCGTCGTAAATAGCGTCAGCATTTGGCTGACGATCAACCCGCCCACGATTGTGATGCCCAACGGGCGATGCAACTCCGATCCAGTCCCGTTTCCAAGCGCCAGCGGCAATCCGCCGAGCAGCGCCGCCATGGTCGTCATCATAATTGGCCGGAAGCGCAGCAGGCAGGCATCGTAGATCGCCTCCGCCGGCTTTTTGCCCTGGTTACGCTCGACATCGAGCGCAACGTCAATCATCATGATGGCATTCTTCTTCACCAGACCGATCAGCAGAATGATGCCGATCGTTCCAATCACGTTCAATTCGTTGTGCGTCAAAAGCAGCGCCAGCAACGCGCCTACGCCCGCGGAAGGAAGCGTCGACAAGATCGTGATCGGGTGGACGTAGCTCTCATACAGCATTCCCAGCACGATGTAGACAGCGATCAACGCCGTTAGAATAAGAATCCATTCGCTCGAAAGCGAATCTTTGAAAGCCGCAGCCGTCCCCTGGAAGCTCGCTTGAATCGTGCTCGGCAGTCCCATCGTGCGCTGGACATTCTCGATAGCCTGGGTCGCTTGTCCCAACGAAATCCCAGGCGCCAGGTTAAATGAGATCGTGACCGAGGGCACTTGCCCCTGATGATTAACCGCCAGCGGCGTGTTCGACGACTCGAAATGCGTGAAGGCCGCGAGCGGAACCGGTGTTCCAGCGGTCGAGCGTAGATAGATATTCTGCAGAGCCTCGGGGGTTTGCTGGAATTGCGACGCAACTTCCATCACAACGTGATACTGATTCAACGGCCGGTACATCGTCGAGACCTGCCGCTGTCCAAACGCATCGTAGAGCGCATTGTCCAGAGTCGTCGCCGTGATACCCATTCGGCTAGCCGTATCCCGATCGACGACCAGCTTCGCCTGCAGTCCTTTATCCTGCTGATCCGAGTTTTGGTCGCGCAACTCTGGAAGAGCGCGCAGCTTCTGCAGTATCCGCGGAGCCCAGTTATTCAAATCATCCAGATTCGCGCTCTGCAGAGTGTACTGATATTGCGCGTTACCCCACCTTCCGCCGATGGTCAAATCTTGCGCCGATTGCATGATCAGGGTCGCTCCCGGCACAACTGCCAGTTTGCCACGCAGCCGATTGATCACGTCATCAGCCGTAACATATCGGCATTGTTCCCAGAAATGTTTTTTCGCGCATGGACCCCGGTCTTCCAGCGGCTTCAGCATCATGAAAAAGCGGCCCTGGTTCAGCGGCGACCCCCCCCCGGTAAAGCCCACGACCGTGCTGACCGCCGGATCTTTCATGACGATTTTGACGTACTCCCTCATCTTGTCGCGCATCGACTGAAACGACGTATCCTGCGCAGCCACCACCGAGCCCGCGATTCTGCCGGTATCCTGTTGCGGGAAAAATCCCTTGGGGACGATGATGTAAAGCGCCACGCTGACAACGGCGATCAGGATTGTAAGAACAAACACAGGAAATTGATGCTGCAGCACCCAGCGCAGGGCCTGCGTGTAAGTCTTCAGCAAGCCATCGAAGAGCCATTCGCTCGCTCGGTAGAAAATATTGTGCTGCTTGCTTTCTTCAGGGCGAAGGAACTTGGCGCACATGGTAGGCGTCACGGTGAGTGAAACCAATAAGGACACGGCAATCGCGGTGCTCAGCGTTACCGCAAATTCACGGAAAAGCCGGCCCACTATCCCGCCCATCAGTAATAAGGGAATGAACACAGCCACCAATGACACGCTCATCGAAACGACTGTAAACCCGATTTCCGCTGCGCCCTTGAAGGCGGCCCGCACCGCACCCATCCCCCGCTCGGTATACCGCGTGATATTTTCCAGCACCACGATCGCATCATCGACCACGAATCCGGTCGAGATCGCCAGCGCCATGAGAGAAAGATTGTCCAGGCTGTATCCGAGCAGATACATCACGCCAAACGTGCCGATCAGCGACATCGGTACGGCGATACTAGGGATGATCGTCGCCCGCACCGTCCGCAGGAATACGAACACCACCATGATCACCAGGAAAACCGAAATCAGGAGCGTGGTTTCAATGTCCTTCACCGATGCCCGGACTGTGGTCGTCCGGTCCATGACTACTTCGAGTTTGATCGCCGGCGAAATCGACGACTGAAGGTAGGGCATGATGGCGAGAACGTGGTCAACCGTATCGATAATGTTCGCGCCGGGCTGCCGGAATATCGGAATCAGGATTCCTCTCCGGCCGTTGGCTAGCCCGAGGTTGCGAACATCAGCCACCGAATCCTCCACGGTCGCGACATCGCCCACTCGCACTGCGCCGCCATTGTTGTAGGCGACGATCAGCGGCCGGTATTCATCCGCAAGGAAGAGTTGATCGTTATCGTCCAGAACGTAATCTCGGGTGCTATCCGCCAGTTGGCCTTTTGGCCGGTTCGCGTTCACAGCGTTCAGCGCGTTGCGGACCGAGTCAAGTCCAACCCCGAGTTTGTTAAGCAGCATGGGATTTACTTCAACCCGAACCGCCGGTTGCGATGAACCCCACACAAAAACCTGCCCGACGCCGTTCACCTGCGAAAGCTTCTGCGAGAGGATCGAGTCGGCAACGTCGTACATCGTTGCGACCGGAACCGTGTCCGACGACAGCGCAAGGATGAGAATCGGTGAATCGGCGGGATTCACCTTGCGGTACGTCGGATTACTGGGCAGGTTGGCAGGAAGCTGCCCTCGGGCAGCATTAATTGCCGCCTGCACATCGCGCGCGGCAGCATCGATGTTGCGGTTCAGATCGAACTGCATAGTAATGCCCGTAGAGCCCAACTGGCTCGACGATGTCATCTGATTGATTGCGGCAATTCGACCAAACTGCCGTTCTAGCGGAGTCGCCACCGCCGATGCCATGGTTTGCGGATCAGCACCTGGCAGACTCGCCCCCACGCTGATCACGGGAAAATCCACTTGTGGCAACGGAGCGACGGGCAGGAAATTGAAGGCGAGAATTCCCGAAAGTATCAGCGCTGCTGCCAGCAGCGAAGTCCCAACCGGACGCCGGATAAATGGAGCCGAAATGCTCATCGCTCAGTCCGCCCCAATGGGCTCTTCGACAATCTCGTTGCCAATCCGATACCTTGCGAAACGCTGCGAAAGCCGGTCAAACCACAGATAAACGACCGGAGTCGTATACAACGTCAGCAACTGGCTCAGCAGCAAGCCGCCGACAATCGTAATGCCCAGCGGCCGTCGAAGTTCGGCGCCCGTACCGGTACCCAAGGCTAGCGGCAGTCCGCCGAGCAGAGCCGCCATGGTCGTCATCATGATTGGCCGGAAGCGCAACAGGCAAGCCTGGTAAATCGCTTCCTCCGGCGGTTTGTGTTCGATGCGCTCCGCCTCCAGCGCAAAGTCGATCATCATGATCGCATTCTTCTTGACGATTCCGATGAGCAGAATTATTCCAATTAACGCAACGACTGTTAGATCATTGCCCGTCAGCATTAAGGCCAGAATCGCCCCGACGCCCGCTGACGGCAGTGTCGAAAGAATCGTCACCGGATGGATGTAGCTTTCGTACAGCACTCCCAGAACGATATAGACCGTGACGACCGCAGCCAAAATGAGGTACGGCTCGCTCGCCAGTGAGTTCTGGAATGCCGCCGCCGTTCCCTGAAACGCCGGGTGAATGCTAAGCGGCAGCTGGATATCCTTTTCTGCCTGCCCAATCGCCTTCGTGGCGTCTCCCAGCGAGGCGCCCGGCGCCAGATTGAATGACAAAGTCACGACCGGAAACTGTCCCTGATGGTTTACGGAGAGCGAAGCACTCTCCGAACTCATCTTGGTGAATGTCGAGATCGGAACTGGATTTCCGCTGGTGCTCACCGCCGCCCCATTCGCGGTCGGCGCTCCTGTATTCGGCGTGACCGTACTCGGCCGGATATAGATATCCCTCAGATCCGCCGGGCTATCCGCAAAGTTCGGCATGACCTCGAGCACCACGTGATACTGGTTCAGCTGCGTAAATATCGTTGACACTTGCCGCTGACCGAAGGCGTCATACAGGGTATTGTCGATGGCTTGCGGAAAAATCCCGAGCCGCGAGGCCGTATCACGATCGATCGAGACGTTCGTCTTCAGTCCGCCGTTCAGTTGATCGGTGGCCACATCGCGCAGTTCCGGAAGCGTCTGCAGCTTGGCCACCAGCTTGGGTGTCCATTCCGCCAATTCCCGGGCATCCGCGTCTTCAATGGAGTACTGGAATTGCGTCCGGCTTACGCGGTCTTCCACAGTGAGATCCTGCACCGGCTGCATATACAGCGTGATCCCTTCCACCTTTGCCAACTCCGGCTGCAAGCGACGGATGATTGACGACGCATCATCGGAGCGTTCATCCCGCGGCTTCAAATTGATCTGAATCCGCCCGGAATTCGGGGTTGTGTTCGTGCCATCGACACCGATGAAGGACGAGAGGCTCTCCACATCCTTGTCATTGAGGATCACCTTAGCCAGTTCCTGCTGGCGTTGCGACATCGCCTCGAACGAAACGTTGTCGGGCGCTTGCGAAATCCCCAGAATCACTCCCGTATCCTGGACGGGGAAAAATCCCTTGGGAACGATCACGTACAAGACGAGGGTCAGCACCAAGGTCGCAAATGTCACCAGCAACGTCGCTGTCTGGTGTTTCAGAACCCACTTCACCGTTCGGCCGTAAAACGCGATGATCCGGTTGTAATAGTCCTCCGTGACTTCATAAAAGCGGCCCTTTTCGCCTTCTTTCCGGTGCTTGAGCAGCTTGGCGCACATCATCGGCGTCAAACTCAACGAAACAGCCGCCGAAACCAGAATCGTCACTGCCAGTGTGATCGCGAACTCCCGGAAAAGCCGGCCTACAATGTCACCCATGAACAGCAGCGGAATCAGCACTGCAATCAGCGACACGGTCAGCGAAACGATCGTGAATCCAATCTGTCCCGCGCCCTTCAACGCCGCATCCAGCGGCGAATCTCCCGCTTCGAGGAAGCGGTCGATGTTCTCGATCATGACGATCGCATCGTCGACCACAAATCCGGTTGAGATCGTCAGCGCCATCAACGTGAGGTTGTTCAGGCTGTACCCGAGCAGGTACATCACTCCGAACGTGCCGACGATAGACAGCGGCACAGCCACGCTCGGAATCGCGGTCGCCCACAGATTGCGCAGGAAGAGAAATACGACCATGATCACCAACGCGATGGCGAGCGCCAGTTCGAAATAGACGTCCTGCACCGAGGCCCGAATCGTGAGCGTCCGGTCGGTCAGAATCTGCACCTTGACCGCCGTCGGCAGGGATGCCTGCAATTGCGGCAGCAGCTTCTTGATGCGATCCACGACGCTGATGATGTTCGCCCCAGGCTGCCGTTGGATGTTGACGATCACCGCCGGCGTCTGGTTCATCCATGCCGCAAGCTGGTCATTCTCCGTTCCGTCGATTACGTTGGCAACATCGCTGACCCTCACGGGCGCCCCGTTGTGATAAGCAATCACAATCGGCTTGTACTGGTCGCTTGAGAACAGTTGGTCGTTCGCGCCGATCGTGTACGACTGCCGCTGTCCGTCAATGACGCCTTTGGCTTGATCGACGTTTGCCTGCACCAGCGCCGCCCGCAGATCCTCCAGGCTCAGCCCATACGAAGCCAGCGCCGTCGGATTCGCCTGTATCCGCACCGCCGGCTTCTGTCCGCCGCTGATCGACACCAATCCCACGCCAGGCAGCTGCGAAATCTTCTGGGCAAGGGACGTGTCTGCCAGATCCTCGACCTTCGACAGCGGCAAGGAGTCGGATGTCAGCGCCAGCGTCAGAATTGGCGCATCCGCCGGGTTCACCTTGTTGTAGATGGGAGGATTCGGCAGGTCGGAGGGCAAGTAAGTCGACGCCGAATTAATCGCCGCCTGGACTTGCTGCTCTTCAACATCAATGTTCTGATCGAGCCCGAATTGGAGCGTAATGACGGAGCTCCCGTACGAACTCGTCGACGTCATCTGGGTCAGTCCCGGCACCTGGCCGAACTGTCTCTCCAGTGGAGACGTCACCGATGACGCCATCACGTCCGGATCGGCTCCCGGATAGAACGTTGTCACCTGGATTGTCGGATAATCTACTTCCGGAAGAGCCGAGACCGCCAGCTGCATGAACGCGACCAACCCAATCAGCAGCACTCCAAACATGAGCAGAGTGGTCGCAACCGGCCGGAGAATGAATATTCTCGAAGGATTCATGAACCTGAAGGTCCGCCGGAAATCGGCACGCCGGAAAGGCCCCCACCGCCATTCGCTGCTTTGTGGCGGTTACCACCGTCGGGGCCGATTCCCTTCGCTGCGCTGGGAGCACCGCCGCGCGGTTCGATGTGGCTTCCCGTTTGCAACTTGTCCTGGCCGTCGGTCACGACAACGTCGCCCGGAGCTACGCCCTCCGTCACCACCGTCGTGTCGCCCTGCGTGAGGGCGACCGTGACCGCATGGTCCTGCACCGTCTTGTCAGACTTTACCGTATACACAAACGTTCCCTGCGGTCCCCGCAAAACTGCCGCCGTCGGCACAACCGTGCTGTTCTTCCGCGTCTCCAACAGCAGATCTGCGTTCACAAACTGATTGGGCCAGAGCTGGTTATCTTTGTTGTCAAACACCGCCTTAAGCTTCGCCGTGCCCGTTGTCGGATCGATCTGGTTGTCAATCGTCAGCAGCTTTCCCGTCGCCAGTTTCGTTTGGTCGTCGCGGCTGAATGCGTCTACCTCGAGCGTAGACTTCCTCATGTGCGTCGCGACGCTCTGCAGCACGTCTTCCGGCAGCGTGAAAATCACCGCGATCGGCTGCAACTGGGTGAGAATCAGCATCGGGTTCGTGTCCGAGGCATGAATAATATTTCCCGGATCGACCTGCCGCAATCCAACCCGCCCACTGAATGGCGCACGGATATGGCAATAAACGATATTCAGCTTCGCGCTATCGATCTGCGCCTGATCGTTCCGGACCGTCCCCTCCAGTTGATCGACGGTCGCCTTCTGTGTGTCCACCTGCTGCTGCGCAATGCTGCCCGACGGTATCAGCGCTGTGTAGCGGTCCAGGTTCAGCTTCGCATCCCGCAGTGATGCCTGGTCTCTAAACAGCTGAGCCTGCATCTGTTCGAGTTGCACTTCGTAGGGCCGGGAATCAATCTCGATCAGCAAGTCGCCTTCGCGGACGTCTTGTCCCTCGCGAAAGTTCACTTTCATGATCTGGCCGTCCACACGGCTCTTGATGTTCGCCGTGTTAAACGCTGTCACGGCTCCAAGTCCGGTCAGATACACTGGCACGTCCTGCCGCTGAACCTGGGCGACCGAAACGGAGATCGCATGTGGTCCCGCTGCATGTGCGTTCTGTTGTTTTGAATCGGCCCCAGTGCTGCATCCCATCGCCAGCGCCAGAATCGCTGCGATTGATACAACCACTGCCGCACGCGCAACCATTACTGCGTGCTTCGTTCTTTCAGAGCAATCGTTCATATTCACAGGATTAGTCCGTCGCCGTTCCTTGACCCGAACTCAGCAGGAGTCCCGAGTATTAGACGTACAATTGTAGACTCGGTTGCGGCAACTAGTCCGATAACAGGGATCCTTGGCGGTCGGGATTCCTGAAGTTAAGTCGGACGACAGCAGAGCAAGTAGTTGCTTCGGCAGAACCGCGCCACTCTAGCATCAACCGCCGGTCCTCGGCAGGTCAAGCACTTAGCTCCTGTTTTACATACTTTTACCCGGGTTGACGCTTCGTTTACCAGGAGCCCTCAAATCGGCGAAAAAATGCCGGAAGAGCCAGTGAAAATCCGGGCGCCAATTCTTCCTGCGAAGGAGTCACGCGCTCAACGAAGCCGACATTGGATGCCGTGCTTCATACCCCGCAATCTCATCCTCATGCTGCAGCGTGAGACCAATATCGTCGAGTCCGTTCAAGAGGCAGTGTCTGACAAATTCATTGATTGGAAACTGAGCCTGGAACCCTTGGTCATCCCGTACTTCGCGCTTCTCCAGGTCAATCGTGACCGCGTAATCATCGACCTCTTGCGCTCTGCGCATCAGGGTGGCTACCTCATCCTCCGACAGCCGCACCGTCAGGAAGCCGTTCTTCGTGCTGTTATTCGCAAAAATATCTGCAAACGAAGACGAGATGACCGCCCGGAATCCGAAGTCCGCCAGCGCCCACACCGCGTGCTCTCGCGATGACCCGCATCCAAAATTCTTCCCGGCCACCAGGATGCTTGCGCCTTCGTACCGCGGTTCATGCAGCACGAAGTCCGGATTCTTCCTCCCGTCTATGCCGAACCGCCAGTCATAAAACACAAACTGTCCGAATCCAATCTTTTCGATCCGCTTCAAAAACTGTTTCGGAATGATCTGGTCGGTATCGATATTCACCCGGTCCAGAGGCGCGACCCGGCCGCGATGCACAGTAAAAGGTTTCATTTCGTATTCCTTGATTAAAAAATGTTGCGTCATCCCGAACCCCCGCGCTTTCACCAGCGGGGCGAGGATCTCGCGCGGAGTGCATCTCAGCCGCGGCTCTCTTACTGGAACTTCCAGTTCCTTATATCCGTAAAATGCCCGGCAATCGCCGCCGCAGCCGCCATCATAGGACTCACCAGGTGTGTTCGCCCTCCGCGTCCCTGCCGACCTTCAAAATTTCGGTTGCTCGTCGATGCGCAGCGCTCGCCCGGCTGCAATATGTCAGGATTCATCCCCAAACACATCGAGCATCCCGATTCCCGCCACTCAAATCCCGCATCCAGAAAAATCCGGTCGAGCCCTTCCTGCTCGGCGACCTTTTTTATGACTTGCGATCCCGGAACGACCATGGCCCGAACCTTGGAGTTCACACGATGCCCTTTGGCCACTTTGGCCGCCGCACGCAAATCTTCAATCCGTGAATTCGTGCACGATCCGATAAACACTCGATCGATCTTGATGTCTTCGATTCTTCGTCCCGGCTCGAGCGCCATGTACTGGAGCGCCAGTTCCGCCGCGCGCCGTTCGCTTTCCTCCAGTCCCTTGATCTCCGGCACGCGTCCCGTCACTGGAGCGACCATTCCCGGATTCGTCCCCCAGGTCACAAACGGACACAACTGCGCGGCGTCGATCTCCACAACTCTGTCGAACTTCGCCCCCTCATCTGTCGGCAAAGTGCGCCAGTGCGCGATCGCCTTTTCCAAATCCGCGCCAGTCGGAGCAAAGCGACGCCCCTTCACATACGCAATTGTCGTCTCATCCGGAGCAACCATCCCCGCCCGCGCGCCCGCCTCGATGCTCATATTGCACAGCGTCATCCTCCCTTCCATCGAAAGCGCCCGCACCGCCGGACCGGCATACTCGACCACGTACCCGGTCGCTCCATCCGTCCCGATTTGCCCGATGATCCCCAGGATTAGATCCTTCGCGGTGACGCCATCGGGTAGTTGCCCGCGCACGTCAATCTTCATCGTCTTCGGCCGCTGCTGTGCCAGGCACTGCGTGGCCAAAACGTGTTCCACTTCCGAGGTCCCGATTCCAAACGCCAACGCGCCGAACGCGCCGTGCGTGCTGGTATGGCTGTCGCCGCAGACAATCGTTATTCCGGGTTGCGTCAGCCCCAACTCGGGCCCAATCACGTGCACGATCCCCTGCTCCGGTGCATCCATATCGAACAGCCGCACCCCAAACTCCTTGCAGTTCGCCTGCAGCGCGGCAATCTGCTTCGCCGCGATTAAGTCTGTAATCGGAGTGCCCCGTGGTTCAGTCGGAACATTGTGGTCAACGGTCGCGACGGTCCTCAAAGGCTGCCGGACTTTCCTACCCGCCGCCCGCAATCCATCAAAGGCCTGCGGAGAAGTCACCTCATGCACCAGGTGCAAGTCGATGTAAATGATTGGAGAACGCTCCGCCGGCTGCGCGACAAGATGCGCCTCCCATATCTTTTCGAATAAAGTGCGTGCTGCTGCCATAGGCTTTAAGATGAAAAGGTAGCTGATAGTTTTTCACAGCTCGCCGGACCTCAGCAAGACCATCCAGTCCGCAATTCGGTACTCAGTGGAAAGGCCCCATCGATATTCTGATCCGACCGGAGGATACCGTTCCCGAAAGGAAAGGCATGCGGAGTGGAGGGACACCTGTGTTTCTTTTACTTAAGGCAAAACTGGAACCCGCTAAGCACTAGCCGCTTCCTGCCCACCCAGCGGCAGGAAGTACTGTGTCCCCTTGATCGGCTCAGTGACTTTGCGCAGCAGTTCCTGTAGATCTTCGTTGCGATCCACAAAGTCAATCTCCGACGTATTCACGATCAGGAGGTCCGAAGACGTGTAGTGAAAAAAGAAGTGCTCGTATGCCTTGACGACTTCCCCTAAATATTCCTCGCTCACCGCTTTCTCTCCGGGAGCGTTCTTTTTCTTCAACCGTTTTTTCAGAACCTCCGGCGTGGCCTGCAGATAGATGACCAGATCCGGTGTCGGCAGTTGCTCGCGAAAATAGTTGTAGTACCGGTTGTATGTGTCGAGTTCCTGATCAGTCAGATTCAGGCAGGCGAATAGCTTGTCTTTCTCGAAAATGAAATCCGCGACCACCGTCTTCTGCGATCGTGGACCGAGGTCCAGAGCCTGCAGTTGTTCGAACCGGCGCACCAGAAAGGTGAATTGCGCCTGGAACGCCGCGCCCCGCTCCCCCCGATAGAAATCATGCAGAAACGGATTCGTCTCCGGCTCCATCACCCGCTGCGCATTTAACCGCTCTGCCAGAACCCGCGCCAGCGTGCTCTTGCCCACTCGAATCGGACCTTCCACTGCAATGTAACGGGGTAGCTCAAAAAGATTGGCCATGGACGAGTGCTTGTTCCCAGAAGACGCAGGATATCTCGGATGGTCTTCACTGGCAATTGCGCGATGAGTTAACAGCAGAGCCTTGCATAAGAAAGTCGCAGCGTGTGTGGTTTTTATTCAACAATCAAAAATCAACAATTTACAATCTGGACCATGTTCGTCTCCGCTCTGGCAGGAACGGCTTTTGGCGCCGGTGCCGTCGCTGCCGGCTATCAATCCATGGCTCCCACCGGCCAATGGTTTGGCCGCACATTCACGGGATTGTCGGGCGGAACGAAGAAAATTGCCCTCACCTACGACGACGGCCCCAATGACCCGCACACGATGCGTTTGCTCGATGTGCTCGCAAAACACAAAGTGCGCGCCACTTTCTTTCTTATCGGTCGTTACGTCAACGAGCGTCCCGAAATCGTCCGCGAGATCGCCGCGGCCGGGCACATCATCGGCAATCATACCTTCACCCATCCTCTTCTTACGCTGAAGAGTGCAACGGACATTCGCCGCCAGCTCGCCGATTGCCGCGCCGCGTTACATGACTCCGTCGATCTTCCGTCCACTCTGTTTCGCCCTCCGTTTGGTGGACGCAGACCCGCTGTCCTGCGTATCGCTCGCGAACTCGGATTGCAGCCCATCATGTGGAACGTCACCGGCTACGACTGGAATGCCCCCCCGGCTGCAGTAATTGAAAGAAAATGTTCCCGCCAGATCCGCGGTGGAGACGTGATCCTCCTCCACGACGGCGGACACAAACACATGGGCGCCGACCGCTCACAAACGGTGCTCGCCAGCAACAACCTTGTCGAACGTTATAAATCCGAAGGCTACGAATTCGTAACCATACCGCAAATGTTAGGAGATCGTTCTTACCTGCCAACGCCGGTCTGACTCCCACGGGTGCCCCATTTCTGACCGACGTTGCCGGAAGTGGAGATTTTCGAAGTAAATAACGGAAGAAGGAAATTTCCGACGGTGAGGTTCAAAAGTGATAAAGCGCTTACTTCTGTTTATTCTGCTCGCAACCTGCGCGTCCTACGCCCAACCCAAATCCCTTTTCTATATGATTACAACCTCGAACTCGGTAAAGTCCTTCACCGAGCATGCCGACAAGATCGACCTGATCGTTCCCGCGTGGTACTCGGTTGACGGCAACGGCCTCGTCTGGGGAGGCCCCAATCCCGACGTCCTCAAGACCGCCGCCGATCATCATGTGCCGGTCATGCCCATCGTTGCACTCATGGTGCAACTCGACCTGCACAAACTTCTCACGACTCCAGCGGCGCAAACCGCTTTTATCGGCGCGCTCCTGGGCGAATGCAGAAAATACAACTACTCCGGCTTCCAGATCGATTTCGAAAACGTGAACTGGACTGACCGTGACCTGCTCTCCGCCCTCGTCGCTTCAACCGCGACCGCTCTGCACAAAGAGCATCTCCAACTCACCATCGCGACCGTCCCCAACGCCCCCGGATACCCCGGCAATAGTCCCTATTCGCACTGGCTCTACGCGAACTGGCGTGGAGCTTACGATCTCAAAGCCCTCGCGCAATCCGTCGACTTGATCTGCCTCATGACCTACGACCAGAACACGCGCTGGACCATGCCCGGCCCCGTCGCCGGATATCCCTGGACCGTGCGCAACGTCGACTACGCCCTGCAATTCGTTCCGAAAGAAAAATTGTCGATGGGAATTCCGGTCTATGGGTACCACTGGTACGCCGGAGAACCGGCCCTCGACAAGCCGAACCCAACCGCCGACTACATCGGCCAGCAGGAAATCGATGAATATGTCAACGCCTACCATCCCCAGATCGAGTGGGATCCCACCGATCGCGTTTCATGGTTCTATTTCTATCGTGACGACCAGCGCGATTGGGTCTTCTACACCGACAAGCGCGGATTTCAGGAGCGTCTCAACCTTGTTCGCGACCGCGGCCTGGAAGGATTTTGCTCGTGGGTCCTGGGCGCAGAAGATCCAGCGATCTGGACCCTTCTGCCCGCGCACAAATGAAAGGATAATCGTCGAAGAGCGGCGCTTGAGCGCCGCGATACGGCCAGCAATCAAGGGGGCCTTCAGCTCCCGCGCACAGACGTGAACGCCTGTTTCGCCGCCGCAACCGTCCGCTGCACATCTTCGTCCGTGTGAGTCGCGCCCAGGAAGGCAGCCTCGTACTGCGAAGGCGGCAAATACACACCCTGATCCAGCATGGCCCGAAAGAATTTTCCAAACGCCTCCGTATTTGACTTCGACGCCGAATCCCAATCCGTCACCGGACCTTCCTGGAAAAACCAGGTAAACATCGATCCCACGCGGTTGTGCCACAGCGGAACTCCCGCTTCCTTGGCCGCGGCCGCCACTCCATCCACAAGCTGCCCGCTCAACTTCTCCAACCGCGGATAAATTTCTGCTTTGCGTTCGCGGAGCTGTTTCAACATCGCACATCCCGCCGCCATCGCCAGCGGATTCCCCGACAACGTCCCCGCCTGATACATCGGTCCCAACGGCGCAACCAGATCCATGATCTCCTTCGGCCCGCCATACGCGCCCACCGGCAACCCTCCGCCGATAATCTTTCCCATCGTCGTCAGGTCCGGTTTGATGTTGTACAACTCCTGCGCGCCCCCAAACGCCACGCGGAATCCCGTCATCACTTCATCGAAAATCAGCACCGACCGCTCGCGCTCCGTAAGCAATCGCAGTCCAACCAGATAGTCGTCCGCCGCCGGAACGCATCCCATATTTCCCACCACCGGCTCAACAATCACGCACGCAATCTGATGCTTGTATTTCTGGAACGCATGTTCCACCGCCGACAGATTGTTGAAGGGCAGCGCCACTGAAAACTGTGTGAACTCTTCGGGGACGCCCGCCGATCCCGGAATCCCCAGCGTCGCCACTCCCGATCCTGCTTTTACCAGCAGTGCATCTGCATGACCGTGATAGCAGCCTTCAAACTTGATGATGTACTTGCGCTTCGTATAAGCCCGCGCCAGCCGGATCGCCGACATCGTCGCTTCCGTCCCCGAGCTGACGAATCGCACCTTCTGCATGTTCGGAAACGCGCTCAACACCAATTCGGCCAGATCTGCCTCGGAGGGTGTCGACGCCCCAAAACTCGTCCCGTTGCAGGCCGCTCCAACAATCGCGTCCAGCACCGTGGGATCAGCGTGTCCCAGGATCAGAGGCCCCCACGATCCGATGTAATCGATGTATTCGTTTTCGTCCGCGTCCCATATGTGCGGTCCCTTGCCTCGCACCACGAAAAATGGATCGCCACCGACGGATCGAAACGCCCGCACCGGAGAGTTCACGCCTCCCGGAATCATGCTTTCCGCCCGCTCCTGCAGGCGGCGCGATTGTTCGGTTTTACGCGCGGAAGTGGTGTGCATCAGTTCCTCTCGACACGGAGACAGATCTCAATCGACACGCCAGCGTAAGCGACTAATATAGCAGCCCGAATTCATCAGATATTCATCATTCTGCAATTCATTTGCAACATGCCGGCGGTACCTTCGATTCATCAAGTTGCCCTTCTAACCGGGAGGGTTTGAGGGGACAGTCTCGGGGGCTCCGGACTGTCCTTTTTGTTTTGGCCGAAGCAAATCCTGTCATTCCGATTTGTTGTGCCGCCCCCTGCGCGTGGTTCTTTAGGTTTGTCATTCCGACGAGACGCGAAGCGTCAAGGAGGAATCTGCTACTCCCCACGCATCCCGCCGTGTGGGCTCAACGCCTCCAGTTCCCCCATCGTCAAAACCCGTTCCCGGCATTAACCATAATTAACTCGACATCGTATAATCACCCTCAAATGATCACCGTCTCCAAGGAGGACTATCTCAAGTCCATCCTCGAAGCCGAGACCGAAGGCGAAACTGTTATCTCCGCCCGTCTGGCGCACCTGCTGAAGGTCTCGCCGCCTGCCGTGACGATGGCTCTCCGCCGGCTCAAGAAAGACGGCCTCGTCCGCGTCGAACCGAGCGGAGAGGTTCGCCTCACAGCCGAAGGACGCAAGATCGCACGAAAGCTCACTCTGCGCCACCACCTCATCGAGCGCATGCTCTCGGAAATGTTCGGTATGGAATGGTGGAAAGTTCACGATGAAGCCGAACGCCTCGAACACGCCGTGTCGCCTGATTTCGAAGCCAAGCTCCTCGCGCGCCTCGGCTCCTCCGGCGCCTGTCCTCACGGCAATCTCAGCGAGATGGAAAGCTCCGCCAGCCGTCGCCGTCGCGGACTCGTCCTGCTCGCCGATGCCGAACTTCAAACCAACTATTCCGTCAGCGGAATTTACGAACGCGATCGCGGATTGCTCGAATTCCTCGAACACCGCGGCATCCACCCGGGCGCAAAACTCAAAGTCCTCGAGCGCAATTACGACCAGACCCTGACCCTCGCCACTCCCGCCGGAACCGTCTCGTTAGGCCCAGCCGCCTCCGAGCGAGTGTGGCTGTCCCCGATTCACGGAAAAAAATGATCGCGAAAGCTTTTTCTGTGTGCCTCTGTGCCCCCGGTGGTAAAAATTTTCTCCCTGCACTTCCGCCGAGAGATAATCGTCCGTGGCCCATCTGGAAAACTTCCGCCTCAAGGTGTTTCGCGCCGTTGCCGAACATCTGAACTTCCGCAAAGCCGCTGAGCACCTATTCCTCACGCAGCCGGCCGTCACGCTACAGATCAAGGCCCTCGAAAACGACTTGGGCGTTCGACTCTTCGATCGATCCGCGAACCGTGTCACCCTGACATCGCAGGGCGCTATTCTTCTTCGCTTCGCCGAAAAGATGGCCAGACTCTCATCCGAAGCCGAACGAACTCTCGGCTCGACCGATGGCCAATTCTCGGGCGAACTCTCCCTCGGCGTTTCCACCACCATTGCCCAATACGTTCTTCCCCGTCTCATCGGCGCCTTTCTCAACGAGCACCCGCGCGTCCACCTCTCTCTACAGAGCGGCAACACCGAGCAAGTCGTGCACGCGCTCCTCAACGGCAAAGTTTCCATCGGACTCATCGAAGGCCCCGCCCGCCGGCGCGGCATCCATACCCAGCCATTCATGCGGGACGAACTCATACCGATCGCGCCCGCCAATCTCGGGTTGACTCATCTCTCCGCCTCGCAATTCCTGAACTCTACGCTGCTCATGCGCGAACAGGGCTCCGGTTCCCGCCAGGTTGTCGAATCGGCCCTGAGAAAAGCCGGGTTCAAACTCAAGTCATTCAAGAGCATGATGAACCTTGACTCGACGGAATCCATCAAATCCGCCGTCGAGGCCGGCCTGGGCATCGGCTTCGTCTCCCGCCTGGCCCTCCTGAAAGAACTCGAACTCGGTGCCATCAAAGTGGTCTCGATTCGCGGTCTTATCATCGCCCGCCACTTCTCGCTTGTCACCCGCACCGGCCCCGAACTCACCGGTCCGCCCGAGGCCTTCCGCCTTTTCGCCCTCACGCGAGGCAAACTCCTCTCGAGCAGGTCCAATCGCGCGGCGAATAAATAGCCGTACGGATTCATTGTCATCCCGACCGGATTGGAGGGACCATGTGTTTGTTTTCTGCCGATAAGCAAAACTTATCGCCAATTGAAATTCCTGCTTGGACGCATTCTTCGCTTCACGTCACACTTTCCGGATGCACAAGAAAGTCTTCTTCGTGGGGTTGATCCTTGCCGCGAGCGGAATCGTCTCTCCGCCCTTCGCCCTTCTCGGAGGCCTCATCTATGGCCTCGCCCTCTCCCATCCCTATCACGTCGAGAGCAAACAGCTCTCGAAGTTCCTCCTCCAGGCTTCTGTCGTAGGACTCGGCTTCGGTATGAATCTTCATCAAGTGGTTCACGCCGGCCGCTCCGGCTTTCTATACACAGCCGTCAGCATCACTGTCGTTATGCTCCTCGGGATCTCTCTCGGCTATTTCATCCGCGTCGATAAGAAAGCTTCGTTCCTGATCGCCGCCGGAACCGCCATCTGTGGAGGCAGTGCCATCGCCGCCGTCGGGCCGATCGCCGAAGCCAACGAGGAAGAAATGGCTGTCTCTCTCGGCGCGGTCTTCATCCTCAACTCTGTTGCACTTTTTCTTTTTCCCGTGATCGGCCTGGCCCTCCACATGACCCAGTCGCAGTTCGGCCTTTGGTCCGCGCTCGCTATCCACGACACGAGTTCCGTTGTAGGAGCCACCGCAAAATACGGAGCCGTTGCCCTCGCCATCGGCACAACCGTGAAACTCGCCCGCGCCCTCTGGATCGTTCCCTTGTCCGTCGCCACGGCCGCCACTCTCAAGAGCAAAGCCCGGATCCAGTGGCCATGGTTCATTCTGTTCTTCTGTATCGCAGCTCTTCTGAACACGATTCTGCCCGCATTCAATCCTGCATTTTCCACGCTCAGCCGTTTGGGCAAAATCGGGCTCACCGTCACGCTATTTCTAATCGGCACCGGCCTGAGCAAAGAGACTTTGAAGAAGGTCGGCGTTCGTCCTCTACTGCAAGGACTCACCCTGTGGATCATCGTCGGCACCGCGACACTTGCGCTGATCCTACTGAACTGGATTCACATCTAGTACTCTCGCCTTATCATCCCTGCTGCAGCTTGCCATTCCCGGACGAAATAGCAAGCGGAGTGGAGGGCCCCTGTGTCCTCAAGAGGTTGCGAAACTAACCCTGAAACAATAGCGATGGAACACACAGCAATAGGCTATGAAAAAAGTCGTTAACTATGGTTTACTTGCTGTTATATACTTAAGCTAACTGCTTAACCCCGTCGTTCCCCCGGCGGCCCCGATCTGCACTGAAATGAGTGATCCGACTCCAGCAACGAAACCGCTTCGGGGATTACTGCATAACGTCTTCAACGGTCACGTCACTACCGACAGCGGCGTCGAAATCACCCACGAGGATATCGATCGTGCTCACGATCGCGAGCGGGTCTGGGAGATGCGCGCCCAACGTGGATTCTGGTCTCGCACACGCCTGCTATGGCTACTCATCGGTCCCGGCATTCTCGTCATGCTCGGCGAAAACGATGGGCCGAGCATGCTTTCGTATGCCGCCACCGGTGCCCGCTACGGCATTGGCTTCTTCATCCCCTTTGTCGTCCTCACCTTCCTCATGGCCTGCGTAGTCCAGGAAATGACGGTTCGCCTCGGCGCAGCCACGCATCGCGGCCATGCCGAACTCATCTTCGACCGGTTCGGGCCATTCTGGGGATGGTTTTCAATGATCGACCTCATGGTCGGCAACTTCCTGACACTGGTGACGGAATTCATCGCCATCCGAGCCGGCCTGGGATTCTTCGGCATTCCTCCTTTCGTCTCCGTTTTGGCCGCCTGGCTCATTCTTTTTGCAGCCCTCATGGCACACCGCTACTGGACCTGGGAGCGCGTTACTCTGTTCGCCGCCGCATTTAACCTTGTGTTCGTGCCGGTCGCTCTGCTGAGCCATCCTCGCTGGCACGCGATCGGTTCGGCGCTACTCACCTGGAAGCCCCTCCCCGGAGGCATCGATCAGGAAACTGTTCTGATTCTCCTGGCCAACATCGGAGCGACGGTCACGCCATGGATGCTCTTTTTCCAGCAGAGTGCGATTGCCGACAAGGGGCTGACGACGCACGACATTCGCTACGGTCGGCTGGATACCGTCCTTGGAGCCGCCTTAGCCGCTCTGGCGGCCGTCGCCACGATCGTCGCCACGGCACCGCTGTTTGCCCACGGAATGTCGACCGCGAACTTCGAGGCAGCTGAATTCGCGCAAGCGCTGAAGCCATTCGTAGGCCAATGGGGTGCCGCTCTCTTCGCCCTGGGTATGTTTGAAGCCGGGATGGTCGCCGCCGTTACGATCTCGACCTCGTCCGCGTACGCCTTCGGAGAAGTCGCTCATCGCCCGCACAGCCTTAACCTTCCGTTTCAGCAGGGGAAGTCTTTCTACCTGGTTTTGATTCTCGAGGCTGCCGCTGCAGCCGGATTGGTCCTGATCCCGGGCATTCCGCTCGTCTACATCGTTCTGGTGGTCAACGTAATTGCAGTTCTCGCAATGCCCCCCGCGTTGCTCTTCCTCTACATGTTGGTTAACGACAAAGAAATCATGGGCGATTTGGTGAGTCCGCGCTGGGCAAACGCCCTCGCGCTGGGCGTCGTAGTGATTCTGATTGCAGCCGGAATTCTTTTTGGAATCAGCGTGGTGGCCCCGCACACCTTGGCGCTAATCGGAGGAGGAAAATAAATGCTGTGTCGGCGTTCCTTCGTGAACCTTAGTGGCGTTTGTGGTAAAAGCCTTTTGGTTTTTCTGACTGGAAACTCGAAACCCGAAACTCGAAACTCCCCGAGGCCGTTATGACCGAAGATCCTCACCCCACAGCCGGATCCTCTCCCGAGAATCTACCTGCGATCGTCGCCTCTCTCGAGCCGGATCAGTTGATCGCGGCCAAGGAGAAATATCACGTTCCGAGGCGTGATTTGACCTCGACCGAGAAGTTTCTCTTCTGGGTTCTGCGCATCTATCTTGTCTTTATGTTCGGAGTCGTTATTTACCAGATTTGGTCTGGATCGCACTAGGACGGTAGGAGTAGTTCTTGTAGTGCGTGCTGTTCTTCCGCTCGGTCTTCAGCATCTTCTTTTCGGCTTTCTTCTGCGCCTTGCGATATTTTTTCTGGGCCTTCGCCTGCTTCTTCTCGGACTTCTGCAAGTCGCGCTGCGTCTGCTTTGAATTCAACTGAGCGCAAACCGGAATCGCGGCCATGCCACTGAAGCCGAATAACATCGCCAGGAACAACGCAGTTGTTTTCATGGAATCTACCCGTGATTCTACAGGAACGCTCGCGGTTCCGGCTCTTGCAAATTGTTCCTGCTGTCCTTCGTGCGCCTTAGTGCCCTTTGTGGTGAAGAATTGCCTGAAGTACTCGAAACTAGAAATCCGAAACTGCTCTTGTCCCGCTACGCATTTTCCATCCGAAGAATTACACTATTACTTTGCAATTAAAGTAGCCGCGCACCCGAAAATGCGCGCATTCGTCCCTGCCAAGGAAGGCCATCATGTCTTTGAATAGTTTCAATTCTCGCTCATCCCTCAAAGTTGGCAATAAGGAATTCGAAATCTACCGCCTCGACGCGCTCGACAAGCAGGGAATCTCCACCAAGCATCTTCCGTTTTCGCTCCGAATTCTGCTCGAAAACCTGCTGCGCACCGAAGATGGACGCAACGTCACAAAAGAAGAAGTGCGCGCGCTCGCCAAATGGAACAGCAAATCGAAGCCGGAAAAAGAAATTGCCTTCACACCCAGCCGCGTCCTGCTGCAGGATTTCACCGGCGTCCCTTGCGTCGTCGATCTCGCCGCTATGCGCGACGCGATGAAGCAACTGGGAGGCGACGCCGCTCTCATCAATCCGCTGCAACCGGTCGAACTCGTCATCGATCACTCCGTCCAGGTCGACGAATTCGGCACCACCAACGCGTTCGAGATGAATGCCCTTCTCGAATTCCAGCGCAACAAGGAACGCTATTCCTTCCTTCGCTGGGGACAAACCGGATTCCGCAATCTCGCCATCGTCCCTCCAGACACCGGCATCGTCCACCAGGTCAACCTCGAATACCTCGCCCGCGTAGTCTTCATTCACGAATCCCCCGGCAAGCGCGTTGCCTACCCCGACACCCTGGTAGGCACCGACAGCCACACCACCATGGTGAATGGGTTGGGGGTTTTGGGGTGGGGGGTTGGAGGGATTGAGGCTGAGGCGGCGATGCTGGGGCAGCCGGTGTCGATGTTGATTCCGCTCGTGGTAGGAGTGAAACTTACTGGACGGCTGCGTGAGGGCGCTACTGCTACCGATCTGGTTCTGACGATCACTGAGATGTTGCGCAAGCACGGAGTTGTTGGAAAGTTTGTCGAATATTACGGGCCTGGGTTGAAAGATCTTCCTCTGGCGGATCGCGCGACGATTGCCAACATGTCTCCGGAGTATGGAGCGACTTGCGGAATCTTTCCGATCGACAAAGAGACATTGAAATATTTGCAACTCACCGGCCGCAGCGCGGAGCAGATCGCTCTGGTCGAGGCCTATAGCCGCGAGCAAGGATTGTTCCACGACGAGAAGACTCCGGAGGCCGAGTACTCCGAGATGATCTCGCTCGATCTTGCGACAGTCGAGCCGTCCCTCGCCGGACCGAAGCGTCCGCAGGATCGCGTTGTGCTGTCGCAGGCGGGAGATTCGTTTCACAAGGCGCTGCCGTCGCTGGTTAAGCCGAAGACTGGAGCAAAGGCCGCCGCTCCTGCGAACAACAATAAGTGGGAAGCCGAGGGCGGAAGTCCGGCGGCGATCGGCGTAGAAGATCCGAATGTGCATGAACATGTTTCCGCCTCCGTCAAAGATTCCCTGAAGCATGGCAGCGTCGTCATTGCGGCGATCACTTCGTGCACCAACACTTCGAATCCGTCGGTGCTGATCGGCGCGGGACTTCTGGCGAAGAAGGCGGTCGAGAAAGGCTTGACCGTTCCCGGCTGGGTGAAGACTTCGCTTGCCCCCGGATCGAAAGTTGTCCGCGACTATCTCGAGAAGGCGGGGCTCATGCCGTATCTCGAGAAGTTGAAATTCAATCTCGTTGGCTACGGGTGCACGACCTGCATCGGCAACTCCGGGCCACTGCCGGAAGAAGTGTCGAAAGCGATCGACGAGAAAGAACTCGTGGTGGCCTCGGTGCTTTCGGGAAACCGTAACTTCGAAGGCCGAATCAATTCCGAAGTCCGTGCCAATTATCTGATGTCGCCGCCTCTGGTTGTGGCGTTCGCACTAGCCGGACATATCGATCTCGACATGCGCAAAGAAGCGCTTGGCAAGGGGCGCGACGGACAGCCCGTTTATCTCGCCGACATTTGGCCAACTTCGCGCGAGGTCGAAGAAGCAATTCAGCACTCGATCTCGTCTGATATGTTTTCGAAATCGTACGGCGAGGTGTTTCAGGGCGACGAGCGGTGGCGCGGACTCTCGGGGCCAAAAGGCGAGACCTACGCCTGGGAGAAAGACTCCACTTACATTCGCCAAGCGCCATACTTCGACGACATGGCGGTGAAACCGTCGCCGGTACAGGAGATCAAGAAAGCGCGCGTGCTGGCGGTTCTCGGCGACAGCGTCACGACCGATCACATTTCGCCGGCAGGCTCGATCAAGAAAGACAGTCCCGCAGGAAAATATCTTCAGGAGCACGGAGTGAAGCCGGCGGATTTCAATTCCTATGGATCGCGCCGCGGCAATCATGAAGTCATGGTGCGCGGCACATTTGCCAATGTCCGGCTGCGGAACAAGCTGGTGCAGACGGAAGGCGGATTCACCCGTCACCTGCCGACGAACACCGAGATGTCGATCTTCGATGCGTCCGAGAAATATCGCGAGTCGGGCACGCCGCTGGTCATTCTCGCCGGCAAAGAGTACGGATCGGGATCGTCGCGCGACTGGGCGGCGAAGGGTCCGGCGCTGCTCGGCGTGCGGGCGGTGATCGCCGAAAGCTACGAGCGCATCCACCGGTCGAACCTGGTCGGCATGGGCATCCTGCCGCTGCAATTCCCGGCGGGCCAGAACACAGATTCTCTGAAGCTGACCGGCGAGGAAGTGTTTGAGATTACCGGCATCCGCGACGTTGTAGATCACTTCGCCGCCGGACGCACCGTGAAAGTGAAGGCCACTGCCAAGGGTAAAGACCCGGTGGAATTCGAAGCGGTGGTGCGGATCGACACTCCGCAGGAAGCGCTGTACTACGCGAACGGCGGGATTCTGCAGTATGTGCTGCGGCAGTTGCTGACGACCAAGGCGGAGCCGGTGGGCGCGTAGGCAGGTCGGCCTACCCTACAGGTCGCTTGGCTTCAATCCGGTCTTCTTCGCGATGCGCGCCAGCATCGCTGGGCCGATCTCTTCGTTGTCATGAAAAGCCCATATGTAGTTCCCGTGAGTTTCTTGTGGGAACCAACCTGTCGGAGGAAGGTCTAGCCAGTGCCTGGCGCTGGCCCACCCCGCTTCCGGCGTTATTGCGGGACTGCATTCAATGTCATCGCCGGCCTACGGCGCTCACGCGCCGCAGGTCTTTTCTTGTCTTCCCGAGCAGTCCCCAGGCATCTCGGTACTGCTCGTATTTGTAGCGGTCCTCTGTCAGCGCGGTGACCGGATAGATTGTTATGCCGAGCTTCGGCGTCGGTTTCAGGATCACGACGGCCGGAATCAGGTACCAGGTCTCCACCGGAATCACGTACGCAGCAAACAGATCGACTTCGTCGAGCGAATAGGGCTCCCGGATCAGGTAGTTGCGGCGGAATTGGCAGAAGTATCCGGTGCCGTTGCGGACGCTGCTGGATTTGACCTGCACGCGGGTGATGTCGCCTCCGTGCTCGATGGCGACGTCGTATTCGAGAGAGTCTCCCCAGGGTTTGAGCACGCGGAATCCGCGGGATGCCGCGGCCGCCATGAATTGCAGTTCGACCCATTCACCACGCTGTTTGAACGTCTTGAAGCCCTTCCAACCTTTCATTCCAATACGCCCCGAATTCGTCCAGAAACACGAAAGGCGCGACCTGAGGCCGCGCCTTAGAAGTTCTGAAAAACTGTCTATATATCCAGAATATCAAATTGGGAGGGGTAAAGTGGACATTGGTCCACCAATTATTATCCTCTTATTTTCATAGACTTAGATCGATTCGTGTAATTTCTGCCTATTGACAAGATTTCGGAGAAAGCAGGGATTATGCATCCCCTCAGGAGGCTTTATCTGGGGGAGTGTCGGCGGCCGGGTCGGAAGGGGTGGGAGCGGCATCGGCGGTCGCCGGCTGGGGTGAAGTACCCTCGGGTGGGGGCATGGCATTAGGAGGAATGGCATTAGGCATGACGGGCGCAGCGGAGTCCACAGGCTGAGAGGTCGGGATCGTTGGGGTGCTGAGCAGTTCCTTGAGGGCAGAAAGTAAGGCGCTGGTTTCGCCCTTGGAGATGACTTTGCGAATGCCGAAGCGCTGCGCTTCGGCAATAAGCTGGGGCGACCAATACATCGTGCAGAGAAGGATCGGCAGGCTGGGGAAGCGGGCGGAGATGTGGCGGGCGGCATTGAGTCCGTCCATGACTGGCATCGCCAGGTCAAGGATCACGATATCCGGTTGAAACTGGAGAGCCTTCGCGACAGCTTCGGCTCCGTCGGCGGCTTCGAAGATCTCATGCTCCGGCGACTTGAGTATTTGGTGAATGGTAGCCCTGACCAGGGAATTGTCATCGGCGATCAGGATTCGAACTGGCATAGGAAAAACAGAAGCCCAAGAACTTCGACGGCGCGTCCCCGCGGGTCCTCCTAATGGTAATGTAGGATGCCCTACCGATTAACTCACGTCGTATTCCACAGCTGAAATACAGGAAAAGCTGTAGCCGTTACGGAAATGCGAAGCGTTTCCTACAAAACCAGTGGGATGTCGCCGCGCGCTATGCGGGCATCCCACAAGCATAAGAGAGAAACTCTGAAAGCGTTTGTCGGAGGCCACTTTGAGCGACAGCGAGGTTATGGTTCCTGGAAGTGCGATGCCGCGTCCTGGCGAAAGGACGAACTTTGAAGGGAAGGCAGTAGCGAACACGATTTTGTTGTCGCTGCCGGATGAAGAGTTCAACGCAATTCGAGGCGAGCTGACGTTCGTGGAGTTGCGGCATCATGAAGTGCTGCAGGAGCCCCGGCAGAAACTTGAGTTCGCATACTTTTTGAATTCGGGAATGGTTTCTCTGGTATTCGTGACACGAGAGGACGAGACGGTGGAGGTGGGCGTCGTCGGGAATGAGGGCTTCGTGCCGGTTTCGGTTGCAGCGGGCTTGCGCCACAGCCCGCATCAGGCAGTGATGCAGATCGGAGGGAACGGCTTTCGGCTGAGCGTGGACGTGCTGGAGCAGGCGCTGAAGACAAATCCGCGCCTGCAGGAGCTCCTGAACCGTTATGCCGCGATCCACGGAATGCAGGTGGCACAAACGGCGGGATGCAACCGCCTGCACGATCTGGAGCAGCGATTGGCACGGTGGCTGCTGCTCACCCAGGATCGCGTTGGATCCGGACTACTGCGCATCACGCATGATTTCCTGGCGACGATGCTGGGGACAGATCGCCCGAGTGTAAGCCTGGCGGCCGGCGTGCTCCAGAAAAAGAGAATCATTGAGTACAGTCATGGGTCGGTGCGGGTACTGAACCGCAAGAAACTGGAGAGTTCGGCGTGCGAGTGTTACAGCGTGATCCAGCAGTTTAATACAGAGTTGGTGAAGTAGGCGTCAGGGACCCGGGGCTAGTGAATCTCGTCAGGCAGAAGAAAGATTAGCCATCAGCTCTGACGATCGCACTCATCGGAGCCGGCGGCTTAGAATTCCAAGTGGGCGCGGAAGCCTGGAATGACGACCGGTCCCCGATCGCGATTGTAGCCGGGATTGTTGACGTGCTGAACATCCGGCGCCAGGTAGATTCCACGCCAGACGTGAACGGTATAGTAGGCTTCAAGAATGTTTTCGCGTCCGTAGTCGAGGCCGCCATCGCCAAGGAGGAATCCAAGGCCTCCGCCGGCGAGATAGTTCTGGTGATCCTTCTTGATGGCATTGGAAACGAATGCGACGCCGGCGCGGTCCTGCTTGCGGTGCCACCAGGCCCCGTCAGCGCCAATGCCCTGATCGAAAGTCTGATCCACTTCTGTGTAGGCAAAAGATTCGGTACGCCCGTCGTCCCATCCGAAGCGAGCGAAGCCGCTGAGATACCGGGTCAGGTTCTGCTGGAGATTCACGCCGAATCCATATTTTCGAGTGACATGCCAGGGATGGTCCGTGATGTCAGGGGTCGTGCCTGAGTCCTCAGCCTTGATGATCTGATCGCGGTAGACGCCCATGTTCGCAGCGTTGGTGTAGGCGAGGAGACGAATGACACCGGCCCGGCCGGGCAGGATGCCGCGACGAAATTCGTATTCGAAATTCTCGGCGTGAACCTGCCAGGGCTTCCAGACGAGATCGATGCCATTGGCGACCTTGGGCATCAGGGCTTCGCCGAAACGGAATCCCCAGTTGCGGTCTTCAAAATCCAGCACTGCGCCGACGGTGTAACCGCGAGTATCGGCGGCATAATCCCAGGCGCCGTTGTTGTCGATCGTCCAATTCAGGAATTGTAGGTGAGTATCGGAGCCGACGGAATTGATGTCGAAGAAATCCGGCATGCCGAATTTGCCGAAGCGGAATTCAAGACGGCGGCGCGGGAGCTCCGAAAATAACGAAAACTGATTGCGTTCATTCTCGACTTTGTCCTGGCTGAGGGCAAAGACCTTGTGAAATTCGCCGCGTCCGAGATAAGGGGCCTTGCTGAGAAGAGGGTTTCGGACGATGTCGAGATTGGCATTTCCGGCGAGACCAAAACCCTGGCTGAGCGCGGAACCTCCGGCTTCTTCGACGTCGACGATAAATTCTGTGGAATTATCGAGGCGGAATCCGGTGTAGAGCGTCAGAACGCGGGAGGTCGCCTTCTCGTACCGAGGACTCAGACTGTGTGGACCGCTGTAGGGCGCGAAGAAATCCGGATGTGCTTGAGAGACGAAATTGGCCTGCCCCGAGAGCCAGAAACGAGTGCTCTGGAAATGGGGAAACATTGACTGCGTGTCGTCATCGGAACTGTCGGGCGGGGGAGTCGGAGCGTCAGGCGACGCCTGGGCCGACTCAACGGTAGGCGGCGTGGATTGCTGGGCAGCCGCTGTCATTGGCAAGAGTAGCGCGAAAGACAAGAAGAAGATAAAGACTGCGGCGAGAGCGGGGCGGCTCGGGACGAGAGCGGGGGCTGTCCTAATATTGAAAATAAATTTCAATTTCGATTCCATGCCATCAAGGTGTTTTTCGTTGCTCGCCGTTTATGTATCTCGTGTCGCTGCTCGGCGTGATCGAGATCACGCTGGCTTTGGATCAATCCAGAACCTTCGGTTAATTCACCTAAATGAAAAGATATTAACCATAGTTAAATATAGATACCCAAATCTCGTCAAATACTTTCAGATCATAAAATTCTCTTTGGCTGATGAGCCTACGCATGATTCATGAAAGGACTGTTACAGCGGCAATGCGTCCACCCGAATGAGATGCTTGAGGCGCTTTTGGGCCCGAAGCTGGCGACTGCCGGCGGATCAAAGCGGCTCTGTCCAGTCGGGTTCCCTTTACTTCTCAAACGACACTTCGCGGTTTGACAGTTTTCCTCTGCAACCCCTAACCTTGATTTTCTCCGAATTATGAAAGTACTGGTCTTAGGAAGCGGCGGGCGCGAACATGCGCTGGTGTGGAAACTGCGGCAATCGCCTCGGATCACCGAGCTTTATTGCGCCCCCGGAAACGGCGGGATTGCAGAGGAAGCCGAGTGCGTCGCCACGGATCTGAAGAGCCTGGATTCGGTGGTCGCACTGGCGACGAGGCTGCAGCCCGATCTAACGGTCGTGGGTCCGGAGCTGCCATTGACGCTGGGTGTAGTCGACGAATTCCAGCGACGTGGCTGGAAGGTTTTTGGTCCGACGCAGGCTGCGGCGCAGCTGGAGTCGAGCAAGAGCTTCGCGAAGGAATTCCTGCAGCGGCATCACATTCCGACGGCTCCGTTTGCGATTTGCGATTCGATTGAGCAGGTCCGCGAGGCGCTTGCGCATTTTCATGCGCCGGTGGTGGTGAAGGCCGAT
>DATJOA010000039.1:0-3591 GCA_035507635.1 Candidatus Acidiferrales bacterium
TGAAGGGGGCGCGCATCGGCGTCGTGCGAAAGTATTTCGGATTCAGCGAAGCCGTCGACAAGCTAATGGAGCAGGCTCTCGACGTCATGAAGCGGCAGGGCGCAACGCTGGTGGATCCGGCCGACCTTCCGTCCCATGGAAAATTTGACGAGAGCGAAGGAACTGTCCTGAGCTATGAATACAAGGCCGATCTCAATGCATATCTCGCGCAGCTCGGGCCGGGCGCTCCGGTTCACAGCATGAAGGAAGTCATCGAGTTCAACGACCGCAATCGCGAGAAAGAAATGCCGTACTTCGGCCAGGATCTGATGTTGAAAGCGGAGGCCCGAGGTCCCCTTACCGACAAGGAATACGTCGACGCTTTGGCGAAGAATCATCAGCTCGCGCGTACCGAAGGCATCGACGCCGTCATGGATAAGAATCGGCTCGACGCTCTGGTTGCGCCGACCGGAAGCCCGGCATGGGTCACCGACCTGGTCAATGGCGATCACTTCTCCGGAGGCAGCTCGAATGCAGCGGCGGTGGCAGGCTATCCAAATATCAATGTGACCGCCGGACTTATTTTCGGCCTCCCGGTCGGCATCTCGTTCTTTGGACGCGCCTGGAGCGAGCCGGTACTGATCAGGCTGGCTTATGCTTTCGAGCAGGCAACCAAGGCGAGGCAACAACCCCGATTCCTGCCAACGCTCCATCTAAGCTAGACAAGACTAGAATATCGGTGAGCTTCGGAGGCACGCAGATGAGGCTCCATACCCTTCCTGTTTTACTAAGTAGTCCGTTGTTCACTTGCTTTTTGCTTTGTGGCCTGGCACACGGACAGTACTATCCCGATCAAACGCTTGAAGTTCACGACCTGCCGTCTCTTACCTCCCGCACTCACGATCCTACAGATGTATTGCTGACCTCTCTCGACACAATCTTGCATGACCGCGATCTGTGCTGCGGAAAAGATTCGGCCCTGATCGATAGCGCAGAAGCTGCCGATCCGAAGTCGTTGAAAAGTATCGCCGACAAACTGGATGGACGGCATCTTTTAGGCGATGGCCGCCCGATTCAGATGGAAACCGAGTTCCTGACGCCTGACCAGGTTGTAGCCGGGCATCTGGTCCTGGAAATTGTCAGAAATCGCGCCCCGCTGATGATGTGGAAGTCACGCTTGTATGTCGTTCATGCGGTAATTTACGCCAGCAGCGTCGATTACTCGACTGGCATCACGGCGTACGTCATTCAGAAATTTCTTCTGTGGGACGTCCGTTTTTCGGACTCAAGGCGCGAGGTTGTCTTCGATCGCGAGACGGAAGATCCGGGCAAAGTGCAGGGAATTTTGTTTGTAAGCTTAGCGCGACAATAGGTCGCAGCCTTCTAATACTCTAAATTCTGCTTCCCCGTTTCGACTGTTCCCGTGTTAGCCTTAACTTAGAGGGGGTACTAAATGACGAACCTGAACAAGGTAGTCACTTCCCTACGCACTGAGTACTCCCGTCTCGAAAAAGAGATGGAAAGCGTAAGGAAGGCGCTGGACGCTCTCGGCAGTGCTAACGGAGCCAAGCCCAAGAGGACGAAACGATTCTTGAGCAAGGATGCCCGTCGCCGTATTGCCGAAGCGCAGAGACTACGCTGGGCTAAGGTGCGGAAAGCCAAGCAAGCGAAGTCTTAGTCTGCAGTTATTCGCAAGCACCGCAGACGGCCTCGTTCGTAAGCTTTGAAGTCGCGTGCGAGGCCTGAGCGGAGCATCCTTCCCAGTTCCAACCATTCACTCACTCGACGTGAGTTCTTTGGGCTAAGTCCAGCGGAACCACTTCAGCGCCAAAACAAACGAAATTCCTCCCCAGAGAACCATGATCAGTAGTCGCGACCATTGATGGATCAGAGGTGTGCCTTCCAGGATGCTGGCGCGGAGCGCGTCATTCAGCGCGGTAAGGGGCAGCGCTTTAATCAACGGTTGAATTACTGCCGGGAATCGCTCGTACGAGAAGAAAACTCCCGAGAAGATCCACATCGGCATCATCACCAGGTTAATCAGCCCGCTGACGGATTCTATTTTCTGGGCGCGGCTGGCAGTGAGTAGGCCGACTCCACCGAAGGTCAGCGATCCCAGGCCGGCAATGAGCGCGATGGCGCCGATTGAACCGAGCACGCGCATGTGAAAGAAAAGCACGCCGAAGGCCAGCAGCAATCCGACTTCAATGATCATCAGGATGAGCCGGCTGGAGGCGAGCGCAAGAAGGAAATCGCCGCGGCGCATCGGCGTGCCCACGAAACGTTTCAGAAGCTTGCGCTGGCGCATATCCACCAGAGCGAATCCGATGCCCCACATCCCGGAGTTCATCAGATTCATGCCAAGCAGGCCAGGAATCAGGAAATCGATATAACGCGAGCCCGGTTCCGATGACGTGACGGCCGTTGTCGTGACAGCGTCCTTACGTCCCGCGGCGGATTGCAAAGCATCGTTGGTTTCAGATTTCGCAAGGACACTCTCCGGCCGCGCGGGGTCGTAGCGATAAGTAAAGCCTCCATGGTCATCGGGCTCGATCACCAGATCGAACTTGCCGAGGCGGAATCCTTTGTGCGCAGCGGCCTGATCGAGCACCTGCACCTTGAACATCTCGTGCTGCGGCGAGCGGGCGAGCAGAGTTTGCGCGTCCTGCGCGCCCGCTCCCTGAACAATCACAACCGAGACTGCCTCTCCGGGCTTGTTGCGGAACGCGATGCCCAATCCCAGCGCGAGCAGCAGCGGAAACACGAATACCCAGAAAACGACTTCGGGCTCGCGCCTCAACTCGAGCATCCGCGCCGCTAGCAGATGCGAATAGCCCGCCCAACGTCCATTGAGCCGCGGAGGCCGGGGCGTGGATGGCTCAGTCCTGACCGGAATTTCTTGTGCAACGCCCATAAGAAAATTGAGTAATTGGGTGATTGAGTGATTGGGCGATTGAGTCAGAGAGCAAGTTCGTCAATCGTTTAATGACTCAATCTCAAAATCACTCACTGACTCGATCACTTCGGTTTCCACTTGTTCAAGAATTCTGCCAGAAATTCTGGCGTCAGTTGTCGGGCGTCTTCGAATTCCCCGTTTTTTTCGCTCACCACCACTCGACCATCGCTTTCGATGACGGCCAGCGTCGGAACTCCTTTGTCGAGCGAGACATCGAATTGCTTCGCCACGTCGGCATTCTTCTTGCCATCAGGGCCAATGTCGACGTGCACGACCTCGTAGTGACTCGCGATCAGCGGCGCCAGTTCCGGGCCATGAAAGGCCAGGTCCAGCACATGACAATCGAAGCACCAGTTTGCGCCAAAGACCAACAGCAAACGCTTATGTTCCTTCGCGGCCTTCTCTTCCGCCTCTTTGATTTCGGCGTGCGCATCCACGTCCGCCGGATAGAGATCTTTCTTCATGTCGGCGGGTTGCTGGAGCTTCGGAGCGTCGGTTCGCTCGACTCCCAGCAGGCGCCATTGATCGCCCTGCTTGACCCAATACTGGTCGTCGGTGACTTTGAACGGCTGCCCATTCGGCACGCCCGGCACGACGTCAGCACGGAAAATGACGCTGGCGCGATCCGGACGAACGACGAGCCGGACGATTTCAAC
>DATJOA010000040.1:0-3700 GCA_035507635.1 Candidatus Acidiferrales bacterium
GCATTTTGATGGCAAGCCCTGGGACCTGGCGCCGCAGGCGTTGAGTTCGAAGATTCCGGCGGCTACGGCTGCGACTTAGCCCGCCCCGCCAGCCACCCCACACAACCCAGCATTCCGCACCAGCCAAGCAGTCGCACCGCCGCGGCAATGGTTGTGTCGTAATCCAGCACACCCAAACTGGAGAAGATCGTGTGCCAATCATGCTCGGCAAATTCGGGATCGCCGACGGTTACCAACGGCAGCGCCATCGCGCGCGCATCGGCCATGTAAGTTGCCGTGTACAGCCAGTTCTCGAAGAAGAAAAACAGACAAAAAGCGAACGCCGCCGGCTGACGTTGATGGAAGAAATAGACCGCCAGCAGCAGCGGCACCATCCACTGCAGAATCGTTCCTCCCCACAGCCCAATGGTTTGCCCGAACCAGCCAAAGAGCAGATGCCCGCCCTCATGCACGACCAGATTCGCGGAATCGATGAAAAGAAATCCGCCGTGCGCTCGAAACGCATACCCAAGAAAGGCGGCATAGAACGCGAGCCATGCCGCAACCGCCCATCGCGAAATCGGCCGCCACTCTTCACGCGCGCCCGAGAGCTCCACAAACGAATCGACGAACTCGTTCATCCCGCTCAATTGTAGGAAGGCTTTGGAGCCCGGGCGAGATTACCACGGTGTTTAGTGGCGCGGGCATTCCTGCCGTCGTCCCAATCGAATGAACCGTCTGCTCGGACACAAAGCCCCCGTGCCACACGTTACTTCTTTGTGTTCGCTGCCTCTTCTTTCATATATCCCGCCGCCAGCGTCCCCTTCTTCTTCGCAATCTCCAGCAGCGTTGGGTAGAACTGAACAAAGGTCGTGTCGACAGCGCCGTGCTCCTGGTGGCACGAATAGCATGGGGCACTCGTCGGAATTTGCTTTGCCGAGTTGTCTCCTCCGAATCCGAAGAATGCCCACTTGCCCGGAAAACGCGCTTCATCTTTGATGTGAATCGACCGCGTCATAATTTCCGCGGTCTGGTAATGGCCTTTCTTGTTGATCGATCCTTTGCTCGCCGCCATCCGAGTTTCAAGCACGAGAATTGTCTTATCCGGCCAGGTTCCAGTTGCGACGAACGCCTTATAAGCTTCCTGATTCACGAAGACGTTGTCGAACATCGAGTGGTCCATCATCGCCAGATCCGGGTTGTAGTCCATATCGATGCCGGTCGTCAGATAGATCCATTCCCGATAATTCGCAGGGAACACGAGCTTCCCATCGGCTGTGTAAACAGGCGCATTCGAAGCATTCGAAGCAATGTTTGGACTCTCTTGCGCTACGAGTAACGCAGAAATCCCGATCAGGAGCAACAGACGCATGGCAAACCGTCCTCTCCACTCACGCGCGTTTTGACTCTTCTCTCACACTCCACCTGACGGTGGATTGTTACAAATACGGAACCGGACCAGAGAAGTTCACAACTATTTTCCGAACATCGGATAGTGACTCGCCGCGCCCATCAGGAACAACAGCGGAAAAGACAATACAAAATTCGCCCGCGACATGAGAAACGCCTGACGCGACATCGCCTTCGCTTTCTCGGGCATCGGCGTGCCATTCGCCGCGTTGTCAGCGGTCCATTGAATGATTCGCTTCTGGATTCGCCAGATTACTCCCCACACATTCAACATCATCATCCAGCCGAATCCGCCGCCAATTCCGATTGCCAGCAATTGACTGCTCTCCCATGCGCGGTCGTTGATTCGCAAAAATAGTAAAGAGGCCGCAATCACGATCACCACATAAATCACTGTGATCACCCAGCCGTTGTCAAGCGCGCCTTTTCCCGGAATCAGGCACGCGTACATCAGCGCCCACGTGACGGTCCAGATCCCAAAGAACGACCCGAAAACCACCCCCGCCGACGCGCCCCCATTGCGCGCATCCGTTCCAATAATCTCGCTCCAGTAGGCCAACCCCATCAGCACTGTCACCACCGACGCCCACCGAAACCACCACAACGCGCGCGACATCAGCCCGGGCAGAATCTTGCCCCTGGTCACGGGGTCGAGCGATTTCATGAATGGAACGTTAACGAGATTGAAGAAATAAAGCAGGCCAATCCAGGTGATTCCGGCGATGAAGTGAATCCACCGGAACATCATCAGCAGATTGGTATGGAAATCGGTGGGCAAACTAATATTATCCAAGACCAACGCTCCTCTCTTTTGTACGCAGTCTTAAGCTGACGATTGTAGATGTCGGACTGCCGAAATAACAGTCATCGGGCGGCGAGCACTGTCTCGAAACGAGAATCTCTACGACCGGCCTCAAACGGCGCGTCCGTCGCCCAATTTAATTAAACTCCGACGGTTGAAAAGCGGACGGCAAGGCCGTATTGTAGAGGCCGGTAGCAAGAACGCTGCGCCCATTGCCCTTCCCAATGCTCAAAGGCGCGGAGTCGCACGAAGGAGATCGGCAGATGGAAACCAAGCCGGCACAACAAAACATCCAGGATTCGTTCCTCAATACAGCTCGCAAGGAACGGCACAACATCACCATTTATCTTGTCAGCGGCGTGAAACTCACGGGGCGCATTCGCTCGTTCGACAAGTATTCGGTCGTGCTCGAAACCAGCAATCAGGAGCAACTGATTTTCAAGCACGCGATCTCGACCGTCGTCATCTCCCGCGGCCCGCACGCGCACACCGAGGCGAAGCCGGCAGCGGTTGCGACCATCGGGGAGCCACCCATCCCGAGCTCCGGCACTCAAGGATGAAGCAGTTTTGCTGGCGGTGAGTCCACTTGCCAAAATCTGAATCGAGACTGAGTGGCCGGGGAACATCGCGCAGCGAGCCCAAGGAAGTCCTTAATCCCTCCGAACACCGCGAACGCGCCTTCCTGGTGGGAGTCGAATTTCGCACTCGCGGGCGCTCTGCCAAAGCGACTGGGCCCGCTATTACTCCCGCCGCGCAGGCCGCGCGCGATCACGCCACCAGCATCGGCGCGAGCAATCGTGCCGATGTGCCTGATTTCAGCTCCGAAGAATCGCTCGATGAATTGCGGACGTTGGCGACATCGGCTGGGGCCGACATCGCCGGCGAGTTCATGCAGCATCGCGATCGC
The DNA here is from genome assembly GCA_035507635.1 of Candidatus Acidiferrales bacterium. Classification (GTDB taxonomy): domain Bacteria; phylum Acidobacteriota; class Terriglobia; order Terriglobales; family Acidobacteriaceae; genus Sulfotelmatobacter. Next base: position 3,099 of record DATJOA010000040.1, read on the forward strand.
CCCGATCCCGCCACTCTGATCGGCAAGGGCAAGCTCGAAGAAATTGCCGGCGCGGCAGCCTCTGTCTCGGCCGATGTCATTCTGTTCGACCACGATCTTTCGCCTTCGCAACAGCGCAACATTGAGCGCGAAGTAAACACTCGCGTCATCGATCGCACGCAGCTCATCCTCGACATCTTTGCGCGTCACGCCCGCACTCGCGAGGGTCAGTTGCAAGTGGAACTCGCGCAGCTCGAATATCTGCTCCCGCGCCTGGCTGGCCGCGGAGTCGAAATGTCTCAGCTCGGCGGCGGCATCGGAACCCGCGGACCCGGTGAAACTCAGCTCGAAACCGATCGCCGCCGCATTTACCGCCGCATTCGCCACGTCAAGCAGCAGATCGAAAACGTCCGCCGCATTCGCGCGCAGCAGCGCCAGCGCCGCGAATCTGTGCCCGTTGCTACGGTTGCTCTTGTCGGCTACACCAACGCTGGCAAGTCGACCTTGTTCAATGCGCTCACCAAAGCCAATGTGCTCGCCTCGTCGCGCATGTTCGCCACGCTCGATCCCACTCTTCGCGGCGCCGATCTGCCCTCGAAACGAAGAATTCTGCTCTCCGATAC
>DATJOA010000041.1:0-3959 GCA_035507635.1 Candidatus Acidiferrales bacterium
GGGACTGCCGTTCACGCCGAGGCTGCTGGGAAGCCCTCAGGAGTTGGAGCGGGGCACGAATGGCACGCTCCGCCCGGACGTTGTGCCGGGGCAGTCGATCAGTATTGCCAATCCGTCGATTGGGGAATGGTTCAACACGGCGGCGTTTACATCGCCCGCGGGGCCGTATGGCGATGCGAGGCGGAACAGCATCATCGGTCCGGGGTCGATTTTGTTCGACATGGCATTCACGAAAGTGGTGCCGCTGAAAGAGTCGCGCATGCTGGAGATCCGGGCGCAGGCGACGAACGTGTTTAACACTCCGAATTACACGTCGATTGATACGGTGTTGGGGTCGCCGACGTTCGGGCGCGTGACGGCGGTGGGAGGGATGCGGCAGATTACGATGACGGCGCGGTTCCGGTTCTAGGAGATCGAGATGGCTGGCGGTTTGAAGAAACGGGCGAGTGCGGCGCTAGCGTGGACGCTGACCGGCGCATTGCTGTGTTCGTCGGTGCCGGCGCAGGAGCAGGCGGATTATACGTTTCGCGTGCAGAGTGAACTGGTGCTGGTGAATGTCACCGTTAAGGATAAAAGCGGGAATTTTGTGAGAGGACTGAAGCCGGAAGATTTCACGGTGCTGGAGGATAACAAGCCGCAGAAAGTCGTGTCCTTTGACGTCGAGAACATTGATGCGGTGGCGAACCAACAAGTCGCGCAGGTAAAGCCGCTGGCAGAGACGGCGCCCGCGCAGCCAGCACCCGCGGAGGCCAAGAAGTCTGATGCGGACGCTGAGATTAAGGATCACCGGCTGATTATTCTGTTCTTCGATCTGTCGGCGATGGAGCCGGATGAGATCGATCGCGCAATCACTTCGGCGGAGCATTATGTTGATACGCAGATGGCTCCAGCGGATCTGGTGTCAATTGTGTCGCTGGGAAGTTCGCTCGTGGTGAATCAGGATTTCACGTCGGATCGAGATCTGCTGCGGAAGCAGCTTGAGGCATTCAACGCAGGCAGCGGGCAGGGCTTTGAAGAAGGCACGACGGGAACGACGGAAGGGACTCCGGACACCGGGCAGCCATTCACGGCAGACGATACGGAATACAACATCTTTAATACGGACCGGAGGCTCGAGGCGCTGCGGTCGGTGGCGGAGAAGCTCTCGCACGTGCAGCAGAAAAAGTCGCTGATTTATTTTTCAAGCGGCATGGACCGGACTGGAATCGAGAATCAGTCGGAGTTGCGGGCGGCGATCAACGCAGCGGTGCGGTCGAACCTGGCGATCTACACCATGGATTTGCGCGGGCTGCAGGCGATTGTGGCGGGGGGTGAGGCGCAGAATGCAAGCCTGCGGGGAACGTCGGCGTATTCGGGGCAGTCGACGATCAGCGCGCTGAATTCGAATTTCACCACGCAGGAAACGTTGGTGACGCTGGCGAGCGATACGGGCGGCCGCGCATTCTTGGATTCGAATGATTTCACGCAGGTGTTCAAAGGAGTGCAGCAGGATACCTCGACGTATTATCTGCTCGGATATCACAGCGCGAATCTCGCGAAGGACGGGCGTTACCGTCGGATCGTGGTGAAGGTAAATGTGCCGAATGTGAAGATCGAGTACCGGCGCGGATATTACGCTCCGGCGGATTATCAGCATTCGACGAAGGAAGATAAGGAACTGCAGTTGCAGGAGGAACTGGCGTCAGAGTTGCCGACGACAGATTTGCCGCTGTATCTGGGCGCGGTGTATTTCCGCGTAGAGGCGAACAAGTTCTATATCCCGATCTCGCTGGTGGTGCCGGGATCGGAGATTCCGTTTATCCGAAGCAGCGACCGCGACAAGGCGACCCTGGATGTGATTGGAATGGTGATGGACGAGCAGCATCATCCGGTGACGAGGATTCGCGACACGGTGAAGCTGGCGGTGGACACATCGTCGGAAGTGAAGAAAAAAAATGTGCAGTACGACACGGGTGTGAGCCTGCCTCCGGGAAAGTATCACCTGAAGTTTGTGGTGCGCGAGAACGAGACTGGGCGGATGGGATCGTTCGAGACGGATCTGACTGTGCCGGATTTGAAGACGGCACCGCTGAAGATGAGTTCGGTAGTGCTGGCGAGCCAGTTGCAGCCGGCGAAGAAAAGTTCGGAGCTGAATCCGCTGGTGCGTGACGGATCGGAGATTATTCCGAATGTGACACACGTGTTCTCGTCCGCGCAACATTTGCGGCTGTATTACGAGGTGTACGATCCGGGGCATGAGGCGGCGCCATCGGGCGGCGCGGAGGGAAAGCCGGGGATACGGTTGCTGAGCAATGTGTCGTTCTTTCGGGGAAAGGCAAAGGTGTTCGAGAGTTCGATGGTGGAGCTGACAGAGCTGAATGCGCGTGACCGGAAGGCGGGAGTGTTTCAACTTGATTTACCGTTGAACACGCTGAAGCCGGGATTTTATACGTGCCAGGTGAATGTGATCGACGATGCCGCGGGACATTTTCTGTTTCCGCGGTTGGCACTGTTGATCCGGGCAGAGGGCACCGCTGCGGCGCGGTGAATCTGTGCCGCCGGGTAGTCGAGGCGGCTGTCTCCGCATGATTCCTTTTCGTCCCACAGCGCCAGCCGGCCTTGCTCGGATATTGGTGGGTCAGACGTTGAGGCTGCGGAGATAGGGGACGCTGGCCTTCATCAGGTCGAGATTCATTTCGACGAAGTAGTTCTTGATGCCGCCCACTTTTGCGGCGGTGAAAATCTCTTTCCAATCGAGAGTGCCCTGACCGACTGCGACGATTTTCTTTGTCGGGGCCGACCAGCCTTGGACGTGCATGGAGACGAAGCGTCCTGGATATTTCGTGAAATATTCGGCGGCGTCGTAGCCACGGCTGACAGTGGAAACCTGGAACTGAAACTTCACCAGCTTGGGATCGAGAAGATCGAAAAGGACATCATAGGTGCGCTTGCCGTCAACGGTGGAGAGTTCGAAACCTTCGTTGTGAAGGCCTTGCTGGATGCCAGCTTTGGCGGCGTTTTCCCCCATTTTGTTGTATTCGTCGGCGGCGCGCTTGACGTCGTCCATCGTGGGATGCTCCGGGCCTTCAAGAGAAGGGACGAGCATCTGGGTGAGACCAACATCTTTGGCCCAAGCAATGCGGTCTTCCTGATTGTCACGAAGTTCTTTGATATTGAAGTGAGAGCTGACACAGGTAACGCCGGCGTCATTGAGGATGCGCTTGAGCTCTGCGCCTTTGTATTTGGCGAGACCGCCGAAGCCGTATTCGGCGTAGCCCACAGGAGAGCAGAGTTCGACGCTCTCGAATCCGGCGGCTGCCAGCTGTTTGATGGCGCCGGGGAAATCTTTGGCAATCATCTCGCGGACCGGCCAGGTTTGACATCCGATGGGCATGCCGAGCGGATTGGCGCGGAGATCGAGGACGCCGGTGGCGAGGAATCCGGCTGCGGCGGCTTGGGCGGATGCGATCTTGCAAAATTCTCTGCGGGAAAGTGCGGACATGGAGTGCTCCTGGTTGAGTTGCGTTTTAGTCCATTCTTAGTGCTGCCATGAAGAACACAAGGTCCCTCCACTCCGCGTGCCGTTCCCTTCGGGAAGGGCACGCTCCGGTCGGGATGACAGTGAGTGCATGATCCATACAAATTTCTAGCGGATTAAACCTCCCAACCGGCGCGGCGTTCGGGCCGGATCATGTCTTGCGCAGTGTCGGAATTGTCGACCTTCATCGTGCCGCGATCCCAGGAAACCTTCTTTCCGAGACGGACAGCGACATTTCCGAGCAGCAGGGTTTCGGTGACGAGGCCTTCGAACTCGAAGTTGCCGCCGGGCTTCGTGGCGCCCCCTTTGCAGGCGTCGAGCCACTCGCGCTCGTTGCCGGGGGAGCGAGGTAGAGTCTTCGGCGGCTGCTTGAAACTATCCATGCGCGACTGCGGAATCAGCACTGGATCTTTGCCGTTGAAGCCGCAGAGAATTTTGCCGC
>DATJOA010000042.1:0-14897 GCA_035507635.1 Candidatus Acidiferrales bacterium
GAGGTCGAGCGCAAGATGCTCTATTTTTCCGAAACAGATTGGACACTGCCAGACATAGATAGCGTATCCGATCAGTTTGACCGCGATTACGACCAAGACGATTATGAGAAGAAGATCTCTGGTCTGGTCAAGCATGCTTACAAGGAGGCGCTCCGGAATTCTGGCGATGAAAGTGAGAAATGGTGGTCAGCGATTCGACTGCTTGGCATGCAAGACCACTACATTCTAGTCATGATTAGGCAAGCCGCGTTGCGACCTCGGGGAGACCGGCTCAAACTGTTCGGTACGGCGATTGTGATTGCGGGGCATATTCGTCTGCTCCATCTTCGCGAGCATTTATCTGGAAAACCGATACGGGCTCGATTTCGGGAAATCCATGCCGTCGCGTGACACCCGTGGGTTTCTGTGGTGGGTAATTCTGGTTTCTCTAACAATTATTTACTTCTTGCTGAGGAGGATTCTCGGGCAACGGCGCGTTGATGATTTCGTTGCTAGATCTTTTGCAGGCTTCGGCCGGATTTTCAATCGGTCCAGGTGAGATTTTCCTACCGCTTGACCATGTGGATCTCGGTCCCGTTCTTGCGGAACTTCACTTCGTCCATCAACTGGTTGATCAGAAAAATTCCACGTCCGTGATTCGAATAGAGGTTCTCGCCCATGGTGCAGCTGGGAATTGCCTGTGGGTCGAATCCCTCGCCTGGATCACGCACAATGATTAGAACGCCGCGTTGCGCGTCACATGCAACAATACATTCAACTATTTTGCTGGGATCTTCTTTGGCCCCGTGAACGACGGCGTTGGCCAGCGCCTCCTGCAAAGCCAATTCGATGGCATCCTCTTTGCCGTCAACGCATTTGATGTCGCGGACGGCCTTCATGACCTGCTCTACAACCGGGTCCACGGACCTGCGGTTGGCCGCGAGCGTAACTCGCACGCGCAGGCTTAGCCTCTCTGGATCAAAGTCGTACTCCGGGAGTTGCTCCTCGGAGGTATCCCCAGCTTCCATGGTTCGCTCGTTGGCCGGTTGCCCTGGGCGTGCCGCTTTCTAGATTCTAGTGGTCCGCGCCAGATAGGGCAATGGCTGCCCCATTCGGGGCGGTGGTTACAATATCACAAGTCAGTCATCAGAGGGTGACGCCGGCTCTGCTTCTGAGTGTGCAGCTTGTTGCATCATGCGCTGCTGCAACTGGCGGCGCCAGTCGAGTTCTTCAACAAATTGACGGGAATCCCTCCACCCGGGCGCGGCTTTCACATAGAGTCCGAGAAATACTTTCGTTCCGAGCATGCGCTCGATTTGCAGGCGCGCGGCGGTGCCGATCTTCTTTAGCATCCGGCCGCCTTTCCCGACGAGAATTCCCTTCTGCCCTTGGCGTTCGCAATAGATCGTTGCCGCGACCCTCGTCAGGCGGCTGCCTTCTTCGAAACTGTCGACGATGACCGTGGTCGCGTAGGGAATTTCTTCGCTCGTGTTTAGCAGAACCTGCTCGCGGATAACCTCGGCTGCCATGAAGCGAGTCGGCTGATCCGTAAGCTGATCTTCGGGAAAGTAGGCCTCGCCTGCCGGAAGCGCATCGAGGATGGTTTGCAGCAAAAGATCGAGACCGTTCCGTTTCAAAGCCGAGATTGGAATGACTTCCGCGAAGCTGTGCAGTTTCTTGTATTGCTCGATGAGTGGCAACAGTTTCGATTTCTCACGGATCAAGTCGACTTTATTCAGGATCAGAAAGGTCTTCGCAGATATTTTCTTCAGTAAATCCAGCGCATACTGATCGCGGGCATCAATTTTTTGCGAAGCGTCCATCAACAGCAGAACCAGATCACAACCTTCCAGCGCCTCGCGCACTTCAACCATCATCTTGCGGCCTAAGGAGCTATCCGGTTTATGGACGCCGGGAGTGTCGACGAGGATGATCTGGCCTCCGCCTTTTCCCTTCCGTTTCGCGACGTTGATAATGCCTTGGATCCGGCTGCGCGTGGTTTGCGGCTTGGGAGAAATGATCGCGAGTTTCTCGCCCACAAGCGCATTGAGCAGCGTGGACTTGCCCGCATTGGGCCGCCCGAGAATGCAAACGAAACCGGATTTAAATGGCATAAAGGCAGCTTCGAGCTGATAGTTCCTAGCGGTTCAGGCTGCCGAATGCTGAGGGCGGTAGCGAGCTATCGGCCAAGGAACCTGAAGCCAGTCGCTTTTATATCAGTTTCAACTGTTGTGGTTGAACGTGGGTGACCCTCACGCGCTCTACCTTGCGGTCGGTGGACTCGAGCACCTCAAACCGCAATCCGTCATCTTCGACGACTTCTCCTTTGCCCGGAATCCTCCCTGCCAGTTCACTGACCAGTCCGGCAATCGTCGCCGATTCCTTACCCTCAGGCTTGGTTCCGAACAGCTCGCCGAGGCGGTCGACATCCATACCGCCGGAAACGATGAATGCTTTATCGCCATCGCGCACGATTTCAGGCTTGTCGCGCTCATCGCGGATCTCGCCCACGATCTCCTCGACCAGATCTTCAATTGTGACCAGGCCGGCGACGCCTCCGTATTCGTCGACAACGATGGCCATGCGTATGTTCTGCTTCTGCATTTCGCGCAGCAAATCACTGCCCAGTTTGCTCTCCGGAACAAAGTGGACGTCGCGCCTCATGATGGAATCGACCATGCGCACATGCGCTTCACTGTCCGGAACCTGCAGCACATCCTGTGTATATACGATCCCTTTTATGTTGTGAATAGTCCCTTCATAGACGGGCACGCGGGAATAATGCTTCGAGCGCAGCATTTCGATGAAGCGCTCGACGGTGGTATTCGCGGGAACTGCGAACATCGCTGGCCGCGGCTTCATCGCTTCTCGGACGGTTTTGCCGCTGAATTCTACAACAGACTGAATCAGGTCGCGGTCGCCTTCCTGAATAATCCCCTCTTCCTGTCCCGCTTCGATCAGAGCATCGACGGCCTCGGCCGCGGTTTCTGCTTCTTCCGTAGCGCCCTGCTTCGTCAATGACGCAACCGACTTCATGAAGCCGAGCACGATTGTGATGGGCATCGTCAGGTAAATCAGAATGCGGAGGATGGGCGTCCACGGAACCAACCACTCTCCCCGGGTTCGCGAGAAGAATACGAATGGCAGAAAGCGGTTGCAGAAGGTGACGATCAGGATTAGGGCAAACGCGGCCTGCAGGAGCTCGTAAATAGTCCAAGAGAGATCGCTGAAGAGAAGGTAGCCGATGAGAAGCGCAATCGTGGCAATGGTCAACTGGCCCAAGACCGCCATCGATAAGGACGCGCGCGCGCGGCTGACCTTCAGCTTGGGCTCGATCTTCTGTTCGAAGACGTCGATGTTGTCCTGAAAGTCGCGGGAGAGGAATTTGCCGGCTTCCTGGTAAACACGGTCCACGTACGAGACCAGGACCAGCAGGCCGATAAGAAAAAATATGGCGACCATGACGGCGATGACGTTCATGCCGTCCGCTCCCTCCTTGGGCGCGCCGTCTGGCGAGCTGGTTTTGCGGAATTCTCCGGGCTGATTTTTCCGCGTTCAGTCAGCGAGAGTGGCAAATTCAGGACTCTGCGTAGCTTGGCTTCCTTCCGCGCCATGATCCCATTATCTCGCTCGTGATCGTAGCCCGCCAAATGCAGGATCCCGTGTAGCACCAGAACCTTCACTTCAACCGAGGGGGAATGGCCTAGTTCAAGCGCGTTCCGCAAAGCGATGTCGGCGGAGATGGCGATTTCTCCGGCAAGAGCAGAAGCAGTTCCATGAGAGCGTTGCGCAGAAGGAAACGACAAAACATCTGTCGGTTTGTTGAGGCGCCGGAAACGGCTGTTCAGCGAACGCATCGCAGCGTTGCTCGTCACAAGCAGGGTTACATCGCCGCGCAGTCCAACCGCACGTTTTGCCCGCGAAACAAAACGGCTGAGCGCTGCCTCGCTAAGGCCCTCGATCTTCTTTTCCAGAATCACCAAGCGACTCTGTCCTCTTGCGCCATGCAGAAATAAGAAAAGAGGGCCGCATGCGCTGGCCCTCAGTTCTAGCGTCGATTTATTCCTTCACGTTGGTTACAACCGCTTTTTCCTCGGACGTGGCGGGCACCTTTTCGTTGGCGTCGGCGGATTTTGGTTCTGCCAGCAGGAGCATCTGCTGTTCTGCTACTCGCGTCTTATGTTCGTCGTAGGCGCGAACGATGCGCTGGACCAGATGATGCCGCACGACGTCGCCTTCGTCGAAGTTAACGAAAGCAAGGCCATCCACGTTTTTCAGTACGTCGATCGCTTCGAGCAATCCGCTGCGGCGCGCGTTCGGCAAATCGATCTGCGTTATGTCGCCCGTGATCACAGCCTTTGAGTTGAATCCCAGGCGGGTAACGAACATCTTCATCTGCTCGGATGTGGTGTTCTGCGCTTCGTCAAGAATCACGAAAGAATCGTTCAGGGTGCGTCCGCGCATGAAGGCAATCGGCGCAATTTCGATGACATTTTTCTCGAGATAGCGATCGACCTTTTCGGGATCGAGCATGTCATAGAGCGCGTCGTACAGAGGACGAAGGTATGGATCGATCTTGTCCTGCAGCGTGCCCGGAAGGAATCCGAGGCGCTCGCCGGCTTCGACCGCGGGCCGCGCAAGAATAATGCGGTTCACGCGCTTTGCCAGCAGAGCCGAGATTGCCATCGCGACAGCAAGATACGTTTTGCCGGTTCCAGCGGGGCCGATCCCGAAGACCATGTCGTGCTTCTCGATGGCCTCGAGATAGCGGCGCTGGTTATTGCTCTTCGGCTGGACGGTTCGTCTACCAAAAGAACGCTGCTTTCCCGCGTCGGCCAGGCCCCGCAGGGTCGAATTTGGATCCGAGGTCAGCACACGCAGCATGCTGTTGAGATCGCCGTTGTTGAAGGTGTAGCCGGAACGCTGCAGGCTCTCGTAGTCGGCGAAGACCTGCTCGGCACGCGCGACGTCGCGCGGCGCCCCTTCGAGCTCGATGCCGTTCGCCCGCAGATTTATCGTAATGTTCAGGCCGTCTTCCAGCACGCGGACGTTCTCGTCCCGCGTACCGAAGAAGGTCTCGATGTTGGGGGTTACCCCGATGCTTTTCTTCATGCTTGTGGGTTCAAGGTCATTCGAATCGTACAACCAGGCTGGCCGCGCAAAGCGCGGACACACACTCGTCGGCCGTTCGCAGACGACAAAGGATTCTTCTCAGAGACGGGATCAATCGAGATGTTCGCGCCCGATGGGCGAACGACTACCATTGACCTAAGCCTACCCCGGTTCAAACAGGAGAGTCAATGGGAGGAAAACCTCAAGCTGTGGAAGCATTTGCATCGGCTTTCGAGGCAGGCACCGCTCTGGTTCGTGCCCAATCCCGCAAGGCCGTGATTTCTTCCGCTCGAGTGGTCGAAAGGGGTACCGTCTGGCCCAATGCAGCGATCAGGGACTCGGTACTCAGCTGCTTCTTTTCGGAATAGGCAGCATAGAGCCCGCCCTGGACGGCGGCATCGATCTCGGCGCCGGAATATCCACGGGCGGCTGCCGAGACTTTGTCGAGATCGAAATCCGCGGGATTGCGTTTGCGTTTGGACAACTGGATCGAGAAAATCTGACGCCGCTCTGCCTGGTTCGGTAGATCGACGAAGAAGAGTTCGTCGAAGCGTCCTTTGCGAATTAGCTCGGGCGGCAGGACGGTTACGTTGTTACAAGTTGCGGCAACGAAGACGGGAGACTTGCGGTCCTGCATCCAAGAGAGGAACGATGCGAGCAGGCGCGAAGAAACGCCCGCGTCGGCGGATGCAGAGTCGGGTCCGCTGCCGGCAAAGACTTTTTCCAATTCGTCGATCCAGAGAACACAAGGCGCGAGGCCTTCCGCAACCTGGAAGACTTTGCGGACACGCTTTTCGGTCTCGCCGATGTACTTGTCGTAGACGGCGGAGGTATCGAACTTTACTAGCGGAAGCTTCCATTCACCGGCGACGGCGCGGGCGCAAAGCGACTTTCCGCAGCCCTGTACTCCGAGAATGATGACCCCGTGCGGCGGCTCAAGACCGAAGTCACGTGCCGAATCTTCCCAAGTCCCTCGACGCTGCTGAAGCCAATGCTTCAGATTTTCGAGACCACCAACGGCGGACATATTGTCGGAAGCTTCAATGAACTCAAGCATTCCGGAATGCCGCAGCAGTTGCTTCTTGGCTTCGAGCACATCCGTCACAGTTTCGGGACAAAGGGCGTATCGCGTGACCAGCGCCTGCGAGACGGCACGCTCGGCTTCTTCTTCGGTCAGGCCCCGCAAGTTCGCCGACATGGCGTCGACGCCGGCAGCATCCAGTTGCAATTTCAGCGTGTAGGTTTTCGAGAGCCGGGTGAAGGTGTCGTGAATGATATCGTGCAGGCGGTCGCGATCGGGCAGCGGAAGATCGAAGTATTCGACCAGCGTGGCCAATTCCGGTGGCACGTTGATTTCCGGAGCTGTGATGATAACCGTGCGACGGTTCGTGGAGAACTTTTGTCCCACGTCGCGCAAACGCCGCACGACGACGGGGTCGTCCATGTGGCGGTGAAAATCCTTCAGGATGAACACAGCTTCGACCGTCATGGATTCCATATTGGCGAGCGCCTGCACGGGTTCGCGGGTGTTGTAGATGGAGCCTGATGCGGCTGCAGACGATTGGTCCGGTCCCATGGCGGACATGACGGCGCGAGTCAGGCGTTCAGCTTCTCCGCTGCCCGGACTGAGGGACGTTCGCGGTTGCGCGGAAGTACGGACAGGAGTCCAGACGCCCTGATCGGCACGCGCCTGCGAGGGTTTCTGAGCCTCGACTGGGGCTCCGCTGCCGGAGCGCTGCAGACCATCGGCGATGCTCCACTCGAAGGTCGCCATGTTCAATTCAGAACAGGCGGAACGCACCATGTTGACGGCGCGCATCTCCTCAGACGTTTCCATTACGAGGATGGGCGTCGAGGAATTGATCAGGATTTTCAGGTGATCGAGCGTGTCACTCATGGGTCTTCATTCAGGTCTCGAACCATTGTGCATTCGATTGGCAAATGGGCGTTGGCTAAGTCAGCGCTAGCTTCCTGCGAGATCCTTTCGCTCTGCCTGAAAGAGGCTGCGCTCAGGACGACGGCAAAACAAGCCTAAACGTTTGACCGGCTTCGAACCGCTCCCCTATAATAAGTAATTCGGACCCACCCGAATATCTCTCTGAAGACACGAAGGTAACGAATCCAACATGGCAAATCATCTTTCGGCGCTGAAGCGCGCCCGTCAAACCGAACGCCGTACGACGCGTAATCGTGCCAACACTTCTTCCCTGCGCACCCAGCTGCGCGATATGCGCGAAAGCATCGCCAAGGGCGACAAAAATGCCGCTGAACAGGTGTACCGGAAGACTGTATCCGTGCTGGACAAGGCGATCCAGAAGGGGACTCTGCACGAGAACACCGCGTCGCGGTACAAGTCTCGCCTGGGCGCGCGTGTCACGGCGATGAAGTAGTCATCCAGGCTTTCTTTCCAAGGCCGGCAGGCCAGCGGATCTGCCGGCTTTTCGCTTTTTAGCGAGGGCTGCGGAGTGCGGCCAGCCGTTGTTGCGCTTCCGTCATGTCGGGCGCTACTTGCAGAGCTGCTTCATAGGCCTCGGCAGCGGCTTTTGTGTCGCCCTTCTCTTCAAGAGTCCGGCCCAGCCAGAAATCGGCCGGGGCAAAGGGAACGATCTTCGCGGCAGCAGAGAAATCATCAAGGGCTGCATCGTATTTCTTTTGGCGGTATTCGGACATCCCGCGTCCAAGCAAGCTATTCTGCTTCTGCGGATTTTCTTGAAGGGCTGCCGTGAATTCCTGCTCTGCGGATTTCAGATCGTTGCTACTCATCAGCAGAAAACCTAGATTGTTGTGCGTCTGAGCAATCTCTGTGGGATCAGAGCCGTAGTTCAGCGCCAACTGGTATTCGTGTTTGGCGGCATCAATCCGATTCTGCTGCTGTCGGAGAACACCCAGGTTGTAGTGCGCCGTGGAAAGAGTTGGGGCAAATTGAACGGCGGCCTCGAAGTGAGGCAGCGCAAGCCGCGACTGTCCGAGGTCCATGAGCGCTGTGCCAAGGTTCTGCTCGGCGATCCCATTGCGGCTGGTCACGGCCAGCGTGTGTGCAAATAGAGTGTAGCTATCCCGCCAGTAGCGGATCTGCCGAACGGTTACCAAACTATAGGAGACGAGCAAACCGGCGATAGCTGCAGCCACAAGCGGACGCTTCAGTTTGAGACTCTGGAATAGTTCCGCACTGCCCCAGATGGCGATGATGAACAATCCAATGAACGGCAGATAGGCGTAGCGATCGGCCATCGCCTGCCGTCCAACCTGAATCATGCCAATCATCGGAAGCATGGCGATGAGATACCAAAGCCAACCGACGAGCAGGTAGCGATGAGTGTGCCTTTTGATCCATGCCGTCGCTGTGATCCCAAGAATCAGGATGGCAGAGGAGAGCACTTTCCACACCGCAAGCGAGCCTTCCGGATAGGGATAGAAAACTGCGAGACGCGACGGCCAAATTCCTTTCTCGGCATAAACAGCGTAGGAGTAAATCGCGTTTTGGATTCGAAGACTCAGAGGTAGCGCCTGGACGGATCCGAGAGCGCCACCGGCATGCTGTGCGTAAAGAGTGATCCACGCGCTGGCTGCCGAAAGGCCAAGAAGCGGCACTTTCTCGAGTACAAGCCAAATGAAAGCGGGACGAGATGAGGATTCAGGATTCGAATCGAAACGACCGAGCGGCCAATAATCCCATAGAAGGAGCAGGACCGGCAGCGTTATCACCATGGGTTTGGCTGCGAGTGCCAGAGCAAGGACCGCAAGGACGAGCGTATACCGCCGTGAGTTTCGACGGCGGGCGTACCATCCGTAGGCCAGCAGCGTCAGCAGCAGGAAGAACATCGAGAGGACAGATTTGCGCTCAGCGATCCAGGCCACGCACTCGACGTTCAAGGGATGAACCGCGAACAAGGCTGCCACAACTGCGCTTCGAATGGAGTATCCAGTTGCCCGGAGAAGTACGAGGAATAACAGAACCACATTGAGCGCGTGCAGAATCACACTATGAAAATGATGGCCGATTGGATTTGCGCCGAATAACTGCGCGTCCTCCATGTGGGAGATCCACGTGAGGGGGTGCCAGTTGGCCTCGCTGGTCGCCGTGAACGCCCACTTGATATTTTTCCAGGAAACACCTTCCATGACGTGGGGATTCAACGTAACGTATGGGCCATCGTCATAGTTCACAAAGTCGTTGTTGAACGAGGGGACGTAGAGCAGCAGCGTCGCAGCGAAGAGAAGCAACGCCACGATGACGGGCGAAGGCGCGGCGGTTATCTTCGACCGGTGGGATGACTGTGGAGGTGCGATTTCAACGCTCGACACCTTGGTATGTTCTACCAGCGGTGCCGGAAGCAACAAGTTACCGATGGGTTGAGAGGGCGGATCGCAGGCGCTAAAGTGCTTTATTCAGTTTTGGGCGGATGACATGCCTGGAGGCATGGCCCTGATACGAGACGCGATCGTTCTGCAGACCTTATACCGGCAGTTGTTCTTGCATCCAACCGGGAGTTTCGAACTTCTGTTCTGTGGTAAGGTCCATTACCAGTCGTTCGAGGACCATGCGCTTGCTAACCGGATTCGAACGCAGAGCTAGGTCGGCTTTGGCTACGAAGCGGATGGCGCGGGTGAGCTCACGGCGGTTCTTGTAGCGACGGGCCTGGCGGATGATGTCGTCGGCGGCAAATGGCGGCACGCGGAATCCCTGCCAGAGAGCGGCCCAGAGCATGCGCTGATCGCGCACGTTGCGTTCGAGGATAATCAGCATCTGACGAAAAGTCTTTGCCAGCATGTACACGTGGCCAATGGATGCTTCCTCGCCCTCGCCCGAGGCAAGAATCGCGTCGAGAACTTCGAGTGCCTTCACGCGGTGCTTGCTGGAGATGGCATCTGTCAGTTCGTACAGCGAGCGCTGCTTGGCGGCCAGGACCATGGTTTCCACATCGCCCAGAGTAATGCGCTTTTTCTCGCCGACGTAGAGGATGAGTTTTTCCAGTTCGTTGGAGATCATCATCAGGTCGCCGCCGAGAGCGTCCACGAGTTCGCGGGCGCCGTCGGGCTCAATCTTAACTTCGCGGCCGGTGCAGAAATCGGTCAGCCAGCGGACAGCTTCGCCCTCTTCCACTCGTGCCAGTTCAACAAGGCCGCAATACTGTCCCATGGTTTCGCGGATTCGCTGGTAGCGCTCTTTATCCTGCATCTCCATTTTGCGGACGTCGGCGGGAATGCTGATGTGATCTGCAACGAAGATGAGGAGAGCATCGGGGTTCGGTCGGCTGCAGTATTCCTCGATCGCCGCGAGTTTTTCTTCGTTCGATCCTCGGCCGAAGAGACTCTTTACGCCACGCACGAAAAATACCTGGAACGGAGCCATGAGAGATGGCGTGCGGGCGCGGTCAAGAACTTCGGCGAGGTCGTTGTCTGCGAGATCGAATTCGAAGAGACTGAAATCGCGCACGTCGACTGGCACAAGATGTTCGAGGATGGCATCGCGGAAGCGCTTACGGAAGAAAGCTTCGTCACCGACGAAAACGTATGCGGGACGCATTTTGCGCGCCTGCAGGTCGCTGACGAAACGTTCGGCTTGTGCGAAGGCTCGCATGTGAGCTAATGAGTGCAGATTCCTCTGCGCTTCGCGCTTCGGACTGACAAGAATACTCTCTCCGACTCTAGCATCCGAGGGCCGATTCGCATAGTAACGGCAACGGAGTCAGAGGCTAGAGACCAGAGGCCAGGGGTCAGACATTCACGGGTCACAACTTGCCGAGGAGTTGGAGGATATCCGGCTGCGTCCAATCGATCGGGCCCACGATCTTACGGCGGAGAATTCCTTGACGATCGATAATATAACTCTCGGGCCATCCGGAAGTGCCGTAGAGCCCGGCGACTTTCTGCTGCGGATCGCGGACGGTCAGAAAGTTCACCCCGTGCTCCTTGAGAAAACTGTGATAGGCATTGCCGTCCACGTCGATGCTCACCCCCACCACCACGATTCCATGGCCGCGCATTCGTTCCTGCATGGTCATCAACGAAGGAAGTTCTTCCTGACACGGCGGACACCAGGTTGCCCAGAAGTTGAGTACGACAACCTTTCCGCGGAATTGTTCGAGTGAAACCTTGCGGTCGGAGTCTTGAACCGTGAATTGCTGCGCGGCATTCCCGATGTGAGCAGGACGCGTTCCGCTATAGCATCCAACGGCCGATAGGCAGGTCGCAAGCGCGCTAATGAGGAACAGCTTCTTCACTAGAAGCCCTCCAGAATGTTGGCGACCAGCGTTCGCGCAAAATCCTGAGACAATCGGCGAAAGGCCGGCGAATCCTCTTCGAAAAAAGTGGCCAGGTCCTGCGAGACTTCGTACTGCTCACGGAACACATAGCTCGGATTCTGATAGAGCACCTGACCATGACGGTCGATCAACTTCACTCGCATGCTTACGACGATCAGCACGCTGGCGGCGCGGCCCGTGGCCGTATCGTATGCCAGCGGAGTCTCCACGGTTGAAACGACGGTCCCATACAAGGTTGCCTCGGCCTCGTCAGGGTCATTCACGATGTGATAGCGGGTGCTGGTTGTGAATTCGCGCACCACGGAAGCGGTGAGCATCTGTTCGATGCGATAGGTCAGCGTCTCGTTCTTGAACGAGGGGATCGCGATGGTCTTGACGTCCTGAGGAAGAGTGACATTGTGGCCGGCCGTGTGATATCCGCAGGCAAGATTCGCAGAAATCGCAATAACGGTGAGCAAAATTCCGGCAGGAAAAGGTGAGTTGCTTCTCACTGGATTTTTCCAGTGGGACGAGTAGCCGTCATGCTCTCGGCACACTCCACGGCGGTGAGCGCCGAAATGCGGAGATTGTCGGCTGCAGCCCACAGCCAAACGCCGTTTGGATGAACTGGATCGCTTTTGAAGGTTACATGAATGTCATTCTGCCCAGCCGAGCTCACATTCGTCGGCCAGTCGTCTTCGGCGGCAGTCACGAGCATATGTTCTCCGGCCAGAACGCGTGCAGTTTCGACGACATCGGCAGCTTGATCGAACTCGATGAATAACGCGAGAGCATGGCCGTGGAAAATGGGAGCCTGCAGAAGAAACAGCGAAGGCTCGATCGCCTGTCCGCCGACAATTTTGCGGAAATGGCGCAGGACGCGGGATTCGACCGAGTCGAGCGCGGGCTGAGACTTGGGGCCGTAACGCGCGATCATGTTAAAGGCAACCTGGGCATCGAAAACATCTTTTGGCAGCGGCTGAAACGATAGCAGATTCACGGTCTGCTGGTGCAATTCGTCCATACCGCGTTGGCCGTGCTCGGACGCTGGCTCAAACGCTATGGCCATAGCGCGCTTGATAACCGCTGCTTTATTGGCACGCAAGAGCAGCAGGCCTAGCGTGATCGCGACAGGATGCGCCGTGATACACGGTCCGGGTTGGAGCTCGGGGCGCACGACCTGGCCGCGCTCGCGCTCGATCCACAACGAGCGCACTGTCGCTCCGGGTTGGTCTTCGAGAGCCGCGGACAGGTCAACGATCGTGCTGCCGGCATCGCGAGCGTCCTTCCAACTGCGACGCGTGCTTTCGGGATCAGAGGCAAAGAAAGTGAAGTCGACGTGCTCGAATTGCTCCGCGCGCACGCGCTGGATGAAGCTAATCTCGTCACCCATGGCCTCGAGTTGCCCCATGGACTCGTCGTCGTCGAGCAGGCGAATATCAGCGGCGGGGAAGTTGCGCTCGTTCAGTACTTCGGCAACCTCTTTGCCCTTCAGCGATCCGGCGCCGACGATGGCGGCACGGTAAAGCTTGCCTCGGGCGGCCGGCTGAGTTGGAGGAGTGATACGTGCGGGCTCGCTCATGATACTTGCGAGGCCTCCTTGTAAGGCGGAGGCGGCGGATCATGGTGACGGCGGAAGATCCACTGCAAGCGCCAAAAGACTCCCGAAACCATGTAGAGCAGTGCAATCGCGAAAAGCATCTGCTTCGAGAAGAAAAAGATCAGCGCAAAAAGACCAGCCAGCAAGACAATCAATCGAAATGGATGCCGCGATCGGAAATCAATGTCTTTGAAGCTGTAGAAGCGCCAGGTGCTTACCATGAGATACCCAACTGTGGCGACCATGGCCGACCACGCCAGCGCTGTGTAGGGCGAGAAGACCACGCGCGGATCGCCGCTTTCAAAGTGAACAACGGCGGCAATCACGCCGGCTCCGGCGGGAATCGGCATTCCGACAAAATACTTCTTGCCGGGACGCCCAGGATTTGAGGGCTGCGCATTCGAAGTGATGTTGAAGCGCGCCAGGCGGCTCGCTCCGGCAATCAGGAAAAGAAAACTTGCGATGGCACCCAGTTGGGTCAGCTTGATATGTAATTGGCCTTGTGTGAGCCACATCGGCGGGATGAGGTGAAATCCCCAGGTCCAGGCCAGCATCGCAGGGGCGACACCGAATGTAATGGCGTCGGCCAGAGAATCGAGTTCGCGGCCGAAATCGCTGGTAGTGCCCGTCATGCGTGCGATGCGTCCGTCGAGTCCGTCGAACAGAACGGCGAAACCGATCGCTTTGGCCGCATTGTCGAGGTGCCAAAAGTCGGTGAGCGTGGCGTGCATGACCTCGAGAATCGCGTAATAGCCGAGCGCCATGTTCGCTGTAGTGAAAAGCGACGGCAGAATGTACATGCCCTTGCTCTGGCGGCGCCGCGGTCGGGTCGGGGTTTGGCTCATCGGCGCTCTCCGTGGGATGCGGACGCAGTTCCGGCAACGAGAGCTTCACGCGCTGGCAGGTACGCAAGAACCGTTGCCCCGCCCTTCACATCGTCTCCGACTTTCACATTGGCGCGGGCGGAGGCGTCGAGAACAACGTCGACGCGCGATCCGAACTTGATCAGGCCGACGCGTTGGCCACGTTCGAGGCGATCTCCGATCTTCGGATTGAAAACGATGCGCCGCGCCAGCAGACCCGCAATCTGCTTGAAGACGATGGTTTGACCGTCGCCCTCCATGGTGACGGCGTTCTGCTCGTTCTGATCGGCACAGTGGGGACTGCGCGCGTCGAGAAACTTCCCGCGCCGATAGCGAATATCGCGCACGACGCCGGCGATTGGAGCACGGTTTACGTGAACGTTAAAGACGCTCAAAAAAATGCTGAACCGCAGGCAGTCTTGATTGCCGATCCTGACTGTGGAAACCTCAGTGACTGTTCCGTCTCCAGGGGAAACAACAGCGCCTGGAGCAGAAGGAATGACACGCTCGGGATCGCGGAAGAACCACAAAAAGAACGCCGCCAGAAGAAGCGGAATGATAGCCCACGCCGGATTCGTAAGCCAGCCCAGCAGAACGGCGGCAGCAATCAGCGGCAGAGCGTAGAAATAGCCATCGCGAACCATGGGGAGTTATTTCATTATAACTGGCAGCGTTACCGGGCGCATCCCGTAGAAACGTCGTAAGTATAAATAAAAAAAGGCGCTTCATCGCGCCCTGCGGAAGGTAAATTTGTCCGGGGCGGCAGCTGCCGCCGGGCTATTGGCCAAAATTCAATTACGCTACGTTGACGCCGTATTGCTGCCGATACTCGCGCTCAATGGACTCCATCTGATCTTTGAGGCGGAGTTTCAGCTTCTTCAGACGCACTTCTTCCAACTTTTCGTCTTCGCTGAGATAGCGCTTTTGGGTGAGTGAATCGAGACGTTGTGCGTATTGCGTGTGCTCCTGTGCCAGTCGGCGGAATTCTTCATGACTGGTCAGGAGTTGGTCTTTCGAAGTCAGCATCCAGCAGACCTCCAAACCGGGATTATGGGCTCAAGGTAGCACAGCCAATAAACCGTAGCAATGCCAAAAAAG
>DATJOA010000043.1:0-17284 GCA_035507635.1 Candidatus Acidiferrales bacterium
AATGCCGACCGGCACGCCGCCTAGCGCAGGAAGAGCCTTACCCTCTACTGCCATTCGATCGATGCGCTGCGCCTGCTCCAGAGCGCGTTCCTTCGACAGCGTGAGAAACGCTCCTATCTGTCCGTCTTCTTTCTGGATGCGCGTGTAATGCTCCTCGGCGAGCGCGACCGCAGAGATCTTGCGGTCCTGAACGGCGGAGCGTGCTGCATCAATCGTGAGGGAGGTCAGTTCCATTGAGTGGAATTCGAACGACTATCTTTCAATCACCTTCGGAACGCGAAAGAAATCTTCGTCTGCATCGGGCGCATTCGCCAACGCTTCTTGAGGTGGCAACGATTTCCGCAGACCTTCGAGAATGTCCTCGCGGCTGGCATACGCAAAACGCTCGCTGCCCTGCTTCGATTCGTCGACCCCGTATCGATCCGAAACCTGCGCCATTGGCGGCACATCCGACGTATCCAGTTCATTCAGCCGGTCAATGTATTCGAGGATCGAGTTCAGGTCGCGCAACATGCCCCTGCGTTCCTCGTCGTTGAGATCGAGGTTGGCGAGGTCCGCGACGTAGGCGACATCCTGTTCGGTAACTTTCATTCGGGGTCAGCGAACGCTCTTTCTCGGATCTTCGGGGCGATCGACGACGAACTCGATCCGGTGAACCATTTCGAGCGTATATCGGTTGATCGCGGTGAGATAGCGCGGAGCAAGAATCTGCAGTTCCGATCTCCATCCCAGATCCGGAACGGCCACGCGCAATACGCCATCCAGAAAGGTCAGTGCGCGCGTCCGCTCGGCCACCGCCGAGCCGCAGACCACCGGCCAAGCCATCAGCGGAGCCTGCGCTGGAGGCGCTTGCCGCAGCGATTGCGCGACGATTTTTTCCAGGTCCGACCCAGCTTGTTCCACAGGATAGCTCTCAACTCGGCGGGACTTAGATGACCCGCAGAAACTTTGATTTTAACATTCCATTTGGAGGCTCGCGGCTGTGGATCACGCAGGAAATTCGCGCCGGACAAATTCCAGCGCCGCATCTCGCGTGGGCAGACGCCCTTCGAGCTGCTCGTCTTCCACGGCATTCAAAATGTCGCGGAACTTCGGCCCTGGCGCATGCCCCTCCGCAATGAGATCGTCCCCAGTCACAAGCGGCGAGGGCCGCATTTTTTCTGGCGGAGTTTCCTTCTGTTTCTCGCGAATCCAGTCATAAGTCGTCAAATTCCGATGGCTGGCCAGGCAATCGGCGCGATGCAGAGCCATATGCTCGTCGAATTCAGGCAGGCGCATGAATCGTTTCAGCGTCGACTGCTTCATTCGCATCGCATCCATGAAACGCATGTGATTTTCGACCAGCGCCAGAATCTGTTCCGTCTCCTCATTCGAAAATCGCATCCGCCGGCAAATCTGTTCCGCTATCTTCACTCCGACCTCAACATGGTTATCGAAGCGGATGCGATCCGGCGCCATGCGAAATGTCGCCGGTTTGCCGACGTCGTGCAGCAGCGCTCCCCAGGCCAGCGTCATCGGGCAAGGCTGCGGCAGATAATCGAGCAGCAACAGCGTGTGCACAAAGACATCGCCCTCCGGATGGAACTCTGGAGGTTGCGCCACTCCTTTCATCGCCGAAATCTCCGGCAAAACGTGCTGCAACAGCCCGCTCTCGTCCAGCAGCAGAAATGCCCGCCGCCCGTGGCCTTCAGTCAGCATGCGAGTCACCTCTTCGCGGATTCGCTCGCGCGATACAACCTTGATCTGCTCAGCCAGCTTCTTTATTGCCGCGAATGTCGCCGGATGGATCGCATACTCAAATCGCGAAGCGAACCGCACCGCCCGCAGCATGCGCAACTTGTCTTCCGCGAAACGGCGCTCGGGATCGCCAATCGTTCGGATGAGGCCCGCCGCCAGGTCCTCGCGACCGCCGACGAAATCGAGCACTTCGCCGCTCACCGGATCGAGCATCATTCCATTGATGGTGAAGTCGCGTCGCGCCACATCCTCGCGCGGATCCTTGCTGAATCGCACCTCGTCCGGATGCCGTCCGTCCGAGTAGCCAATATCGCTGCGAAACGTCGCCACCTCAACACATGAGGACTTCGAAGAAGATTGACCGCAGACATCGCTTGCGATGCTCGCGACGGGGACCAGCACGACCCCGAACTGCTCTCCAACGGCGTAGGTCTCGGGGAAAATCTCCATCACCTGCCGAGGCGTCGCATCCGTCGCCACGTCGTAGTCTTTCGGAGAACGCTCCAGCAGCAGATCGCGCACGCATCCGCCAACGAGGTACGCCTGAAAGCCGCGCTCCCGCAGCTTCTGGACGATGGCCGTCGCCTCCTGCTTCAATTCAACCGGTTCTCCGCTCATCTTGATTTCATGATACCGCCGGCACCGAAGATTACTGTCACAGCACGGAGTCACTTTCAAAGCCCATGGCGGCCACTTGAAACTTGAAACCCGAAACTGGAAACTAGAAGCTACATGCCCGACGCCTACATCCTCGGTATCGAGAGTTCCTGCGACGAAACCGCCGCGGCCGTGGTCCGTTCGGGCGAGCAGCTGATCTCAAATATCGTCGCCTCGCAGATCGCCACGCACCAGCCCTACGGAGGAGTGGTTCCTGAACTGGCCTCCCGCGAACATCTGAAGGCAATTGTCCCCGTCGTTCGCCAGGCATTGGCGGAGGCCAAGCAGACGTACGATTCCGTGGACGCGATCGCCGTGACCCAGGGCCCTGGCCTCGCTGGAGCTCTGCTGGTCGGCATCAGCTACGCCAAGGCGCTGGCCTTCGCGCTCGAAAAGCCACTGATCGCCGTGAACCACCTCGAAGGCCACATCCATGCCGTGCTCCTCGAGGAACGCCAGAAGGGCAATCGAGAACTGCAGTTTCCCGTCATGGCCCTGGTCGTCTCCGGAGGCCACACACATCTTTACCTCGCTATGTTGAATGCGGACTCATGGTCGTACGAAAACATCGGTCACACCCGCGACGACGCCGCCGGAGAAGCCTTCGACAAAGTCGCCAAACTCCTGGCTCTCGGATACCCCGGCGGCCCGGTGATCGATCGCCTCTCGACCCACGGCGATCCCAAGGCCGTGAAGTTTCCGCCGGCCCAGATCAAGCATCGCGACCGCCGCGGCCGCCACGACGGAAAAGAGCTCTTGCCGCAAGACGATCGTCCCCGCTTCGACTTCTCCTATAGCGGAATCAAAACCGCGATCCTGCGCTACGTGGAAACGCACAACATGCGGAATGCGATCGAAGCGCGCCGTCAGGCGCTGCTAAAGATCTCCAAGCCGAAGCTCGAGGACTACCTCGCGTGCTGCGACAAGCTCACGCTCGATCTGGTGGCATCGTTTCAGCGTGCTCTCATCGAAGACTTGGTCGGAAAAACGCTGGCTGCGGCCGAAGCCAACCGTGTGGCCAGTCTCTTCGTTACCGGCGGAGTCGCCGCCAACAAGGAATTGCGCCAAACCTTCGAACGCGAAGGCGCCAAGCACGGATTGCCCGTCTACTTCCCCTCGCGTCCGCTCTCGACCGATAACGCGGCCATGATTGCCGCCGCAGCCTATCCGAAATTTCTGGTGAACGATTTCGCGCCCACGAATTTCTCGGCAGAAGCCGGCCTTCTGCTTCGTTGACGTCGGGCGAATCACGAAGGGACTAAGGGAAGATCACATCTCACGCTCTTGTGTGCTCTCTTCGATGTTCATGTCTTTGAATTCGCTCGACTCGAAAATTTCGCCGCACTCCTTGCACTCGACGAATTCCGAATCTTCATCGCGGCTCACGATTTGCACGCGCGGATGCTTGCAGGGTGGTTTCATATCTACGCTTTGAGAAGAGGGGGGCGACTTTGGGGTCATAAATCCGGAAGGTCCTACCGACTACGAGGGCAATTTCGCCGGAATTTTCCGGTATTGTAGAACGGCGTGGCCGCTTGTCAAGACCCCACCCGTTACGCCGTCGTGAATTCGCAACCGGAAGCGAAGGCGGGATCGAACCACAAAGGACACGAGAGTACACAAAGGCTAAATACTGTCTTCCCTTTGTGCTACTTCGTGTACCTTTGTGGTTGTCTGATTTTTGTATCGGAGTTACCGCCAAGCACCCGGAGCAGTGGAGGGCCAAATTATCCGACCTTTTTGATCGGACAACTCTAACCCGCTCAGCCCTCGATACTTACCTCTGAATGGCAGATTTCGCCGTCCGGTGCTGCCCCTTGCCTGCTGCCGCAGGATTGCCGTACAATGAATTGCGACGAAAAGGGTCGGAGATATACCCGACTGATTTTGCCCGATATCGGACGTTCAATTGCTGAAGCTTACCAAGAAAGCCGACTACGCTCTGATGGCGATGAAGCATCTCGCCGAGCACTCGGCCGGAGCTTCGCGTAGCGCCAAGGACGTCGCCGACGCCTACGGAATCCCGCCAGAGGCGCTAGCCAAGATTCTGCAGCGTCTGGCAAGGGCCGGCTTGCTGCAGTCGCAGCACGGGACCAATGGTGGATACACACTGGGCCGTCCTGCGCACACCATTTCAGCATTCGAGGTGATTCAGGCAATCGATGGACCGCTTTTTATTACCTCGTGTGTCACCGTTCGCGGCGAGTGCGACCAGAGCGATCGGTGCAACATCCGCGAACCGCTGCGCAAGGTGAATGAAAGCATCGAGGCGGTTTTGAAGCGCATCAAGATTTCACACATGCGGGAAGAAACCGAAGAAGCCGCGGCACCGGCTACAAAGGGCGCCGAATTGGTGACAATCACCTAAAGTGGTGGTTTTCGCGAACGAGCGAAGACCAAACGGCTAAAGGCGAACGACCGGCGGCTAACGACGAATTTGATTTTTGTGATCAGGAGAGTCAATCAATGAGCACGGATGTAAAAATCCCCCAGGTACACGCGGAAGCCCATAGCCCGAACGGCAAGGGCATCAAGCTGCCCATTTACATGGATAACCACGCGACCACGCCGATGGATCCGCGGGTTCTCGAAGAAATGCTGCCCTACTTCATGGAGAAGTTCGGCAATGCCGCCAGCCGCAATCACTCCTTCGGATGGGCCGCCGAAGAAGGCGTCGAAACCGCCCGTGAACGCATCGCGAAGCTGGTTGGAGCCACGACCAAAGAAATCATCTTCACATCCGGCGCCACCGAGAGCGACAACCTCGCCATCAAAGGCGTTGCCGAAATGTACCGCGAGAAGGGTAACCACATCATCACCGCGGTCACCGAGCACAAGGCGGTGCTCGACACCTGCAAGCGTCTCGAGAAATACGGCTACCGCGTCACCTATCTTCCCGTCCAGAAAGACGGGCTGATCGATCTCGATGACCTGAAGCGGGCGATCGACGACAAGACAATTCTCGTCACGATCATGTTCGCGAATAACGAAATCGGCGTGCTGCAACCCGTTGCGGAAATCGGCAAGATCTGCCGCGAGAAGGGCGTGATCTTCCACACCGACGCAACGCAGGCCGTGGGCAAGGTTCCCGTCGATGTAAACAAGCAGAACATCGATGTCATGTCGATCTCCGGCCACAAGATGTATGGGCCAAAAGGGGTCGGCGCGCTGTATGTTCGGCGCAAGAATCCTCGCGTGCAGATTTCCGCGATCATTGACGGCGGCGGGCACGAGCGCGGTATGCGCTCCGGAACGCTCAACGTTCCAGGCATTGTCGGCTTGGGCAAGGCGTGCGCCATCGCTCAAGAAGAAATGGCGCAGGAGTCCTGCCGTCTGGCGGGTCTGCGCAACCGTTTGCGCGACCGCATCACCGGCAAGCTCGACGAGGTCTATATCAACGGCTCGATGGAGCATCGTTTGCCCGGCAACCTGAACATCAGCTTCGCTTACGTGGAAGGCGAATCGCTCCTGATGGGCATCAACGATATCGCCGTTTCCAGCGGATCGGCGTGCACCTCCGCGACACTTGAGCCATCTTATGTATTGAAGGCTCTGGGCACGGGCGACGATCTGGCACACAGTTCGATTCGTTTCGGCATCGGCCGGTTCAACACCGAGGCCGAAGTGGACTACGTTGCCGACCGCGTGATCGAAACCGTCGAGCGCCTCCGCGAACTTTCTCCGCTCTACGAGATGGCGAAAGAAGGCATCAATCTGAAAGACGTAAAGTGGGCCGGAGAGTAGAGATTTGTGAAGGGCACGCTTTTCGCCGTGCCGTAAACAAGGACGATTTGTTAGCGGCTTTCGCCGGTGAGGTACTACAAAGTTTAGGAGAAGCAGAATGTCATATAGCGACAAAGTTATCGATCACTACAACAATCCCCGCAACGTCGGCTCGCTCGACAAGAACAGCCACGACGTCGGAACGGGACTGGTCGGCGCGCCCGAATGCGGCGACGTCATGAAGCTGCAGATCAAGGTCAATCCCGAAACCAACGTCATCGAGGAAGCGAAGTTCAAGACGTTCGGCTGCGGCTCCGCCATCGCCTCGTCCTCGCTCGCGACCGAGTGGGTGAAGGGCAAGACCGTGGAGGAAGCTCTTTCCATCAAGAACATGGACATTGTGAAGGAGCTTTCGCTTCCTCCGGTGAAGATCCACTGTTCGGTGCTGGCCGAAGACGCCATCCGCGCCGCGATCGGCGATTGGAAGAAGAAGCAGGAAACAAGCAAGCCGGTCGCCGCGGAAGCAAAATAGCAGTGAGCGATGAGCTAATACAGGTTTTCTCACTGCTCAAGACTCATTGCTCGTTGCTGAAGAGTTATGACGACTGCAATTGAAAATCCGGCTGCCGCGACCGCGAAGGGCATCCAGGTGACCGACAAGGCCATCGCCAAGATTCGCAGCGCCATGGCGAAAGAAGGCATCTCGCCCGAGCAGGGAGGCTTGCGTCTGGGCGTGCAGGGTGGCGGGTGTTCGGGGCTGAGCTATAACATCCGCTTTGACTCCCAGCCGCGCGAGCGCGACCGCATCTTCCAATTCGCCGGCGTGCGGGTATTTGTCGACCCGAAGTCGTTCATCTATCTGCACGGCATGACCCTGGACTATCAGGAAACCCTGATGCAGCAGGGTTTCGTATTCGTGAATCCGCAGGCCACAAAGTCGTGCGGCTGCGGCACTTCGTTCTCCGCCTGAGCAAGAGGAAGTCAACCGCCGAGGACGCCGAGTGCGCCGAGAGTAAACCGGGGTTGTTCCTTGGTTCTCTGCGTCCTCAGCGATCTCGGCGGTAAAGTTTGTGTGTTAGGAATTCGAACGTGACGACGAAATCATCTCTTACCGCGATCAGCGCAAAGCCTGTGCCAGAGGATACGCATTCCTGCTGGTCGTGCGGATCGATGCGCGCGGCGCACTTCTGCGCGTCCTGCGGTAAGGTCCAGCCTCCGCAGCCGGCAGACTATTTTTCGTTCTTCGGCTTGCCGCTGAAATTGACCCTCGACGTCACCGCGCTGGAAAAAGATTTTTACGAACTTAGCCGAAGACTGCATCCCGATCTCAGCGCTCGCGCAAGCACCCGGGAACAGGAATGGAGTCTCGAACAGAGTTCTTTGTTGAACGACGCCTACCGGACCCTGCGCGATCCGATCAAGCGCACGCAATATCTGCTCCGCCTCGAAGGCGTCGAACTGGAAGAGCAATCGAAAGCTGCCACGGAACAGGCCCGCGCGACCGGAGAAGTAAAGAAGCAGATCGTTCCGCCCGACCTGCTCGAAGAAGTCTTCGAACTGAACATGCAGCTCGAAGAACTGAAGATGAACAAGCAGGTAGGCGACGACGATCCTTCGCTGGTGGGCGAAATTTCGAAACACAAAGTCGCGCTTGAAGCGAAGTATGAGCAGCTACTTCAGGAACTGCAGTCGTACTGGAAGGAATGGGATGCCGCGATCGACCGCAATCCAGCCGAAAGCGCCGTCGCAGAACGAACGCAGATCATTGGCAAAATGGTGGATGTCCTGAATCGCCGCAACTACATCCGCAATCTCGTGAGAGACGTGAATGCGGCGCTGGAAGAATGAAGAGATTTAGATCAAAGCGATTGAGTCGAAGCGGGCAGCAATAGCTCAATGACTCGATCGCTCATTGACTCAATGAGCACTGAATACATAGTCGGCATCGATCTTGGCACGACGAATTCCCTTGTCGCCTTCATGCAGGGGGATACGCCCGTGGTGATCCCGGGCGATGACGGATCGAACCTGGTCCCGTCGGTGGTCGCGCTCGATGACAACAGCCAGCCCGTGATCGGCAACTCCGCGCGCAAGTTTCTCATCGAGACGCCCGAGCGCGCCGTCTACTCGATCAAACGCCTCATGGGACGCGGCGTCGAAGACATTCAGGAAGAACTCAAGCTCTTCCCGTTCCGTGTCGCCGAAGATCTCCAGCCCGGCGAGGTCCTTCGTATCAAGCTGGGCGGCAAGACATTTACGCCTCCAGAAATTTCCGCGCTCATCCTGCGCCAGCTGAAGCGCAACGCGAAGCGCTATTTCGGAGCGCCGGTCATGAAAGCGGTCATCACCGTGCCCGCGTACTTCAACGACGCGCAGCGGCAGGCCACGAAAGATGCCGGACGCATTGCCGGTCTCGAAGTTCTGCGCCTCGTCAACGAACCGACAGCAGCGTCGCTCGCCTACGGACTCGACAAGAAGCAGAACGGAATTATCGCCGTCTACGACCTCGGCGGTGGAACGTTCGACATCTCGATTCTTAAGCTGCACGACGGCATCTTTGAAGTCATTGCGACGAACGGTGATACCCACCTCGGCGGCGACGACATCGACAACCTGCTGATCACGATCGCGCTGGACGACATTCGCGGAGACCTTGACCTCGACCTCCGCCGCAACGCCGAGGCGGTTCAGGCGATTCGAAAAGCAGTGATCGAAGCCAAAATTGCGCTGTCGTCTCAACCCTCGGTGAAGCTCGATATCGACCTTCCCGGAGGCAAGCGGTATCAGCGTGAAATCTCGCGTGAACAATTTGAGCAGCTGATTCAGCCGATCATCGACCGCACCGTCGGCCCGTGCAAGCAAGCGCTGAAAGACGCGAACCTCAAGCCGGAGCAGATCGATGAAGTCGTGCTTGTGGGTGGATCGACGCGCATCCCGAAAGTGCGGGCATTGGTCAAGGAGATGTTCCAGCGCGAACCGCATGTCGATCTGAATCCAGACGAAGTAGTTGCGCTCGGCGCGGCGGTGCAGGCGAACATTCTTGGCGGCGGCTCGGAGGCCACGCAGAACATGTTGCTGCTCGATGTGACGCCCCTCTCGCTTGGCATCGAAGTCGCCGGCGGTGTTACGGACAAAATCATCCTGCGCAATTCAACGATTCCGGCATCGGCGACGCAGTTCTACACTACGCAGATCGATGGCCAGGCGAATGTCGCGATTCACGTGCTGCAAGGCGAGCGTGAGCTTGCGAAAGATTGTCGATCGCTGGCGCGCTTCGACCTGAAAGGAATTCCGCCGATGGCTGCCGGAATCCCGCGCGTCGAAGTGAAGTTCCTGATCGACGCAAACGGCATCTTGCACGTTTCAGCGCGGGAGCAGCGCAGCGGAAAAGAAGCGGACATCCAAGTCCAGCCGAGCTATGGACTCACCGACGATCAGGTCGAGAGCATGATTCTCGATTCGT
The DNA here is from genome assembly GCA_035507635.1 of Candidatus Acidiferrales bacterium. Lineage (GTDB taxonomy): Bacteria > Acidobacteriota > Terriglobia > Terriglobales > Acidobacteriaceae > Sulfotelmatobacter. The sequence continues at coordinate 9,581 of DATJOA010000043.1, forward strand.
TCGACAATGCTGAAGAAGATTTCCGCCGGCGGCAGGTCATCGAGGCGCGCAACGAAACCGCAACGATTCTCGCCGCCCTCGAAAAGGCGAAGAAGAGTCCGGCATGGGCACACCTCACGTCCGACGAAAGAAAGAGGATCGCGAAGATGGAGAAAGCGCTGATCGAAGTCAATAAGGAGGACGATTATCAGGCTATCCGTAAGGCCATCGACGCGCTGAACCAATGCACGATGCGGCTCGCGGAGTTGATGATGGACACCGCGGTATCGTCGGCCCTGAAGGGCAAGACCATGGATGAGACCGATCTGGGGGAAGGCCCGACCGCGCCTCATCCGATGGCGAAGGCAGAGTTCAAATAGCATAGCGCCGGCCTCCGGCCGGTTGTCGCGAGGACAACTCGTCCTCGCCGGAATGACAGGAGCAGCAATGGCTGAAGAGAAAACACAAGGCGCCGGAACAGCGACTGAAGAAGCTCCGGGCGAGAACACCGTGCAGATAACATTCCTGCCCGAAGGCAAGACCGTCACTTTCGAACACGGCAAGTTGCCGTACGAAGATCACGGGAAAGAGGAGTCGATTCTCGACATCGCCCTGAACTTCGGCGTCCCGCTCGACCACGCCTGCGGCGGCAATTGCGCCTGCACGACGTGCCACGTGTGGGTCAAAGAGGGCGCGGAAAATCTTTCGGAAATGGACGACGACGAAGCCGACCGGTTGGACATGGCCGCCGATCTGCAGCTAAACTCTCGTCTCGGTTGCCAGGCGCAAATCACGAAGCCGGGCAAGGTCGTCGTGGAAATTCCTGCGTGGAATCGGAATTACGTGTCGGAGGAGCAGCATTAGAGCAAAGTTTTCAACGTTTCAGAGTTTCAAGGTTTCAAAGTTAGAACCCAGGCGGATTTTACTTTGAGAGATTGAAACCTTGAGACTTTGAAACTTGATGAGCCGAGGACAATCATGCCCAAAAAACTTACTTGGGACGACGCCGAAGATATCGGCATTCTCCTGTCGGAGACCCACCCCGAACTCGATCCCCTGGCGGTGCGTTTCACCGACCTGCACCGGTACGTGACCGAACTGCCCGATTTCGCTGGGGACCCAAAGTCGTCGAACGAGGGCAAACTGGAAGCGATCCAGATGGCTTGGCACGAGGAATTTCAGGACCGAACACAGGCCTGAGATCAACCGCAGCCTTCGTCTTTCGGAGGCCGGCTAAAGGCAAAGGAAAGGTAGATAGCGAAGCGTTTCTATTCTCGGCCGTTATTTGTGCTCATCAGAATTTCCCTGGCTAGGTCAGCAAGTTGTTGACTTAACTCATTTTTTCTCGTCCGCCATCGATTTCGGCCCGCAAATCCTCCGCTCGCCGTCTGTAGTCTGTCCAACCTTTTCCGCTGTGTTGGCACCCAAGGCTGCCGAGTGCTTGCAGATGGAGACTCCCCCGCCCAATCGCCGCAAGACCGATCGGATACGGGAGATTTGCGGGCAAATGCTTGAGGCCAGCGACGATCGGCTTCTGGCTCTAAGCGCCGAGCTCCAAATCGCTCTCAATGAGCACACGCTGCAACTGGAGAACAGGACCACCGCAGGGCTGCTGAAATGGCCGAACGGCCCGGAGGAAAGAAGAAAAAGGCTCTTCAAATAACAAAACGCTGACCGGATGTATCCGGAAGCCGACCCGAGCTGCGATCTTAGGTTTGATCCAAAATTAACTTGTCAGGTTTTACATCCCGGTGACAATTTCCTGCGGTACTTCTCCTAGATTGACGACAATCGGCCAGCGAGAAATCGACTGGCTCTCTCTCTCCGGTAAGACTGGAAGGGCACGGCAGCCATTGCCGTGCCCTGAATTTTTTTAGAGATACCTGTACTCAACGGGCAGAAGCGGGCGCAGGCTCCTCAACGTTCGCCTCCCGCAGGAATTTCGCCGCTTCTTCGGGTGGAGTGGGATTGATATAGAAACCCGTGCCCCACTCGAATCCTGCCGTCTTCGTGAGCTTCGGCATGAACTCGATGTGCCAATGATAATGATCGTTGGTTGGATCCTGCACTGGGGAAGTGTGAATCACAAGATTGTACGGAGGATTGTCAAGCACGCGATCGGCCCGGCCCAGCAGTTCCTTGATTGCCCGGGCAAGATTTTCGAACATGTGCGATGAGGAGTTCTCGAAGGCCGATTCATGCTGCTTCGGCAGGATCCATGTCTCAAACGGAAAACGCGGAGCGTAAGGCGCCAGCGTGACAAAGTTTTCGTTCTCCGACACCACGCGAATCCCGCTATCCATTTCCTGCCGGATGATGTCGCAGAAAACGCACCGTTCCTTGTAGAGGAAGTATTGCTTGGCGCCCTCGAGTTCCTGCACAACATTGATGGGAAGAATCGGCAGCGCTATCAGCTGCGAGTGTGAATGTTCGAGTGAAGCGCCAGCCGCCTCCCCATGATTCTTGAAAATCAGGATGTACTTAAAGCGCCGGTCTTTTTTCAGGTCGAGAATGCGATCGCGGAAGGTCCAGAGAACGTCTTCAATTCGCTTCGAGGGCAGAGCTGCTAGATTGGCATTGTGATCCGGAGTTTCAATGATGACCTCGTGCGCTCCAATGCCGTTCATACGGTCAAACATGCCCTCGGCCTGCCGGTTCAGATTGCCTTCAATGCCAAGCGCCGGAAACTTGTTGGGCACCACCCGGACCGTCCAACCCGGCGTATCCCGTTGCGGCGGGGGGCCTCCATTGGGATTCGGGCGGTAGGCCTGGATCTCAGGCGGCGTCTTCGACTCGTTCCCGTAGCAGAACGGGCAGAATCCACCCTTAATCTTCATGTTTTCGCGTACAAAATCGGTTGGGCGCTTCGCGCGGTCGGTAGAAATAATTACCCAACGGCCGACGATCGGATCTTTTCTAAGCTCCGGCACTATTGAATCCTTTCAATGGATTGCGCAAACTTCATATTCTACGCCGCCAGGGAGGCGTTCCGAAACAGTTCGAATTGTGGGCGGGGATTACTACTGTCATAATATACGCTGACAATGTCGAACCTCCACTGGCACATTGGTGGCGCATGGCGGAGGTAGTCGCGGATCACTTGCGCGACCTCGCGGCGTTTGTGGCGATCGACGGCAGCCTCGGCGGGCTTCACCTCGTGTGACGTTCGGGTCTTAACTTCAATAAAACAAAGTACATCGTGATCCCACCCGATCAGGTCGATTTCTCCATGATGGCGGGGAGTGCGGTAGTTGCGCGCGACCATGGCGTAGCCAAGCTTGCGCAGATGGAAGTAGGCATCCTCTTCACCGCGCGCTCCGATGCGCTGCCGGATCGTACGTCCATCGGGCGGAAGCAAGCGCGACGCGAGCGAGTCGAGCGTGCGAACGACCGCGCGGGTGAAAACGGCTGGAAGCATGACGACGAAAGGTCAGGCTAGAGGATTTCGTCGCACTGGAATGTGACGCGACTCACAGAAGAGACAATTCGCAGGATTCTCATTCCCAAGATGAAAACCAGCCACGGATTGAACGAGTCTTCACAGATTTAGAAATTTGTCTAATCCGTGTTGATCCGTCCGAATCCGTGGCTGAATGTGTTTCTAAGCGCCGACGGCCTTGATGCACTCTTCGAGCACATCGATGGCAACGTCCGCTTCGTCTTTGGTGACAATAAGCGGAGGGCAGATGCGGACCGTGCTTGGCCCGCAGCCGAGGAACAGGATGCCACGCTGGAACGCCATCTCGACGATGCGATCGCGCTCGGCATTGGCGTATTCCTTGGTGACCTTGTCTTTTACGATGTCGATCCCGATCATCAGACCGCGTCCGCGCACATCGCCGACGAGTCTCAGCTTCTTAGGCCAGTCCGCCATGCGTTTCAGCACGTGATTGCCGACCTCAGCCGAGTTCTCCAGAAGATGTTCTTTCTCGATCACGTCGAGTGTGGCCAGGGCTGCCGCAATCGCAACCGGATTGCCGCCAAAGGTCGAAGCGTGCGAGCCGGGAACCCAATCCATGATCTCGGCCCTGGTCATCGTGATCCCGAGCGGCATGCCGGACGCAATGCCTTTCGCCATGCAGACCATATCGGGCTCGACTCCCGTGTGCTGGACGGCCCACCACTTTCCGGTGCGGCCGATGCCGCTCTGCACTTCATCCACCACCAGCATGATGCCGTGACGGTCGCAGATGCGGCGCAGTTCCTGCATGAAGATCGTCGGTGCGACAACATATCCGCCTTCCCCTTGGACTGGCTCGACAAAGATGGCGGCGACTTCCTCAGGAGGCAGCGTCGTCTTGAACAGCTTTTCTTCGATGAACCGGGCGCAGCCGAGCGCGAAGCTGTCGGCATCCTGCGTTCCGCCAACACATCCGCGATAAACGTCGGGATAGCGGACGTGCGTAACTCCGGGTACGAGCGGGGCGAAGCGGCGCCGCTGCTGTGGCTTCGATGCCGTCAGCGAAAGCGCGCCCATGGTGCGTCCGTGGAACGCGCCGAAGAATGCGATCACGTTCTGCCGCTTCGTGTGATAGCGGGCAAGCTTCAGGGCGCATTCAATCGCTTCCGCGCCTGAATTGCCGTAATAGATGCGATGCGGTCCGGGCATGGGAGCGATCTTCGAGAGACGCGCTCCGAGATCCACCATGTTCTCGTAGTAGAAGTCGGTTCCCGACATGTGGATGAGTTCGCCCGCCTGCTTGCGAATGGCGGCGACTACGTCGGGATGGCAATGGCCAGTCGACGTTACGGCGATGCCGGCGGAAAAATCGAAAAACTCGTTGCCGTCCACATCGGTCACGACGATGCCGCGTCCGCTCTTGGCAACCATCGGGTACGAGCGGGTATAAGACGGCGAAATATATTTCTCATCGCCCTCAAGCACGCGCTTGGCGTTGGGCCCGGGCAGGGCGGTCTTGATCTTGGGACCGATCGTCATTGCGGCGGAAGCGGCGGTCATGGTCTTGGTAGTCATTGGAGTTCCTCCGTAAAACAGTGGCCAGTGGTTACTAGCCCGTTATCAGTGAATGCAGCCTCGGAAAAAACGTCCTGGTTGAGACGGGGTTCGGCCGGGGCGAATCAGGCGGAGGATGGAGTTAGTCGCTACCGAAGAGAGACGGACGCAGCCGCGAAGGCAGGTTGGCGCGATACCGCCGCGGACATACCAGGCAGTGCAGCCAGCACTCTGGCAAATTCGATTTGAGATTCTTTTGCAGCATTGCGGTCGGCCAACATCATCTCTGATTATATCCGGGGAAGCGCAAACAGCGGAACCCCCAAAATGACGGGAGTAATAGCACGCTATGGATCTCGTTACCGGCCTTCTCCTCCAGGTACCAGCCACTGACCGCGAACTAATATCCACGCCCCTACTTGCAAAAGGCTCCCGATCGGCAGCGCTCAACGCGACCGCGAAAGTGATGTCATGCTGAACTGCGGAGGATTGACCTGGCAACGTTTACCACTATGGGGCCGAATACTCCGCGCGGTTGACAGCGGTCTGGGTCGATACCTAGAGTTTGATCAGTCTTCCCAAAAGAACCCACTTGTCGGTTAGGAGGCTGGTATGCGGACCAGACTATTCTGGGCTGGGGCATTGGTGTGCCTGGCTACTTCACTCGCGTCGGCGCAGGATCCCACGAAGGTTGAACCCAAGCATTACAGATTGGATTTTGAAAATGAGCATGTGCAGGTTGTGTCGGTGCACTATGGGCCGCACGAGAAGTCGGCCCTTCACGAACATCCCGGCGGGGTGGTCGTGATTTTGACGAAGGCGCATCTTCGCTTCACCGATGAAAATGGAAAGGTGCGCGAAGTTTTCTCGGAACCAGGCGAAGCCCGCTGGTATCCTCCTTTCAAACACCGAGTGGAGAACCTGGGCGACACGCCCTACGATGCTGTGTATGTCGGGATCAAGGGGAAGCTGGCCGCATCGAGTGAGGCGACAGATCCAGCCGCGGCCGAGGAAGAGGCGAAGAAGATTGTTGCCGAATATTTGATGGCGACGGCGAAGCACTGAGGCTGCCGGATTAGGCGGGGCGGGCTCGTTTCATCGCCGGGCGTTTTGATTTTTGTTGTGAACAATCTGATGACGCCCTTCCCGAAAAAATCTGCTGTCCAGAGAAAAGCGGCGCTGTTGCTCGCTACCGTGACCTTCTCTTCTTTCATCTACTTCTACGAAGGCGGCGGATGGAATCAGAACTCGCGCTTCGATCTCTTGCGCGCCATTGTCGAAGAGCACACGCTGCGTATCGATTCCTACCACCAGAACACGCAGGATAAAGCGCACTTCAAGGGACATTACTACTCCGACAAAGCGCCGGGGCTGGTGTTTCTGGCAGTCCCATTTGCTGTTGTGGCGCGGCCGGCGATGCGGTTCGTTGGAATTGATCCCGTTTCTCCGCGCGGGGAATTTTTTCTGTCGTATCTGGTGAGCGCCTTGTCCGTCGCGCTTCCAATGGCTCTCGCGGGGGTGTGCCTGTTCTTTCTGGCGTTGCGGTTTGGCGCTTCATTGCCAGGCGCGGCGTTTGGCGTTGTCGTCTTGTGCCTTGGGACTCCGATCTGGGCCTATGCGAGTTTGTTCTGGGCGCACGCATTGGTCGGGGCATGTTTGATTTTCGCCTTTGCAGCCGCGATGAAAATCGGTGAGGCTGAAAGGACGGGCAAGCTGGATTTCTGGTGGGCGCTCGGGGTCGGGCTCGCCGCCGGATGGGCAACCGTGACCGAGTACCCTGCTGCGCCAGCGTCAGCGATTCTGGCCGTCTTTGCTCTTACTCGTGCGTGGCGGCATGGCCCGACCGCCCGATGGCGCGTCATCGGCGGAGTCGGCCTGGGGGCGGCGATTTGCGTGGCTGTACTGCTCGCCTATCTCCACGCCGCATTCGGCGGATTCCGTCCCAGCTACTCGTACTATGACCCGACTTCATTTTCGTTCATGCAGCAGCAGGGATACATGGGCCTCACCTATCCTCATCCAGACCGGCTGCTGAAACTGCTGTTCGGATGCTCTCGCGGGCTGTTCTTCGCGTCGCCCGTGATGCTGGCGGCGCCGATCGGCCTGTGGATACTCTGGAAAGGGAAGTACCGCGGAGCCACCGCGGTGGCATTGGCGATTGCGGCATACTACTTCCTATTCAATGCCTCGTTCTACTGGTGGAAGGCGGGGCTGACTTTTGGTCCGCGGTATGCCGGCGCGGCCATTCCTCTGCTGTGCCTCGGCCTCGCCCCGTATTGGCAGCGCGCAACGCCAGCGTGGCGGCGAGTTCTTCTTGTTCTCGCGGCGGGGAGCATTCTCATGGCGCTGATGGTGATTTCGACTACGTCGCAGCTCTCTATGCAGGATAGCTGTCCGATGATGCATTCCGTCTGGCCTTCGTTTTGGGCCGGGAAGATGGCGATGAATCACGATTCGATGCTGACCGTCGCTGAAGCGGGAGCGCACGGGAAATATGCTGCGTTCAATTTAGGTCAGTTGCTCGGATTGAATGGACTCGCCAGCCTGATTCCGCTGCTCGCCGTGTGGACGCTGGCGGCATTCGCGTGGCGGAAGATAGCCCCCTCGAAGTCGATGTAAGATAGATTTGGATACAGAAAATCAGCGATCGTCGAGGAATTTATGGCGCACATGGTTCATTGCGTGAAGTTCAACAAGGAAATGCCCGGGCTTGACGAGCCTCCGTTCGACAACGAACTCGGCCAGAAGGTGTACGACAACGTCTCGCAGGA
>DATJOA010000044.1:0-8315 GCA_035507635.1 Candidatus Acidiferrales bacterium
CATGATGATGAAGCAGGCGACTACGGCGATGGTGATCATCCAGCGCATCAGCGCGGTTTCAAACTTCATATGCATGAAGTAGGCGATGATGAGCGCCGACTTGATCACCGAAAGCACGAGCAGGATCTCGAGCATGCGGACCGCCTGGAAGACCTGCTTGTAGGCAAGGATGACTTCCATGCCCGTGAGAACCAGAAGCGCTCCCCAGACCCAGAAATATTGGGCCTTGGCGTCGTCGTGATGGATGGCTACATCGTGCATTATGTGTCCCTCCTTGCGTCGTCATCCTGAAGCGCTGGTTTTGCGCCGAAGGACGTGGGCGAGCCGCGCGATTGGCTCGCTTCCTTATTACTGAATCCTCGTCGACATCAAATACACCAGCGGGAAAATAAACATCCAAACCAGATCGACGAAGTGCCAGTAGAGTCCGGACACCTCGACGTCGTGCGCGTCATAATCCTTTGGCTTCAGGAACAGAATCACCGAAGCGATCACCAGCCCGAGCAGCAGAACATGTATGCCGTAATGAAAAACGTTATCCGACGGAATGAGCAGGTACCCGGCGAGCCAGATCGCGCCGAGGATCGGCAGGAATAATTTGCGCAGCGCGACGACGCCTAAGTAGATCACGCCGATCGTGACGTGGAGCATGTGCATCGCGGTCAGGGTGAAGAATGTCGCCGAAAATTGCGGAACATTCTTGGAAACTTCGGCGAGTTCTCCGGTGGCAGCGGCGGCGGGATGAGGAAAGCCCGGGATCGTGAGGCCTTCGCCGATCAGTTTGGTCCACTCCATGCCGTGCAGCACGATGAAGGCGGTGCCGAAGACCATGGTGGCGAGCAGCCAGTTGCGCGTCCAGGCGCGGTCTCCGCGCTGGGCGGCAAAGACTCCGAGCACCATGGTCAGCGAACTCGAGAGCAGGCAGGCCGTCATGATGGTCGCGTTCGTTATGCTCGCGACGTGGAAGGGGGTCGGCCACGGAATCGTATAAATCCGGTTGTAGCTGAAGGCGAACAGCAGCGCGCCGAAGGTCAGCGAGTCGGAGGCGAGAAAGAGCCACATTCCCACCTTCTTTGAATACGCGCCGAACAATGGCGCCTCGTAAGCTCCGGGAGCTGCGTGTGCGTGTTGAACGGCATCATGCGGCAGAGTTGTTGCTTCGGCCATTCCGTAATCCCCCAAAGGCGGTCGTTGGTGGCTAGTCCTTGGTCGTTGGCGATCCACAGCGCAGTAGGTCTGAACCTTTTCGAAGGCCCGACCACCAACAGAATCGCTAACTACTAGTGACTGACGACTAACGACTGTTCTATCGAGCGAACGTTAACAACGCGAAGATATAAATCCACAAGACTGCCATGAAGTGCCAGTACCATGCCGCAATATCAACGGCGATGCGGCGCGACTCAAGCGGCTTATGAAAGAGCGACGAACTCGAGGCCCAGAGCAATGCGATGATTCCTCCCGTGAGGTGAATCGCGTGCGCCACCGTCAACAGAAAGAAGAATGAACTACTGGGATTGGTATTGATATAGAACCCGAAATCGTTCAGGCGCGACCACGCGAGCCACTGCCCGACGAGGAAGCAGAGTCCGAGAAGAACGGTCAATCCGAGCCAGGGAAATTCCTTCTCGTCCTCGAGCGTGATCCCGGGAATTGAGCGCACGGGAGCGAGCGCCGCTTGGCGGGCGGACTGGCGCCGGGCGAATTCCATGCTCACACTGCTGCCGAGCAGGATGATTGTGTTGATGATCAGCAATCTCCAGGGCATGTCAAGGCTGCCCCAATCCTTGACGTAGCTGTTGGTAGCCCCATCGAACGTTGGCAGGCCACGGCGGAATACATAAGCGCTGGTCAGCGAGATGAACAGCATGCAGACCGTGGCGATGGCGCAGATCAGGCCCAGGCGGGCGCGGCGCAGGCGCGCTCCGTAATCGGGAACGTCGCCGCGGCCGTCATTCCCTCCGCCACCGCCCGGATGCGGGGGCGCGGGAGGTTTGTTGCCAATATCGTCAATCCGGGTCGTTGGACTATAGGTCGCCATAAATACTTAGTGCGTCAGTGCGCGGAAGTGGTTGCCGGATCGGTCTGCATAATAAAGTCCTTCGGCGCACCGGGGACCCCATACTCGTACGGCCCATGATGTACGACTGGAGTTACGCCTCCGAAGTTGTCGTGGGGAGGAGGAGTTGTGGTCGTCCACTCCAGCGTTGTTGCCTCCCACGGATTGTCGCTGGCCTTCGGCCCTTTGAACATGCTCCAGAAAAGATTGACGACGAAGATGAACTGCGCCGCAATCGTGATGAACGCCGCGTAGGTCATGAACGTCTGCAGCGGAATCAGCTTAGTTTGATATGCAACTTCGGTGAATTGCGAGTACCGGCGCGTCTGCCCGGCCATGCCGAGATAGTGCATCGGCATGAAGATGGCGTACGTTCCGGCGAGCGTGATAAAGAAATGAATGCGACCCGCCGTTTCATTCATCATGCGGCCGAACATCTTCGGGAACCAGTAGTAGGTTGCGGCGAAGATGCCGAAGATGGCGGCCACGCCCATGATCAGGTGGAAGTGTCCCACGACGAAGTATGTATCGTGCAGCTGAATATCGAGCGTCGGCTGCGCGAGGAACGGTCCGCTCAATCCGCCGGAGACGAATAGCGAGACGAAGCCGATCGCGTACAGCATCGGCGTGTCAAAGCGTATGCGACCCTTCCACATCGTGCCCAGCCAGTTGAAGGTCTTGATGGCGGAGGGCACGCCAATGCACATCGTCAGAATTGAAAACGCGAACGCGGAGTAGGGGCTCATGCCGCTCATGAACATGTGATGGCCCCATACCATGAATCCCAGAAACCCGATCGCGAGCATGGCATAGACCATGGCGCGATAACCGAAGATCGGCTTGCGCGAGAACGTGGAGAGCACCTGCGACGCAACGCCCATGCCGGGCAGAATCGCGATGTAAACCTCGGGATGTCCGAAAAACCAGAACAGGTGCTGCCAGAGCAGCGGCGACCCGCCCTTGTGCCCCATGACCTGGCCGTTCACGACCACGAGCGGCACGTAAAAACTGGTACCGAGGTTGCGGTCCATCAGCAGGAGAATTCCAGCCGAGAGCAACACGCCGAAGGCAAGCAGTCCGAGAATCGCCGTGATAAACCACGACCAGCAGGTCAGCGGCATGCGCATCATCGTCATGCCCTTCGCGCGCAGGTCGAGTGTCGTGGTGATGAAGTTGAGGGCGCCCATCAGCGACGCGATGCAGAAGATCGCAATGCTGGTGATCCATAAATCGGCGCCGAGTCCTTCGCCCGGGCCTGCGGATGGCAGGGCGCTCAGCGGAGCGTAGCCGGTCCAGCCATGCAGCGGTGCGCCGCCGGTAACGAAGAAGGCGGCGATGATGGTGATGAAACCGACGAAGGTCGTCCAGAACGAGAGCATATTCAGGACGGGGAACGCCATGTCGGGCGCGCCAATCTGAATCGGCAGAAAGTAATTGCCGAATCCCCCCTGCGGCGCCGTCGTCAGCACGAAGAACACCATGATCGTCCCGTGCATGGTGAGCAGGCTGAGATAGGTCTCCGGTTTGATTTCTCCAACTAAGGGCAGAACCGCCATCGGCCAAATCAGGTGGATGCGCATCAGCAGCGAGAGAAACATCCCGACGAACACGGCCGTGAGCGCGAGGAAGAAGTACTGGATCCCGATAACCTTGTGATCAAGGCTGAAGATGTATTTCCGGATAAAACCCTGAGGAGCGTGCGAATGAAGCGTAACCGGGGTCGCCATTATTGTTTCTCCGCCTCCCGAGCCGCGAGCCACTTATCGAAGTCGTCCTGGCTGACGACGTGAACCATGCCGTGCATCTTGTAGTGCCCGAGCCCGCAGAGTTCGGCGCAGGCAATTTCGTATTCGCCGATCGCGGTCGGAGTGAAGTGCATGTGGATGTTGAGGCCGGGTACGGCATCCTGCTTGAAGCGGAGGTTTGGCACGAAGAAGCTGTGAATCACATCGACGGAACGCAGGCTGAGATCGACCTCGCGATTCACGGGCAGATACATCGTTCCCGTGACGATGTCATCTTTGGCGGAGGGATCCGTGGTGTCGAGTCCGACGGCGCCTTCGCCTCCGGTCGAGGGATCCATCAGGCTCGCCTTAGTTCGGGCGTACGTGCCGTCCGCGCCGGGATAACGGAAGTACCAGGCGAACTGCATGCCGGTGACTTCGACCTTCACGGAATCGGCAGGCGCGGCGTCCCAGCGCTCGCTCGCCCAGACATTCGTCCCCATGAGGTTGAGGCCGATGAAAAGGACGGCGGTGAGCGCGGTCCAGACAATCTCAAGCGTCGTGTTGCCGTGAATGTAGGCAGCAGGCGGCGAGGTTGGAGTCTGGCGATAGCGCCAAACAATGTATCCGAGCGACACCTGGGCGGCCACGAAGATGATGCCCATGATCACGAAGGTGAGCGCGAATTGGTGATCGATCCAACCGGCTGCGGCAGAGGCGCCGACCGGCAGCCACCAGGTTTTGGCGACGAAGAAGTACGTGCTGACCACAGTGATCAGCCAAATCAACAGCATTAACGCGAGGCCCATTCCCCAGTACCCCCTGGGCGCGAACGATTTCCCCACGGCCGGTGCCGCGTCCCACAACGCGAGCAACAGTCGGCGGCGAGTGTACCACAGGGTCATGCAAAAAAAGCAAGAGGGAGTTTGGAACAGGGATCAGGGTTTAGAGACCAGGGGCTAGAAACTCCTCGTGCGGACGTTGAAATATTCACCGCCGCAGGGCGGGGTTAGAGACCGGATCAGAGAATTCGACGCACACCGCTAGCGCACTATTCCTTTAACCCTAGCCTCTAGCCCCTATTTCTCCGTCCACTCTGGTACTCGTCCCGGCGTCCAGGGCGCGCCCGCGGCTTCCATGTCTTTCTCGAGTTTAGCCAGGTCGACCTCGACCAGCGTGTGCAGCTTCGCCAGCACGTCGGCGAACTCTGATGCTGCGATAGTGTATGAGTCAATATTCGACTGCGTCGGCTTCGCCAGGGAGAAGCGCTCGCCGTCCATGATCGAGCCGACGCGGTCGCTGATCGAGGAAGAAATCGGCTCGCTGAGCCGGGCAACGTCGACATCGCCGCGCAGAGCGATCAGGAGCGCACGATTGCGCTGTTCAAGCGAATTGGCCACGGGCGTGAGTTGCTTCTCCGCTCCCGGCGTGTAGTGCAGCGCCTCGCGAATCTGCTTCAGCCGCGACTCGACATCTTCCGCAGTGTGAAGTGATCCCGAAACCGCGCGGTAGAGACGCGACACTTTGCGCAGAAATTCTTCCTGCGCGGCGCGATCACTCGCCGGCATTCCCGCCAAGCCTTCGGTGACAACTTTGAATGATTGAGGCTCGGCGACTTCGCTGATCTTCCCGTCGATGTTCTCAAACATCCGCACGGAATAATTTCCCGAGAGAACGAGCGGACCAAGATCGGCGGAGTCCGGGAAATCCTCTTCCCTGCCCTCGCGAGGATGCGCAATCTGCGGCGCAGGATAACGAAGATCCCACGCGATGCGCTGGAATCCGCTGCCGGTGCTGCCATCGACACGGCGAATGGGATTGCCGCTCTCGTCGTAAACGATGAAATAAAGTTGCGGCTTGGGCTCTTCCGCTTCGGCGCGCAGCTCGTCGATCGAAGGATATGGAGCCGTTTGATTTTTCTTCGCAGCCTCTTTCTCTGCTTCCTGGCGCTTCTCTTTCTTCGTCTTGATCTTCTCTTTCAGGTACGCGGTGAAAACCGCGCCGTACGGCGGATTTTCGGCCGTATAAAACGCGTCGCCCTGAAATCCGTGGTTCGGTTCGCCCAAGGGATGGCGCTCGATGTAGAGCAACGCATCCTTTACCGGATACATTGCTGAGGCCTGCTCGGTGGACTCGGGCTTCATCTGCCGCAGCGGCATGATGTTGTCGAGGATGTAGTATCCACGCCCGAACGTGGCGATCACGAGATCGCTCTCGCGCGCCTGGATCACCATGTCGCGCACAGCGATCGTGGGCAGGCCACCTTTCAGCTGGACCCAGTGATGTCCGCCATCAATCGTGAAGAAAGCGCCGTATTCGGTTCCGGCGAAAAGGAGGTTGGCATTGACGGGATCCTCGGCGAACGCGAGAACCGGACCATTCTCGGGAAGGTCGCTGGCAATCGAGGCCCAGGTCTTGCCTGCGTCGATCGACTTCAGCAGATACGGCTTGAAATCATCGTTCTTGTGATTGTCGAAGGCAGCATAGACGGTGTTCTCGTCGTGAGTGGATGCGGCGAGGCGGCTGACATAGGTCATGTCTGGGATGCCCGGGAATTTCTCGTACTTCGTCCAATTGGCACCGCCATCGCTGGTGACCTGAATCAGGCCATCGTCGGTGCCGACATAGATCAGGCCTTCTTTTTTCGGTGATTCCGCGAGCGCGACGATATTTCCGTAGAACGATGTCGATTGATTCTTCGCGACTGCGTCCGCGTTCCAGACTTTGCCCATAACCGGAAGTTTGTTGCGATCGATCTGCCGCGTGAGATCGCCGGAGATGGCTTTCCATGTATCGCCGCGATCGTCGCTGCGGAAAAGTTTGTTTGCTGCGAAGTACAGCCGCGTGTGCGAATGCGGGCTGATGATGATGGGCGAATCCCAGTTCCAGCGTAGCGGCGGCTCGCCCTTCCCTTCCAGCGGCTGCAGCACAAGTTCCTGACCAGTCGGAACGTCGTAGCGCACCAGCACGCCATACTGCGATTCGGAATAGACCGTGTTCGCATCAACGGGATCGACTTGCGAGCGGAATCCGTCGCCGCCCGTGGTGACATACCAGTCGGAATTCATGATGCCATTGACGTTCCGCGTGCGCGAGGGGCCGCACCACGAGAAGTTATCCTGCGTGCCTCCGCAGACGTGGTAGAAGGGCTGCGCGTTGTCGACGGCGACGTCGTAAAACTGCACCGTCGGCAGATTCGCTTTGAACTCCCAACTCTTCGCGTCGTCCCAGGTTTCATACATGCCGCCATCGGAGCCGAGCAGCCAGTGCTTCGTATTGTCCGGATCGATCCAGAGTGCGTGATTGTCGCCGTGATGGTTAACTTCGTTGACGTGGTGGAGCGTCTTGCCGCCGTCGGTGGATTCGCGCAGGCCGACATTCATGACGAAGATGCGATCGACGTTTTTCGGATCGGCGACGATGCGCGCGTAATACATGGCTCCGGCGTCGAATTCATTGCGGCGCTCCCAGGTCGCTCCTTTGTCGTCGGAGCGAAAGATGCCGCCCTTGCCGTCAGCGGCTTCGACGGAGGCGTAAACAACATTCGGATCGGCGGGAGAAACCGTAATGCCGATGCGTCCAAGATCGACGCTGGGCAGGCCGGATTTCAGCTTGTTCCACGTGGCGCCTGCGTCAGTCGATTTGTAGATGGCGCTCTCGGGCCCACCATCGATCAGCGTGAAAACGTGGCGTCGGCGCTGATAGGCTGCCGCGTAGACGATATCGGGATTCGACGGATCGAGCGCGACATCGACGACCCCGGTGTTTTCGCTAATGGTCAGGACGGCTTTCCAGTTCTTGCCGCCATCAGTCGTCTTGTAGAGTCCGCGATCGCCGCCCGGTCCCCAGAGCGGTCCTTCGGCGGCGACATAGACGACCTTGGAATCGCGTGGATCGACCACAACGCGCCCGATGTGCTCGGACTTCTTCAGCCCGAGATTCTGCCAATCTTTGCCGCCATCATCGGAGCGATAGATTCCATCGCCATAAGAAACGCTGCGCTGCGAATTGCTTTCGCCCGATCCCACCCAGACGACGGACGGATCGTTCGGATCCATTTCCACCCAGCCGATCGAATACGAGCCTTCGGAGTCGAACAGAGGAGTCCATGTCGTGCCATCGTTCACGGTCTTCCAGACTCCGCCGGAAGCCACGCCGACGTAGTATTCGAATTTGTTTTTCGGATTGACCGCGATCGACATCACGCGTCCAGAGGCCACGGCCGGACCGATCAGGCGAAACTTCAGGCCCGAGAATGTGTCGGCGGTCATGCCGCCTTTTTTCTCTTCCTTCGGCTCTTCTTTCTTTTCCTCCTTCTTCGGCTGCTCTTTTTTCTGAGTCTTCTTATTCGCGGTGACTTTTTTGTCAGCGTCTTTGTCCTGAGGCGCGGGCGTCGAAGAGGACTGGGCGACAGCAAGCGGTCCGAAAGCAAACAGAGTGAGGAGGAAGAGGGCGAAGGCTTTCATCGAGAGCTCCAGAGAAAACTTGCGATGGATTTCACGGGACGGATATGTATACAGGAATGAAGGGCG
>DATJOA010000045.1:0-34239 GCA_035507635.1 Candidatus Acidiferrales bacterium
AACGACTAATGGCAGAGGTCTTCCAACTCGAGATCGTTACGCCGGAAAAGAAAATGGTTGAGACGGCGGCTGAGGAGATCCAGATTCCCGGCAAGAACGGCTATCTGGGCGTTCTTCCCGGCCACGCTCCGCTTATCACCGAGCTTTCCGTCGGCGAGATTAAGTACCGGGAGAATTCCACCGAACAGAAACTCGCTGTGGCGTGGGGATTTGCCGAAGTTCTCCCGAATAAAGTGACGATCCTGGCTGAGACCGCGGAGCGTCCGAACGAGATTGACATCGATCGCGCCCGCAAAGCCAAGCAGCGCGCGGAACAACGTCTCGCCAGCGGTGATACGGAAGTCGATGTAGATCGCGCCCTCAACGCGTTGCACCGCGCCGAAGCCCGCATCGACGTCGCGTCCGGCAAATAACTGTTCGACTGGTCTGTGGTGCCGAGTCTCATCGCCTTATACAATGGGCTGCACTCATTCTGATTCTGGGGGCCCATACCAATGAAGCTTTACTTCTTCCTGATTATTGTCTGCTTTCTCTCGACATCTACGTTCGCCCAGAACACGAAGCCTGCAACTCCGCCGCAGGCACCGCCGCCACGGCTGATGACGCCAGAAGTGCATTCCGACAACAGCGTGACCTTCCGGTTCCGCGCTCCCAACGCGCAAGAGGTCAGAGTGACGCGCGAAGGCATTACGGAACCGTTCGCGATGCAGAAGGACCAATCCGGTGTCTGGACCGTGAACACTCCGCCGTGGTCCCCGGACTATTACGGATATTCCTTCGTCGCCGATGGCGTGCGCTATATCGATCCGTACAACGCTCTCCTGAAGCCGAATCTGCTCAACACCGAGAATATGGTGCATGTGCCGGGCCCGGCATCGCTTCCATGGGAATTGAACGACGTGCCGCATGGCGAGATTCACCATCACTTCTATCATTCGACGGTGGCGAATGATGACCGCGACTACTACGTCTACACGCCGCCCGGCTACGACCCAAGCGCAAAGACGGCGTATCCCGTTCTTTATCTTCTCCACGGATACAGCGACGACGCCAGCGGATGGACTGCTGTCGGACGTGCGAACGTCATCTTCGACAACCTGATCGCGCAGGGAAAAGCGAAGCCGATGATCGTCGTCATGCCGCTCGGTTACGGCACCATGCAGATGATCACGCTTGGTTGGGGTGTGTGGAACCGACAAGACATCCGAGATGAGAATATTACGAAATTCCGCGATGCTCTTCTGACTGAGGTCATGCCCAAGGTCGAGAGTGAGTACCGGATCAAGAGAGACCGCGAATCCCGCGCGATTGCGGGCCTTTCGATGGGCGGTTCGGAATCGCTGCTAACAGGGCTGAACAATCTCGACAAGTTCGCATGGGTCGGCTCTTTCAGCGCGGGGGGCATTCCGGGCGATTTCGCAAAAGACTTCCCCAACCTCGACAGCAACGCCAACCAGCGTCTGAAACTTCTATGGATCGCCTGCGGCACCGAGGATCGTCTCATTACTCCCAACCGCAATCTCCGCGAATGGCTCAAGCAGAAAGGAATCGAGCACACCGATATCGAAACGCCCGGCATGCATACATGGATGGTCTGGCGCAGGAATCTGGCGGCGTTTGCGCCGCTGCTGTTCCGCTAGAGACGGCTGCTCATGCAAACGTCCATCGCCCAGATTGCCGCGCTGACGATCTATGGGAATGCGTTTCTGCTTCGGCCAGGTGCGGTGGTCGATTTCTATCCGGGAAACAGCACGTTCCAATACTGCGAGTACGTCCGTTTCGTCGATCTGGGCAATGACGGCGGCAAGTGGATTGAGGAGCCCTTTGCTACTGATACGCTTGCCTGGTTCGAAGGTCTGCACAAGCAGGGGATCGACACACTGCGAATGCAGTACGGCGTGTCCGGTCAGACGCAGACTCCCGATCGCATGTTGGTCGGCTTCGTTGGCGGTGGCGGGAGATGGTTGATCGAAGCGCAACACTCCGGCACGTCTGACTTTTGGGAAGGTCGCTGGCAAGTGGGCGATCGAGCGCGCGCGGACCGAAAGATATGGCGTGTGACTTACGCCAGAATCGCGAAAGATCAGCCGCCGATCCAACCGCAGGGACTCGAAAGCCTGGACAAGCTCTCACAGGAATTCGAACAAAATCTGCTCGAGGTCGAAGAATTTGCGCGCTCGCAAAAAATCGACAATTTCGCCGATCTCTTCAAGTCAGCCCGGGCGCGGCTGCACTCTGATCCCCCTTATTCCGATCAGTATCACTGCGATTTGTGCCGCCCCGAGATCCTGCCTGTTGCCGCCTGCAGACTACTCGCAGCCTGTCAGGATGCGTGGGTCTTTGGTGGCATGGGGTCGTGGAATGACCAAACCTTCGATGCCGCGACGCAGCCCCGCTACGACGCTCTATCAGAAAACCTATATCAGTTGTTGAATCGCGCCGTGGTCACTGCGGCGAATGCGAGTTCCTACGGCACGTTGACGTGATCGCGGTCGGCAGTTTCTGCCGGCACGTATTTCACCGCGGCGGTTCGCTCAAGCTTGTCCCAGGCGAACTTGCGTCCTTCGAGCGCGCGCTTCAGCGTTCTGAACAGCACCACAGAAAATAGCTGACGATAGGCAAAGCGCTGCAGCCAGACCTGGCTCAGCAGCCACGCATCTTCCTTGTCGTCGGTACGGCGGCGTTCCAGCGCGAACGCAATAGCCGACGCCAGGAAGTCAATAACGAGGAACGCGAAGAAGAACAGAACAAGTTTGTGGAAACTTGCCGGGTCGGTCGAGTCCGGATGGAAATGTTTCTGGATGTAATACCAGATCGTGCCCAGCGCGAACATGATGTCGATGAGCGGCGATACCAGCGGCAGAAGAATCTGGAAGATAACGATGTTGGGCAAGGCGATCCATCCCAGCACGCCCTTGCGAGCAACTACATCGCGGTGTTTGTACACGGCCTGCAAAATTCCAAATGACCAGCGGAAGCGCTGCCGCATCAAACCATTGGCGTTTGTCGGTGCTTCCGTGTATGCGAGCGCCATGTCCTCGTACTCGACGCGATAGCCCATCCGGAGCAGCGCCATCGTCAAATCTGCGTCTTCGGCGACGGTATCCGTGTGATATCCGCCAGCCTCGCGAACGGCCGAGACTCGCCACGCTCCGATCGCGCCCGGCACCACGCTGACCGCGCCGAGAACATCCAGCGCGCGTCGCTCGAAGTTCTGGCTGGTGATGTATTCCAGAGCCTGCCAGCGCGTCCACAAGTTAACTCGATTGCCGACCTTGGCATTGCCCGCAATTGCGCCCACCTCGGGATTGATGAAGTGCGGCACGAGTCGCGAGATCGCATCCGCCGCGATGATCGTATCGGCGTCAATACCAACAAACAGCTCGGCATCGCCAATGTGTTGGATGCCGTAGTTAAGCGCTTCTGCCTTGCCTGCATTCTTCTTCGTCAGAATCAGAACCCGGCCGGCAGCGGCTTCCCCTTTAAACGCATTGCGAGCAACTTCCAGCGTCCGGTCCTTCGAGCCATCATCGATGACGATTACGCGCAGGTTCGGATAATTGGAATTCAAGGCCGCGTGCACCGTGCGTTCGATGACCTTCTCCTCGTTATAGGCAGGAATCAGCACGGCGACCTTTGGCTTGTAGGAAGCCACTTCGGCAGGCTTGCCGAAAATCTTTTCTCGCAGGCGATCGTAGATGGCCGCCGCGCCAATAAATAGCAGCCGTCCAGTCATCAGCAGGTCGCCGATAATGAAGATCCATGTGATCCCAACAATGCCCGCATCGAAGAACCAGAACCCAAGCCGGTCCAACCGTGCGGCCCAGCGCTCGCCGCGCGTCAGAGGTGCCATCACGTCGGCGCGTTCCATGCCCAGCAGGGCATAGACGGGCACAATGTCATATCCGCGGGCCCGAATGCCGTCAATGATCATCGGCAATGCCCGCACTGTCTGCTCACGGTTTCCACCGCCATCATGCAAAAGAATGATATTTCCGCAGCGTAGATCTTCTACCTTGCAGGGCGGCAAATGAGCCAGCACGTACGATGAGATCTGCTCGGCCGAGTGGCGCGGATTCTCGCTCCAGTCGTTGGGATCGATCCGATTCCCGACGGTGATATATCCCATCTCCTGCGGAATCTCGAGCGGACGCACTTCGTCCGCCGTATCGGGTTCCTCATCAATCGCGTAGGGAGGCCGCATCAGCGTTGCGCGAATTCCCATCAGGCTGCCAAACAGCCGCTCCGTAAGATTCAGCTCCACTTTCATATACGAAGTGGAAATACTGCTCACATCGGGATGGGTGAAGGTGTGGTTGCCAATCGTGTTGCCTTCGTTGTAAATACGTTTCGCGAGGCCAGAAAACTTGTCGGTCTGAATTCCAATCAGGAAAAACGTGGCGGTCGCATGTTTCTCCTTGAGGACGTCGAGGATCTTCGGGGTCCAGTCCGGATCAGGCCCGTCATCGAACGTAATCGCAACCTTGTTGCGGCTGTAACCATAGCGGCCAACCCGGTATGGCTCGGGGAGATTCTGGAAGACCTCGTCCGTAATCATCTTGCTGTTGGCGTCAAATGTGATGTCTCGAGTGCCGTGGGCGGGCCTGTCTTCGATTCGCAGAATCTCCCCTTGGCCCTCCATGTCTACGTCGGCGCCGGGTGGCACATCCTTGAGTTTGTCGACCGCCCCGGGATCGCCAGGCACATCCCACACTTTCCATAGCGAGCGATCCTCGCTCCCTAGCCGCCAGAGAGCGAATGTCTGAATGCCCAGATTCTGTGCTGACCGCATTGCATTCAGCGCCGTTACCCCGTCGAGGAACCATAAATCGTGCCGGTGATTGTGCTCATCGAGGTAACTGAAGTGCGGATTCATTGCGTCGTCATCGAAGTTCACGTCCTCGTCGGAATCGCGCGCGGAAAGCCAGGCGTCCTGCACGCTGACGGTGTGGTCGTGGTCTTCGGGCGGCAGAGTGCCGCTTTTCGGCTTCAGCACCCAGTCATAACCGTAATTCGCGATGGCGCAGATGATCTTCTGTTTCGGAATCACCGTCTCCGCATACTTCAGGTTCTCAACGAACCAATCCTGCGACGCTACTGGTCCCGATGCCGCGCCGGGGTAGTGCTCGTCATAGTTCATGAGGACGACGCCGTCGGCGGCGGCCGCCAGGGCGGGATAGTTATATTCGCTATTATGCGGGGGCACTGCCACGTACAGCTTCATCCCGCGCGTGTGAAGATCGCTCGAAACCTCCTGCAGCAGCGCCAAATATCCCGGCTGCCCCTCGGGAGCAAACGTCTCGAAGTCGATGATCAGGCCGTGATACCGGCCCGACGCGAGAAATTGATCAATCTGCTGGCGAAAAACTGAGCGCGAATCCCGGTTATTCAGGAATGCGCTGATGTCGATCCAGTCCACCCCATCGGAGTTATTCACCATGGGGAAGACTTCCATGCTCGGATCCTCCGTCTTCAGGAACGGCATGATGCGGTCGTCCACTGGCAGGACCGAGCTTCCCTGGATTACCTGGAAATACTTGTTTGTCTGATCGTCCACACCCTGGATGTGGCCGTCCGGCGTAAGCACATGCAGCCAATCCGGAAAAAGAATGTCGATCTGACGCGCATAATCACGCAACGACGAGAAACTGGCGGCATCCCACGGCACATAGAACGCAGCGCGAATCCCTTCCTCCTGGTTCAGCGTAACCTGCGACGCAGCCAGTTTGGACTTCCGGTGCGAGCGGGCTACCGCCTTCTTCACTCGTTCGCGCGCCTTCTGTTTTTCGCTCTCTTTTAATGCCTTGAAGTTCCGCCTCTGGGGATAAAAAAGCAATTCGGGCAAATGCTCATCACGAATGGCGGTATAGACAAAAACCACGATGAGCGCGGAGAGTAACACCGCCGCCACATCGATGGTGCGCCGCAAGCGTTTCCAGCGGGCGCGTCGCGGATCATAAAAGACTGGTTCAGCCATGCAAGGACGAATGTTCATCGTATGCCGCGCGCGGCACACGGTCAATTGTCCGAAGAGGCAGGGTGAGTGACTGCTCTGGGCTCGTAAGATGCATTTTCCGGACTCCGGGATTGCCGCGAAAAGCGGTATCATTCGCTCCGTGGAGGATTTCTCTCGGGCGGGCAGGGAGCGGAGCGGGCTGCGGTTCTACCTGGGCGCGAGCCTGGCGGCTCTGGCGCTCCGGCTTTTTCTGGTTTTCCGTTTTCCGGCCGTAGTGGATGATTCCCGGCTTTACGCCGACATCGCGAAGAACTGGCTGCAGCATGGCATCTATGCGATCACGAACTCCGGCCGGATCATGCCCACCCTCTCGCGTTTGCCCGGTTATCCGGCGTTCCTGGCAGCCGTTTTCACGATTTTCGGGCTCGATAATTTTCGGGCCGTTCTGCTGATTCAGGTTGCATTCGACTTGGCGACGTGCTTCTTGATCGCCGACATGGCGCGCCGCCTGTTTTCTGAACCTGCTGCGCGCGCGGCATTTCTTCTTGCTGCTCTTTGCCCTTTTTTGGCCAACTATGCGGCGACTGCGCTCACCGAAACCCTCGAGATATTCTTTACCGCTCTCGCGCTGGATCTGGTCTTCCGCGGCTTGGAGATCGGTGGTCCGCCACGTCGTTCATGGCTGGCTTGGCTCGGTTGCGGTCTCGCCATCGCGGGCGCGATTCTGCTGCGCCCTGATGGAGGAATTCTATTAGCCGTCATTGGAGCCTACTTGCTCTGGCTCCTTGTGCGCAGCAAGATTGCTCACGGCTGGAATGCCAGTCCGGCGCTGATGTCTGCGAGAATCCTTCTCGCCGGAGTTCTGGTTGCGATCGGGGCGCTGGCTCCCCTGATTCCATGGACGTTGCGCAACCTGCATACCTTCCATCGTTTTCAGCCGCTTGCTCCCCGCTACGCGAACGATTCTGAAGATCCCGTGATGGCCGGCTTCAATCGCTGGGTCAAGACCTGGACGGCCGAATACGTCTCTGTGGAAGAGATTTATTGGAATGTTCCCGGCGAGGACATCGACATAAACCGCTTGCCACGGAGGGCTTTCGATTCGCCGCAACAGCGCGAACTCACCGCGGAACTCTTCGACGAGTACAACCGGAATCATGATCTGACCCCGGAACTCGATGCGCGCTTCGGCAAATTAGCGTCGCAGCGAATTCATGCGTCACCGCTTCGATACTACGTCTGGCTTCCGCTGGTGCGAATCACCGACATGTGGCTGCGACCTCGTACCGAATTGTTCCCCTCGGATCCGCGCTGGTGGGAGTTTAACGACGATCCTCGATGGCTTACTCTCAGCATCGCATTCGGAGTCATCAATCTCATTTACCTGCTCATGGCTGCGGCCGGACTGGTTCGCGCCCGCGCATTTTTTGGCATCGGCTTATTCGTTTTATTTCTGCTCGTGCGCTCGCTGTTTCTTGGAAGCCTCGAAAATCCCGAGCCTCGCTACACTCTCGAAATGTATCCTGCGGTCATAGTGCTGGCGTCGGCACTGTTTCATCGCCGCGCATAAATATCCATAGCCACCGGACGCAGATTCAACTTGAACAACGCAACGTTGAAGTTGCACAATAGCGGCCCATCGGGGTCCCCAGGGTCGCAGTTGTGTCCGAACTCCTGGGCAAAACGTAAACGGAATACGACGCCCCAAAAACGGGCGAGGGGAGCTTCCTATGCGTTCGCGCTCATGGCATGTGGCAGTCCTGCTTATCACCTTCCTCTCTTGTGGAACGCTTGCTCTCGGCCAATCGGCCACAACATCGGTACGTGGCACGGTTTCCGATGCCAAGGGCGCAGTGCTGGCGGGCGCCACGGTTACCATCGAGAACAAGGCGACCGGATATTCCCGAACCGTCAAGACGGATGCCCAGGGGACATACCAGATGCTGGAGATCCCCCCGTCCACCTACACCTTGACCGTGACGGCCGAAGGCTTTGCGACCACGCGCCGGGAAAATCTCGTCCTGCAAGTCAGCAGCCCCGCCACGGTAAACATGACTCTGGAGGTGAAGGGAAGTTCGGTAATCGTCGACGTCTCGGGAGAGGCGCCGATGGTGAACACCACCGACGCAACGCTCGGCAACAACATGGGGACGCGGCAGCTTACCGACCTTCCCTCCGAAGGACGCGACCCCGTTTCAATTCTGAGCTTGCAGCCGGGGGTTGTGTATATCGGCAGAACTACAGACCAGCAGCAAGATAACGACAGCCGCGGAGGTGCTGTAAATGGCGCCCGCAGCGACCAAACGAACATTACCCTGGACGGTTTGGACGATAACGATCAGCTCGAAGGCTACGCATTCGAGGGCGCCATGCGGGCAACGCTCGACTCCTTGCAGGAATTCCGCGTGACAACCGGTAATTACGACGCAGCGTCGGGTCGTTCGTCAGGCGCGCAAGTGAATCTCGTCACGAAAAGTGGCACCAACAGCTTCCACGGTTCACTTTACGAATATCACCGCCCGACGTTCGACGTAGCGAACGATTACTTTAATAAGGCATCAGAATTGAGCCAGGGCCTTCCGAACCGGCCCCAGCACATCCTGCGAAATACTTTCGGTGGAACAATTGGTGGCCCGATCATAACCGACCGTCTGTTCTTCTTCGCCGCGTATGAAGGCCAGCGTACCGCCGACCAGGTGCAGACCAATCGAGTGATTCCTACCCCGAGCCTTGTCGCCGGGGAGCTGAGATATCTTTGCAACCCCGGCTCTGATCCGAATTGTTTCGACGGCAATTCCGGAAGTAGCGGAGGAAATCAGTACTTTTCGGTGGCCAGCGTCCCAGGCTTCGGAACGGACTTGGTCACAACTCTCACTCCTTCAGGCGTGGCATCTCTGGACCAGGGCAACCCGCCGGGCACCGGTTGCGCGAGCCAGTCGCCGACGACCTGTCCGCCAACACCAGGAAATCCCGCCGGACCGGGTCCCAACGGGCTGCTCGCTAACATCGGCGGTGCAAACCCGAGTGCTCTTTACACGCACTATCCCTCCCCGAACTGCCCCAGTTGCGGTAATGCCGCTAATGGAAGCGGCGACCTGCTCAATTCATCTGGCTACACATTCCCCGGCAATAACCCAACCAGCCTGAATACGTATATCTTTAAGCTGGACTACAAGATTTCGGCCGATGGCAATCACTCGCTGTTCATTCGTGGGAACTTGCAAAACGACAAGACTCTGGATCCTCCACAATTCCCTGGACTGCCTCCTAATGAAGCCCTGACCAACAACAGCAAAGGTATTGCAGCCGGTTACACCTGGATTGTCCGAAACAATCTCATCAACAATTTCCGTTATGCTTTTATTCGTCAGGGCTTGGGAAACGTCGGGCTGAACAATCAAGACTTCAACAGCATTCGCGGTCTGGATGACACCATTGGTTTGACCTCGACCGTTCTTACCAACGTTCCAGTCCACAATTTCATCGACGACATCTCCTGGACCAAGGGTCAGCACACAATTCAGTTGGGCACGAATTGGCGGCTCATTCACAACAATCGCCAGTCCAATGCTCAGAATATCTCTAGCGGTTTCGCGAACCTCTACTGGATGAATCCCTCGTTCATTGCCAATGAAGGTGTCAGTCTCGATCCTTCATTGAACTCGACATTCCCTCTTGTAGACGGCTCGTTCAGCGGTTCTTATGACTTTGCCGCAGTGCAGGTGACAGGCCTCCTAAGCCAGGTTTATACAGTTTCGAACCAGGACAAGAACGCCAACATTATCCCCAATGGGGATCTGGTTGCGCGCCACTTCCAGAATTTCGAAGGCGAAATGTACCTGCAAGACAAATGGAATGCGACTCCGAACCTGACCTTTACATACGGCGTGCGGTACTCCTTGTTGCAGCCGCCATTTGAGAACGCTGGCAACCAGGTTTCTCCCACTGTCGACATGCATCAATGGTTCACGAATCGCTGGACGAGTATGTACCAGGGCAATGTCGTTCAGCCGGATTTAAGTTTCAATCTCTCTGGCCAGGCGAACGGAGGCAAGCCGTATTGGGCCTGGAACTATAAGAACCTCGCTCCGCGGTTTGCCGTCGCTTACTCGCCCCATGCGGCCAGTGGGTTTCTGCACAAACTTTTCGGAGATGCCGGCAAAAGTTCCATTCGTGCCGGCTATGGGATGTATTACGACCACTTCGGCGAAGGTGTCGTGAATACTTTTGATCGGCAAGGTTCCTGGGGGCTGACCACCACAGTCAGCAATCCGGCAGGCGTCGTCGGTGTTGACACGGCGCCGCGTTTTGCCGGTCTACTGGGCGCCGCCAATCTGCCGCCAGCGCTTATTTCACCCGCACCGCATGGTTTCCCATACACCCCTTCCGACGACCCAAACACCTACGGCTTAGCTATTGCCTGGGGAATCGACGACCACCTGAAAACTCCCTATTCGCATGTTATCGATTTTTCGATCACCCGCGAACTTCCCCACAATTTCGTAGTTGAGGCCACGTACACAGGACGCTTTGCCCACCACCTGTTGCAGGAAATCGACCTGTCCCAACCGCTCGACCTCGTAGATCCGGCGAGCAAGACCGACTACTTTGCAGCGGCCCAGATGTTGTCGAAAGCCGCGTATAAGGGGGTGGCGGAAGACGATCCGAGCGTGACCAGCATTCCGTACTGGCAAAACATGTTCCCCCAGGCCGCCGGCGCGGGCGGTGCATCGGGCTGTGCACCCAACTCCGCCAGCATTTCGAATCCGACAGCCACTCAGAATATTTATGATCAGTGGTATTGCAATCTGGGCAACGAGACCCTTTCTCTTGAACTGATGGATGCTTTTTGTTTCCCGGCCTGTGCTGGAACAGGTTCGAATTCGCTGGGGGGCTATGTCGGGCCCGCGGGCACTCCGTTCCAGTACTATCAGCCACAATTCTCTTCACTTTATGGCTGGCAGACGCGCGGCAACAGCAACTACAACGGACTCCAACTCACGCTCAGACACGCAATGGCTGCCGGACTGCAGTTTGACTTCAATTACACCTATTCCAAATCCATTGACGTGGGTTCGAACGCCGAGCGTGTGAATGGATTTGAATCCGCCGGTCTTGCCTACAACAGTCAGGTTATCAATGCGTTCTCTCCTAACCTGTGGCGCGCGCTGTCTGACTTTGACACCACGCATCAGATCAACTCCAACTGGATTTGGGACCTGCCCTTTGGACACGGCCGCCGCTTCGGAGGCGGGAGCAGCAAGCTGGTTGACGAAATCTTCGGTGGATGGGGCTTGAACGGCTTAGTCCGATGGACGAGTGGATTTCCATTCTCAGTCGAGGCTGGCAACGGTTGGTCGACCAATTTCGAGTTGGAAGGATCGTCAATCTTGACGGGGCCGAAGCCGAAGACCGGCGTTTTTATGTCGAATGGCAGCCCCAGCGTCTTCCAGAATCCGCAAAGTATCACGTGCGCCTGCATCCCTGATTCGGCAGGCAATACAACGTTCCGCGCAACCTATCCCGGAGAAGCTGGACAGCGCAACAACTTCCGCGGACCGGGTTTCTTCGGGCTCGATCCGGGCCTGTCGAAAACATGGAACCTGACCGAGAGCAAGAGTCTGCGGTTTGCGTGGGAAGTGTTCAACGCCACGAACTCGGTGCGTTTCGATGCAGCAGGCTCTCTGATCGGTGAGAGTTTGTTCAGCATCACTGGATTCGGTCTCTACAACACGACCCTGACCCAGCCACGCGTCATGCAATACTCCCTCCGCTTCGCATTCTGAGGCTTGAATAAAAAACCAAAAGGGACGGCGCGAGCCGTCCCTTTCACTTACACGCAAGAATCCTGATCTCTGGCGAAAAGCTCCCGCCCTACGCCAGCGGCGAGTCGCTCATACGGAAGCGTGTCCGCACGTGCTCGGAGATCAACTCAATCGCCGAGCGATTTCTGATGGGATCGTCCTGCGCCAGATACTTAAGCGCCTCTACGAGCAGACGCTGTCCATCGACATATCTTGGATCGGAGGTGCGAATCCGGCGCTTATTTCCCAGCTTAGGAGGGACTGTAATCGTAAAAACTTTGGCCATGAATGAACCCAACTGAAGTGCGGTCAGTATATCGTCCGCTGTCCAATTCCTAGAAGTTAATTTTTGTCATCCTTTATATTCAACAACTTAGCCCTGGGGTGAAACAAATTGCGTCTTGCCGTTCGTTTTCAGCTTGAATACTTCGTCCGAAATCTTTTTCCCGTTCACCTGAATGTCTGAATACTTCGCCAGCCGGTAATCGCCCTGAGGAGAGATAAATTTCTGCTGCTTCGAGACTCCCTTGTCTAAATCGATCCACAGATCGATCTGCGCGTACGTATTTCGGACCTTCAGCGACTTTGGTGTGAGCGACAGGTGAGCAGTCGCCACGCCGTCGATTTTTTCGGGCCCGACATATGTCACATCGAACTCTCTCGCCAGATCCTCCCCGCTGCCGCCGAACCCGAGGACAAGATAGCTCTCAAACTCTGCCCGATTTTTGCCCAAATCAAATTCCGTTACCTGATTCACCTTCGGCTGATAAAGCTGAACCCTGCCGTTTTTGAACAGGACGTATTTCGGTTCGTCCTTGAGGGCGTCGGCACTTGGCCCGTCTTTTCTTACCTCCGCCATCATTTCGATCTCTTTTCCGGTGCGGTGGTAATAAATCGTGCCGGTTTGCACATCGTCCACCTCGTCGATCGCTCTCTCATACGTCTGCCATTCAAAATCCGCCTGCGTGCTGCGGAACGTGGCGGAAACCGCATCCATTTTTTTCAGCACGGCATCCAAGTCTGCCGAGTTTGCGGGCTTTTGCGGAACCGAGGTGAAACCCAGAAAACCGCACGCCAACGCGAGAACCGAGAGCCGAGACAAACGTTTCATTCGGAGTTTCTCTTTCAATTCTGAAGGAACCGCCTCTACTCCCGTTTCGCCAGTACCTTATAGCTTTGCAGCTTGCCGTTGTGGTCGGGAACCTCTTCGTAACTGAGGATCGAAACTGCTCCCGAAATCGGCTCGATGATGTGCAGCAACTGGTCCCGAACCGATCGTTCATCCGTGGCCGTAACGGCGCTTGCCGCAACCTGATACACCAAGTGGCCCTCAGCATCAGCCGTGACCACTACTTCAGTCGGATGCGGATCCCTTGGCACGGGTTTGTCATTGAAGTCGATCATCATCGGCGACAGGAAGACAAAAATCAGGATGATCGTGACCATGATGTCGTAATGGAGAGTTCCCCGCTCGTGCTGCCAAAGAATGTAGCTGCGAATTTTTCGCCAGAAGGCGTTCATGGGGACAGGCGCTGGAGCCGCGGCAGTCGTGATTTCCGCTCTAGCCAAGTCTAACTCGCTCCTTGCGCCAGCTTATAGAATGTAGCTCTAAACCGGGATTTGGGCCACCCACTGCCAGCCGCCCAATTTATTTAGAAGCGTTTCGCGGTAATTCGGTCGGCTCCAATATACGGCCTCAGCGGCTCCGGAATCACTACACTTCCATCGGACTGCTGATAATTCTCAATAATCGCGACCCAAGTGCGGCCAACGGCGAGACCGCTTCCGTTCAAAGTATGCACAAGTTCCGTCTTATTTTTGCCCTCGGGCCGATAGCGGATGTTCGCTCTCCGAGCCTGATAGGCCTCGAAATTCGAGCAGGAAGAGATCTCGCGGAACAATTGCTGCCCCGGAAGCCACACCTCGATGTCGTAGGTCTTCGCTGAAGCGGCTCCCATATCTCCAGTGCAGAGCGCCACCACCCGGTAATGCAATCCCAGCCGCTGCAGAATCTCTTCCGCGTTGCGCGTCAGATTCTCGTGCTCATCGTAGGATTGGTCTGGCCGGGTAAACTTCACCAGTTCCACTTTCTGGAACTGATGCTGTCGGATGATTCCGCGTACATCCTTGCCATACGAACCAGCCTCGCTGCGAAAGCATGGCGTGTAAGCCGTCAACGAGATCGGCAACCGCGCCTGCTCGATGACTTCGTCGCGATAAAGATTCGTCACCGGAACTTCCGCTGTCGGAATCAGCCAGAGATCCTTGTCTCCGTGCGGTACGCGGAACAGATCGGCGGCGAATTTCGGCAGCTGCCCGGTGCTATACATTGAATCCGAATTCACCAGATACGGCGGCAGCACTTCCGTGTATCCATGTTCACGCGTATGCAGATCGAGCATGAAATTAGCCAGCGCACGCTCGAGCTTCGCGCCCAGATCCCAATAAACTGCGAATCGCGCGCCCGTGAGTTTTACGGCGCGCTCCAGATCCAGCACGCCCAACTCGGGGCCAAGATCCCAATGAGGCTTGGGAGTGAAATCAAAATTCGGCGGAGTGCCCCAGCGCCGAACCTCCACGTTCTCTTCGGCACTCTTACCTACAGGAACGCTCGCGTGCGGAAGGTTCGGGATGCCGACCAGAATCTCGCGAAGCTGCGCGTCAAGATCTGACGCAGTCTTTTCCAGCGTGGAAATCTTCTCCCGGAGTTCCTTCGTCTGCGCCATGGCCGCAGTCGCGTCCTGCCCGGCTTTTTTCAGTTTCGCGATTTCTTCGGAAGCCTTGTTGCGCTGGGCTTTGCTGGTCTCAGCCTCGGTGATGGCCTGTCGGCGTTGTGCGTCGACTTCGCGGAAATCCTTCAGCACTGCGGACGGGTCCATCCCGCGCTGGCGCAGTTTCTCTTCGACGAAAGGCAGGTTTTCACGGACAAAACTCAGGTCGAGCATCGGAATCAATAATGTATCGGAAAACCGGCCAGAAATGCACGCGGAACGAGGGCGTCCCGGGCGTCACACCCCGCGAAAGAGCCGGCGTCTTCCAAATGCTTGCAGGAATGCCAATCAGCGGTTCACCAGTTCTTCGACCCATTCGTGCACTGTGGCATGATGTTCCGCCCACGCTTGCCAGGCGGACCGTGCCCACCGCTCGACCGCGCCCAGGTGATCCGAGGCATTTTGCGTCTCCAGAACGTCTCTTACAGTGACGGTACCGCAGCCGTTTGGCGGAGTCAGCCACGGGTACTGCTGTTTCTTCGCGGTGATAGCCTGCATAGCATCATTGGCTCGTTCTATGGACGATCCACAATCGAAGATCAGGCAGAGACGCGAGAGGTGAATCCCAACCGAATTGCGCGCCTGTCGACCATCCACTCCCGGATGCTGCACCGCATACGCATCCACCGTGAGCCGATGCAGCTGTGCATGAGGCAAGCTCTCATATTCTCGCGCGAGCACGCGTCCGTATGCCTCCCAGCAGCCCGGTGACGAGAGCATATAGTCGTGCGTCGGCCCGGTAATCTCCGGAAACTCTTCCCCGCAGCCGCAGCATCGCATGTCGTCCTCTCACCCGAAGGCAAGAGTATCATCTGCAATCCCGAGCTTTCGGAAACCAGATTGAGTATTCCCCGTTCCGGTGGGATCATGACTATAGCGAGGTGTCTATGACCGAGAAGCAGCATCCCGGAATCACGATGCACAAACTCTCCTTCGGCGGAGGTTTCGCCGGTCTTCTCTTCGCCGCGGGCAGCGTGCTTATCTTCGTGCTGGGATTTCCAACGCTCTGGTATTTCGTTGCGCTGGCATTCGGCCTGGGCGTCGCAATTGCGATCTTATTGAGAGTGATCCACAGTCGCCCATCGCAAAGCAGCAAGCCGCTTTCGATTCTGAACTCCTCGCAGGCGGAAACCGCGAAACTGACAGTGCGGAAGACCGCTCTCCGCCAGATCTTCCCCAGACTGGCGGCCGCCTGATCGCGGCATGGCTCCGCGGGTTTTGGCAATTTCCTCGCGCTGTGTAAACTACATTCGCGATGAAACCAGCCGCCTGGGCAATCCGCCTCAACTCTCTAATTCTCTGTCTTACGGTGTTCGTCGCACTCCCTCTCCACAGCTTTGCTTCTGCCTATAACGGCCACCCCAAACTCGTCGTCGTCATCGTGATCGATCAGTTTCGCGGAGATTACCTCGAACGCTATCGTGACCAATTCGTAGACAATGGCTTTCGCCTGTTTCTCGACCACGGCGCCTACTTTCCGAACTGCAATTACGACTATGCCAACACCCGCACTGCTCCCGGACACTCCACTCTTTTCACGGGCGCATACACCAGCGGCCACGGCATCGTTGCGAACGAATGGTGGGATCCGAAAAAGAAGAAGATGGTCACCTCGGTCGAAGATGACGACACGAAATTGGTTGGCCTTTCTGGAAACGAGCCCGGAGCATCTCCCCATAATCTGCTCGCCGACACCATCGGGGACGAACTCAAGCTGGCGACTCAGGGCAAGTCGCGGGTGTTCGCAATCTCGCTGAAAGACCGCGCCGCCATCCTGCCCGGAGGCTTTGCGGCAGATGCCGCGTATTGGATCGATCCGAAAAGTGGAGCCTTCATCACCTCTACCTACTATCGAGACGATCTTCCGCAGTGGGTGCAGAAGTTCAATCAGTCCGATCCCGGAAAGTACTGGGACCGCAAGTGGACCGATTCGGAAGGCACCCTTCTTCGCTCGACGGAACACCGCCCGGGCAAGAACGGATCAGACGCCGGATTCTACGAAGTAATCGGATCCACTCCTTTCGCCAACGATTACGAGTTCGATTTCGCCAAACAACTCATCCTCTACGAGAATGTCGGCCGCGGTCCTGACACCGACCTGCTCTCGATCAGCCTCTCGGCAAACGATATTCTCGGCCATCAGGTCGGACCCGATTCTCCCGAGATGCATGAGATGGCCCTCGATCTTGACCACGAACTCGCTGATTTCTTCAATTTCCTGGGCCATCAGATCGGACTCGCCAACGTCTGGATCGCGCTCTCGGCCGACCACGGTGTTTCCACTCTGCCCGATGCCGCGAAGAAACTGCGCATTCCCGCTGCCAACCTGGGCAACCCCAAACTACAAGAGCAGATTAATTCTGCGATCAACGCGAAATTCTCTCCCGGCCGCTCGACGACCTACGTCAGGCTCGATTACCCGCTGGCATGGTTGGACGACGATGCTTTCGGAGCAGTTCACGTTAAAGAACGCGAAGCCGAGGGCGCCGTTGGCGAAGCCATGAAAGAAGTCGGCTTGCGTGGCTTCTACACCAAGTCGCAGCTTGCCGAAGGAGTGGTCCCCGACACTCCTCTCGGCCATCAATTTCTGAACAGCTATTCGCCGGAAGGAAGCTGGTACGTGATGGGCATTCCAGATATTTACACTGTCGGTTCGGCTCGCGGCACTGATCACGCCTCGCCCTACAATTACGATACGCATGTGCCGCTTGCATTCTATGGGCTGGCATTTCAGCCCGGAACGTACCGCATGACAACACAGCCGGTCGATCTCGTCGCAACGCTGGCATCGCTGCTGGGAATTAACGCTCCCACGCACGCCATCGGACGCGTCCTCACCGAGGCCCTTGCTCCGTCACATCACAGCGCGCCTGCGGGAGAAGGCCATCCATGACCGCCAAAGCGGCTTCCGATCTGAGCGTAAACGTCGCCGGCATTGCGCTGAAGAATCCAATCATCGCCGCCAGCGGCACGTTCGGCTACGGCGTTGAGTTCGAAGACGTCGTCCATCTGGCCAAGCTCGGAGGCTTCGTCGTAAAAGGCCTGTCGCGCGAGCCGATGATCGGCAACCCTCCGCCCCGCCTATGGGAAACCGCGGCCGGAATGTTGAACGCCATCGGCCTGCAGAACATCGGCGCACCGGCATTCCTCGAAGAAAAACTGCCGCATCTACGCCAGCTCAAGAACATCGTCGTCATGACCAATGTCTTCGGCTATACGCGCGAGGATTACGAACGCACTATCGAGATCCTCAACGAAGGCGAGGGCATCGCCGCCTACGAACTCAATGTTTCCTGTCCCAACACGCAGCATGGAGGCCTCCAGTTCGGCAGCGATCCGCGCTCTCTCGACGAAGTGGTTACCACCGTGAAGCGCGTGGCGCAGCGTCCGCTGATCGTGAAGCTCTCGCCAAATGTAACCAGCATCGCGCAGATGGCCTACGTCGCGCAGGAAGCCGGCGCCGACGCGCTGTCGCTGATCAACACTTTCACCGCGATGGCGATTGATCCGGAAACGCGCAAGCCACGGATCGCCAACGTCACCGCCGGGCTCTCCGGCCCGGCCATCAAGCCGATCGCCGTCCGCATGGTCTATGACGCCGCGCATGCCGTGAAGATCCCGGTGATCGGCATGGGAGGCATTTCCACTGCCGCTGACGTAATCGAATTCATGCTCGCCGGTGCCACCGCAGTGCAGATCGGCACTGCCAGCTACTGGGATCCCTGCGCCACCGAGAAAATTGTGGATGAATTGGAAGAGTGGTGCGGCGAGCGCGATATTACTCGGCTCGCCGACCTGATTGGCGGCCTGCAACTGGAGTAGCTCGCGGCGCTAACCGTCTCGCCCGGCGGCCGCGTCAGCCGGAGCCAGCAGAATAAGGCTACCTGCCGTGGCTATACCAGATCGATCCCGGTGACTTGTAATTCTGTCCTTCGCCCCACACCGCGTGCGTGGCGCCATCGCTGTCGATTGCAAGGCTGAAGAAGTCTCCGAACGGGAAGCGGAATCCCTCCGGCAGAATATAGTCGTATCCACTGACTGGACCGGATAACCGCGTCTCCCCGCTCCACGTCGCGCCGCCGTTGGTCGAGTTTCGATAGTACGTATTCCACAGAGGAGCCTGAGGACGAGCCGGATCGGAAGCCCGCGTGTCCATCCAGGCGATGCGAACATCTCCCCCCGCGCCCGCAACGATTGTGGGAAACGCATGCTCCACGGTTGCGGCCGCACCCGAAACGTTTGTTCGCGCCGACCACGTCGCGCCACTCGTTGTCGAAGACGAGAAGTAAATACGCTCCGGGCCGCCATTGCCTGCCCCTGCATTCCACAGCGCATAAAGAGCGCCTGCGGCGTCGGAAGACAGGGCAATTTGCGCTCCGAGGAATCCAGTCTCGCAGCTCTGCGCTCCGCAATCCGGAGGCGCGCTCGACTGATCCAGCAGCAACGTGCCCCAGCTATGCCCGGCATCGGTCGAGCGGCTGATATAAATGCTTACCGGCCTGGTGTTCAATTCCTGGCGAGCGTATTCCGTCCATCCGAAGAAAACATCGCCCGCCGGATCGACCGTCGCCCCTCCGGCGAGAGACCATCCCGGCTCCGGATTCGTGTTCACATTCACGACGGAAAACGTCTGGCCCGCGTCGTGCGAAGCCGCCACAAAGAACCGCTCCTCGTGATTGAAGCCGACATAAACATCGGCTCCCCGCGCTGTCAGAACCGGTTTGTCGGCGTCGTCCTCGCCGCGTTCCGCGTACGAAAACGACCACGTCCGCCCAAAGTCCAGCGACCGCGCCACAATGATGTCCCGTTTATTGTTCTGTAGCCACGATGCATACACGATCTGCCGATCCGTAGGATCGACCACAATCTGCGGATCGAACTGGCCGCTCGGGGAAGGCGACACCGCCCGCGACGGCTGCCACGATAGCCCGTTATCATCGCTAGTGAGCAGAGTCATCGACGGAATCGTGCAGGCAGCGCAGCCCGGTACCGGTCCGTACTGCGGATACAGAACATACACATGCCCATGGCCGTCGGCCGCCATGGCGGGCTCCCACTGATCGCCCGTCTGATATCCCAGCCGTATGGGTTCGCTGAAGCCTGGCACCGCCCACGCGGAGCCGGCAGCGAACATGCCCAAAAGCACCAGAAAAGCCGCTTTGTGTGCAAGTCTTGGCAGTGCTTGGATTTGGCTGGTCGGAAAACTCACAGAAGCTGTCCTGCGAAACCCTCATCGGACTTTACCGTGATTCCGGGGGCTCGTCAATTCCTCGGCCGCCTCGTGGGCCGATTTTTACAAAGCTGTTACTTTTCTGGCCTTTTGCCATCCAATAAGAGAAAATACACGATTTCGAGCAAGCCACAGAACTAGTTCGAACCACAAGGGGTTACAAAGGTTTTCCGGGCGGTCCTGTGGCGAGAATTGTCTCTAAGGAGCAGATCGATCATGGAGAAGGCTACATTTGCGGCAGGCTGTTTCTGGGGAGTAGAACACACATTTCGGCAGATTCCGGGCGTGATCTCGACCCGTGTCGGCTATATCGGTGGGCATACCGACAGTCCTACCTATAAGCAGGTCTGCACTGACGGCACTGGCCACGCCGAGGCCGTCGAGGTCGATTTCGATCCAGAAAAAGTGCCTTATACCAACCTGCTTAAGGTTTTCTGGGAGAACCACGATCCCACCCAGATCAACCGTCAGGGGCCAGATTGGGGGACGCAATACCGTTCCGCAATCTTCTTCCATTCGCCCGAGCAGCAAGCGCAGGCGGTGGCTTCCAAGGAATCCCTCGAGAAGGCCCACCGTTACTCGAAGCCCATTGCGACTCAGATCGTCCCCGCGGTCACGTTCTTTCCGGCGGAGGACTATCACCAGCAATATCTGGAAAAGCGCGGCTTGGCCAGTTGCCACGTCAAGTACTAGCGGAGGATGTCCTGGCTTCTGAGGTTCCTGGTTGCCGCGGCCGGAAGAACGCCAGCAGAATGAATCCGCCAATGTAGTAGGGGAAACTCTGCTGCGGCAGGCAGCCCAGAAAGCGTTCAATCAGCCCGAACAGCGCCAGGGCTTCGCACAAGGCGTATGTCGCAATGTATCCCGTCTTCCAATGATTCAGGCTGAGTTGATCGTCGGGCTGGATTGTCAGGCTCTCTTCCGCGCGGAATACCATGGTTCGCCGCACGACAAAAATCACTCCCACAATCGCCACGCCCAGAGTTGTGAACAAATGCGCCACGACCGGATCGAGTGCGTGCTCGAGAGGCCTCACGATCTCGCCTAACCCTGCGTAGAGAACAATGCTGGCCAGCAAGGACCACTGGATTGCTCGAAGGGATTTCAGAGCTCTAACCATGAAACTTTGCGCGCAACGTCGAACGGACTATCCGACATTCTACGTCGGAAGCTTCCGCAAAAGTACCGTTTTTCCAGTCTCAATGGGAGTGTATCCTTTGGTTTTTCCCCGGCCGCATGCGCAGAAAAATCTGAAAAGAAACCGGGTTGGCGCCATACGCTGCATTGAGCACCGCGGGCTTGGAATAGAAGGTCAGGTCAGCCCCCAGCCCTAACTGCCACGCTCTGTTATGAACCAGATCGCGCGCGCTGCCGAAGGTATACGCTCCGATGCGGTACGCAGGATGAGTCGCCGCCTCCGGGAAGAGTTCATCCTTGTCTACCAGCTCCAGCCGCGAGAATAAGTAATTCCGGTCACGGAAGCCTAACGTAGATTCCAGCAAATAGCTGTTCAGATTCGTCCCACTGGCCAGCTTGTGAACGCGTCCCCAAACCAACGTGCTCGCCCAGTTCCCACGTGCCAGCGGTCGGTTGTATTCAACCGATGCCGTCTGCCGCCATTGATCCCCCAGCTCCAGGGCCTCCGGATGGATCAACTTCCCAATGCTGTATTCCCCTGCCCAGTTGCGCCCCGGAGCTATGCTCGCGCGCGTCGACCACGAATCGAGCGGCGCCAGCTGGATGCTCCATCGCTGTTCGTTGGGCTCATGTCCGTTGAATGCCGAGGCCTCAACCCGGACCCGGTCGATCACAACCCCGGTCGTAACCACGCCGAAGCTGGTATGGGTAGAATCCTGCAAGTGATGTCCCAACGGCGCCATTGGCAACTCCGCCGCCGATGCACGATGCAGATAAGTCACCGGCCCCAGCGCCGGCTCCGCCGACGGCCCCCCGTAAAACTCCCACGAGATTTTTTCGGATAACGGTAGTGTGTACATCGCCGCGAGTTCCGCAAACAGATTATGTGGATGTTGATGATCGACGAGCGGCTCGCCATGATACGTCTCCCCGGTCTGAAATAGCTCGGGGAATCCCGGATGAGGAGAGGTCAACGACTCCCCCGAAAACATCTGGCGAAACAAAATCGTCCCCGCACCCAGCCGGTGCTGCTCCATTAGCATGCCCCAGTTCACCGACTCGGCCTTGCCTTCGCCCCGCGGCCCGCCCTGCTGGTTATAGTCGATGAAGATCGCGCCGTGCGCCATCAGTTCCCAGCCGCTTTCCATCCACATCCACTCATACCCGGTGACCGACGCCGGCTGCCATGCCGTCCCCGAACTTTCATGCGGAGACGGCAACATAAGCCCCTTCTCCATCGGCATGTTCATCGACGGCATCGGCGTTCCCTGATACTGATCGCTACTCCCCAAATTCACGCCGGAGCTGCTTTGCTGCGCCCAGCCTTTCGCCATCAGCAACATAAGCGTCCACAAGACGTACTTCGTCCCTCGCATATCACACCTCAATCCTTACCAAAAGAAGATGAGCAGGCACTTATCCGCCCGCAGTCTGACAGGTGTGCTCGAAAGGCTAGATTCGGAGAGGAACTAAACCGGGTGGACTGTCGGAAGGAGAAATGAGGGCGTGGTCGGCGTGAAGGGAAGCATTGAAAGCAACAGTCCCTTCCAATTGTTCAAAAGGCGATTCCGGAACGACTCGGTCCATTGAAAATGAAGCACTCGCGGTCGCCCAATGGTGCCCGTTCACGCAGCACTGGTAATCCGTCTGCACAGGAGATGGCGGCATCGGTTGCGAGTCGTGGCATCCCGCAGAATGTCGTTCATGCGCTACAAACATTCCTGAGGACCCGTCAACACACACTGCCGCACTCACAGTCACGACGAGCAGCAGGGCCAACATACGTGAGGGTGGGGGCATCAGCTCAGGTTCCGGTAATCTTGATCCGAAGCTCTTCTGGCAGTCGCTGGCGTATCTCCTCAGGCAGCCGGTCGTGCACGCGGCGTGCGCCTTCTTTCGCCGCATCCAGCACCGTAACCGGCGCCGGCGTTGCTACCGCAACACCGAGCCAGATCAACGCCGAGAGCGCAAATCCAAACAGCGCACCAATCTCGAGCCATAACGCATGGCGCGGGCTGAGGTAATGAATCACGGCAAAAGCGAGAAGGAAGATGCCGGCGGAAACCGAAGCCAGCCCGATCAGTCCAACATCGATTATCCGGTGAATTTTTTGGCGGCTGCGGCAGTATTCGCACGCCGCGAAGTGGCTTTCATAATCGCCGCGCATCTCCGGCGCCAGGCCGGAAATGTCGTAACGCCATCCCGCCAGGATCTTGCCTACGATTGGATCAATGCACTGCTGACTCATGGGGAGGTACGAAATCAGCCAAACACGTGAGCCCAACTACAGGCAAATCGGCTCTAAAGCCTCGGTCTGGGACGCTAATAGCACGCGATTCGTAAATAGCCCTCCTCGCGTAGCCAGCGCTCTTTCTGCCTCTCTCCGGGCGATTTCCGGATGATTGTTCTGCTCTGAAAGATGCGCCAGCACTACAAACGTTGCATTATTATCATAATCGCTGGTGAAGAAATCCGCGAGAGCCACGTTCGAAAGGTGCCCCACCCGGCTCATCACCCGCTGCTTTACGGACCATGGATACGGTCCAACTCGCAGCATTTCCAAATCGTGATTCGACTCCATCACCAGCACATCGCAGCCGCGTAAATGATCGCGCACGCTCACCGGAACGTATCCCAGATCGGTCGCGATTCCTACCTTGATCCCCTCCGCTCGAAACGTGAATCCCACCGGGTCGGCTGCATCATGCGGAATCGTGAAAGGCTTAACCGCGATATCGCCCACCTGAAACGTATGCCCAGATTCGAATCGCTCGAATTTTTCCAGCTTCGGTTTCTCGCCATTTTCATCGCGCATGGCCCGCTGCCACGCCTGATATGTCGCGCCCGTCATGAACACCGGCACTTTCAGTTTCTTCGCCAGAGTCGCGAGCCCGTATATGTGATCGGAGTGCTCGTGCGTAATCAAAATCGCCGAAATCGAATGCGGATCCTGCTCGATTGCCTTCATGCGCTTGAAGGTTTCGCGGCAGGAGATCCCGGCGTCGACCAGGATTCGGGTGCAGGCGCTGGCCACGATCGCGCAATTCCCCCGGCTCCCCGAAGCCAGCATGGAAACACTTACACCCATGCCCGCCAGCATACGCGCTGATCCTGTGGAATCGATAGTAACTTCTTAGTTAATCGATACCTTTTAGTCTCCTCAACATCGCCAGACAAGGAATCCTCCCAAATCGGCTTCCCCCGTGATATATTGCCGCGCGGCCGAAAAGGCGGGGCTACTCTTCGGCGCGGAAGTCAGCTGTCCAAAACCTTTGGAGGATGACTTATGCGTGTACAGACACTTCGGAAATTCCTTTCTATCCTCGCTTCGCTTTCCGGCATCGCTTTACTCGCTGCTACTGCATGGAGCCAGGAAACCGTGCTGTACAGCTTCTCCGATCCGAACGGCGACGTCTTGCCGCAGGCTGGCGTCATCTCCGATGCCAACGGCAATCTCTACGGCACTACTTTTTATGGCGGCATCTACGAAATGGGCATGGTCTATGAGTTATCGCCCGGCGCCAACGGATGGACGGAAACCATTCTGCACAGCTTCAATGTTGATGGCGTCGATGGATTCTTTCCTACCGGCAGCTTGATCTTCGATTCAGCCGGCAATCTGTATGGCACCACTCAATTCGGCGGCAGTGGGAACTGCTCCGTTGGCTTCGGCTGCGGAACGATTTTCAAACTCTCTCCCGCAGGCAATGGCAGTTGGAATGAGACCATCCTGCACGAATTCAAGGGGAACGACGGCTGGCAAGTTCACGCCGGGCTGGTCTTCGATTCCAACGGCAATCTGTATGGCGCAACCGTAAACGGCGGAAAGTTCGGATGGGGCACCGTCTTCGAGTTATCACCCTCCAAGAATGGCAACTGGACGCTGAAAAATCTGCATTCCTTCAGCGGTGGCATGGATGGCGGCGTTCCGTACGGAAACGTTCTTCTCGACGCTGCCGGCAACATCTACGGACTCACCTACGAAGGTGGAGGCGTGACCTCTGCGTGCAGATACGGCTGCGGCACCGCGTTCGAACTCGTTCGCGGCCAGAACGGACATTGGAACGGAAAGGTCCTTCACAATTTCACGCTCTCGAGTGGCGACGGACAATTCCCCTTCGGAAGCCTCATCTTCGATAAGCAAGGCAATCTATACGGGACAGCGTCCTCCGGAGGAGGCAGTTCCAACAGCGGCATCGTCTTCGAGTTATCGCCATCCTCGGGCGGTGGGTGGACCGAGAGCATCCTCCACAACTTCAACGACAGCGCGACCGATGGCGCCGGTCCCAATGCCGGTCTCATCTTCGATCCCGCCGGAAATCTTTACAGCGCGACCATAGGCGGAGGCTCCGACGGCCAAGGCACAGTCTTCGAATTGACGCCGGCCGGAGGTGGTACCTGGACTGAAACGATCCTGCACAGCTTCAGCAACCAGGGAGTCGATGGCTACAACCCGAACGGCGGCCTGATGCTCGATAAGTCTGGCAATCTCTTCGGCGTGACCGCCAGCGGCGGCCAATATCAGGACGGAGCCGTCTTCGAAGTCACTCCGTAAATCGAATTACCGTCATCTCTACTTCATTGTCATCTCGACCGGAATGGAGAGACGTTATGTTCGCACGCACGAGTTACTTGCCTGCCCGCAGATTCTCCACTACCCCGCGCATAAACGATCCCCCATACGCTCCCGCAATCCCAGGCAGGAATGCAAGAAACGACGCGTACACCTGCGATTTCGACGGCTTTACGGTCAGGAAAATATCTGCCGCCATCTCCGTCAGAGGAACGAAGACTCCCACCAGGATCACCCAGCGCCACGGCCATCGCGGCCGCAACAATCCAAGCATCATGCACGAGGCAGTGACCATCAGCGCCATCAG
Organism: Candidatus Acidiferrales bacterium; assembly: GCA_035507635.1. Lineage (GTDB taxonomy): Bacteria > Acidobacteriota > Terriglobia > Terriglobales > Acidobacteriaceae > Sulfotelmatobacter. Next base: position 25,779 of record DATJOA010000045.1, read on the forward strand.
CAGCAGGTCATTGATCGCGACGTTCATGCTCCCAGTGACAAAGCCGCAGAGCGCAGCCAGAAGGTAGCACCACCAGTCCCGGGTTTTCTTTTCATCCGGCACGTCGAAGATCGACAACCATCAATACTGATAAAACCCGCGTCCGCTCTTCCGTCCCAGCCATCCCGCATCCACCATCTTGATCAGCAGCGGACACGGACGATACTTCGGATCCCCCAACCCCCCATGCAGCACGCGCATGATGTCGAGACACACGTCGAGCCCGATGAAATCCGCCAGCGTCAGCGGCCCCATCGGATGCGCCATCCCCAGCTTGAACACTTCATCGACCGCTTCGGGAGTCGCCACGCCTTCCATCACCGCGTACATTGCCTCATTCAGCAGCGGCATTAACACGCGGTTCGAAACGAATCCCGGCGCATCATTCACTTCTACGGGAGTTTTTTCGAGCTTCCCTGAAAGGTCTCGCACAGCCGCAAACGTCTCCTGCGAAGTCGCCAGCCCGCGAATCACCTCCACCAGCTTCATCACCGGCACAGGATTGAAAAAGTGCATGCCGATCACCTTGTCGGGACGCTTCGTCACCGCCGCCAGCTTCGTGATCGAGATTGATGATGTGTTCGACGCGAGGATGACTTCCGGCCGCATCAGGCGGTCGAGATCACGAAAGATTTCCGTCTTAATATCAAATTTCTCCGTCGCTGCTTCGATGACGAAGTCGCACCCGGCCAGTCTGCCGCGATCAGTGATCGTCTCAATCCGCCCCAGAGCCGCGTCTTTATCCGCGATGGTGATCTTGTTCTTCTGAACCTCGCGCTCTAGATTTTTCGCGATCGTCCCCATCGCGCGCTCCAGAAATCGCTCCTCGACATCGCACAGAACCACGTTGTATCCGCTGCGCGCAAACACGTGCGCAATGCCGTTTCCCATCGTTCCCGCGCCGATCACTCCCACTCGCTGAATGTTCATAGAACTTTTCCTCGCAAAACAATCGAGTCTATCACCGCGAGATCCCCTATGATCCTCAGTGCGCCCTGTGGTGAGCGGTTTGCGCAGTCAACTCTGCGATTCCCAACACGGGCCAGTGTGCGACCAATCACAGTTCCGCCGAACCCCGCCTCATAGGCTAAAGATGGAATCCTACTGGAAAATTCCATGCCCATTCACACCATCATCGAACCCTTCCGCATCAAGAGCGTCGAACCCATCCGTTGGACTACGCGCCAGCAACGCGAACAGCTTCTCGAGTCCGCGTTCTACAACCTTTTTCTGCTGCCCGCCGAGGACGTTCTCATCGACCTCCTCACCGATTCCGGTACCGGAGCCATGTCTACTCGCCAGTGGGCCGGCATCATGGAAGGCGACGAAAGCTATGCCGGCAGCAAAAGCTTCGATCACTTCAAAGAATCCATCCAGCAGGTCTTTGGCTACAAGCACGTCATCCCCACGCATCAAGGGCGCGCTGCCGAGCGTATTCTTTTCGGCGTCGCCTGCAAGAAAGGAGACGTCGTCCCCAACAACACGCACTTCGATACGACACGCGCCAATGTCGAATTTGTCGGCGCCGAAGCCGTCGATCTCGTCATCGAAGAAGGCAAGCATCCTGCCTCGCAGCATCCTTTCAAAGGCAACATGGACCTCGCCGCTCTCGAATCTCTCATCCAGCGCGTCGGCCGCGAACGCATTCCGCTCGTCATGCTCACCGTCACCAATAATTCCGGTGGAGGCCAGCCCGTATCGATGCAGAATGTTCGCGAGGTGAGCGCCGTCTGCACGCGCCACGGCATTCCGCTCTACTTCGACGCCTGCCGCTTCGCCGAAAATGCATGGTTCATCAAGCTTCGGGAGAAAGGGTACGGGTCGAAGACACCAAAAGAGATTGCGCAGGAGATGTTCCGCTACGGCGACGGATGCACTATGTCGGCGAAGAAAGACGGCATGGCCAACATCGGCGGATTCCTCTGCACCAACAACGACCTGCTCGCCCAGCAGGAAAAAGATCTTCTGATCCTCACCGAAGGCTATCCCACGTATGGGGGCCTCGCCGGACGTGACCTCGAAGCCATCGCGATCGGCGTGCAAGAGGCGCTCGAGGAAGACTATCTGCGCTATCGCATAGCCTCGACCGCGTATCTCGGCAATCACATCGCAAGCCAAGGTGTGCCGATTGTTCAACCGCCTGGCGGACACGCCATCTACCTCGATGCCCGCGCCTTCCTCCCGCACATTCCGCCCGATCAGTTTCCCGGAGTCGCTCTCGCCTGTGAGTTGTATTTAGAAGGAGGAATCCGCAGCGTAGAAATCGGCACACTCATGTTCGCGAACGCAGCGAAGATGGATCTTGTGCGCCTCGCGATCCCGCGCCGCGTCTACACCCAAAGCCATATCGACTATGTCGTGGAAGTGATTCTCGAAGTCTGGAAGAACCGCGAGCGGATTCCCGGCATGCACTTGACCTACGAAGCCCCATTCCTGCGCCACTTCACCGCACATCTGGAACCGGCAAAATCCGGAGTGCTCGCTGAGACAAAGTAGCGCCGCCGTCCCGTGGCTGTGCGCGGGCGGCTCGGCCGCGCAACGCAGCCTAACGATCCCCGATTACTGCACGGTAACGGTGAAAGTCCCGGTCCGCGTGATCCCGAGCGAAGTCGCCGACACATTCACTGTGTAAGTCCCCGCCGGCGTTCCCGGATCCATCGGCGGAGGCGGGCTGCTATGTCCCCCGCAGCTCACAGCAAACAGCACGCTGCTGAACAGGAGCAGCATCAACAGCGATTTGCGCCGACGAGATCCCGGCACGCCAAATAAGAACACGCCCGCCAGCACCCCGATTCCTTCCCATTGCAACGATGCGTGCTGCTGCGTCCCTAAGGGATGCGGAGCGGTTGTGGTAATTGTGAGCTGCGCCGTCGCATTGGGCAGGCCAAACATGTTCTGGCTGATCGTCGGACACGTTGCTTCCTTCATCTCACTCGGAAGCGTGCACGTGATATTCACCGTCCCCGGAAAATTATCCGTTCCTACAAGATTGATGCTGGCCGTTCCCGATTGCCCCGGCGCTGCGATCGTCACATTCGCAATTGGCGAGGCCATGTTGAATGTCGTATCCAGCACGGTCACCGGAATCGTGTACGATGCCTGCGATCCAGCGTAATTCATGTCGCCGGCGTACGACGCCGTGAACGTATACGACCCGGCGGCATCGATCTCGGTTGTCCAATTCGTTGCCAGATAAGCAATGTAGAACGAGCCATCGGGATAGTACTGCCCATTCCGCGGAATTGTCTGGAACGTTCCCGAAGGCGTCGAGCCATTTTGCAGCACGGTAATATTTCCGGTCGGTGCGTTCAATACGCTGGACGCATAGGCAACCGCGCCCACCGTGAACGACTGCCCGGAATATACGCTGGCATTCAAGTAACCGACATCCGAGTACAAACTGATCCAGGTTGGCCCCTGCGTCACCGCCGCACTCAGCGTCGTCGAACTCGGATTAAAGCTATTATCCCCGCCGTAATTGGCTCCCACAGCGTAAGTTCCCAGAGCCGGAAAATCCGCCGAGGCGCCCTGATCTTCCGTGAACCCCTGGCTGTTCAGCGCATAGCTTCCTGCATCAAGCACGTTGCCGTCATTTGTGAAGCTCACGCTTCCGCTCGGGCACGCTGCCTTCGTTTGCTGCGGATTCGGAATGCATGAGGTCCCCGCCGCATCCGATACGTCTCCGCGCACAAACGTGATCGAACCATAGGGCAGTGCAGTCGTATCGAAAAAGGACCCGCTCAGGACGTCGTATGCAACTAGCGTGATTTTCGTCTGGCTGTTTTCTTTGCCTACGGTGACCTGCACGGGTGCAGAGTCGCTGCCGCCGAAATTCGCATCCCCCGCATAATGCGCGCTTACGTTATACGTGCCCCCAGGCAACAGCGTCGTCGATCCGCTCGCGACTCCATTACTGTTTAACGAATAATCGCCGATTCCCAGGCTCTGTCCTGAGGGAGTCGCGATAAGCGCAATCGATCCGGTTGGCGTGCCCGATCCCGACTGTGGCGCCACCGTTACGCTGAAGCTCACCGGCTGCCCATGCGTAACGCCGATCGGCGACACACTCGTCAGCGTCGTCGTGCTCGGATTAAACGTCACGCTGTTCCATGCGTTCACCAGGTTATTTGCGTTGACCGATCCCAGCCCCGTTGCCAGATCGTATCCCGGCGTCGTCATCCACGCTTCATTCCCGGAATTATTCGGGTCGACGAGAACTCCCAGTCCATTACTGGGCGCTGGTCCGCAATTCGGCGTATCCAGATAGCACGGTACCGAATTGTTTCCCTTCGTGATGTCGTAAAAGATGCACGAATTTCCGGTCACGGCAGCCGTCGACGAATCACAACTCGCGCCGCTCTGTGAAGCCAGTTTGTAAAGAATGTAATTCGCGTTCCCCTGCCGCGAACTTCCTCCCTGGCTCGCCATTTTCTGATTCACGAGTGCCATGATCCCGGCAAAACTCGGAGCCGAAGCCGATGTCCCTCCCACGCCGAGAAACGTCTCATCCGTGAGGCTGCAGGCCGACTGCCCGAAGAGGGTCGCGTCTTGCTCGCAAATGATGTAGAAACTGCCGTTGAATCCGTTGCTGGCGAACAGCGATACGTCGGGCATGTCGCGCACGTTGTCGAGCGGCACGCCAGTACCTGTCTGCCAGGAAGGCTTGCTGTATCCCGAAACGCACGCGCCGGAATTGTCCATCGTTGAGCACGAGCTCGGCCCCCCGCTGCCTCCAATGATGTTGAGCAGATTGCTGTCATTCGTACACTGATCAATCCCCTGTCCGGCGCACGAATCATTCCATGTCGTCTCCGGAATGTAGGACTGCGCTGACGCTCCGGTAGTGCTGTTGTTCGTCGCGCTCCAATAATTCGGCGCGGTCGTAGAGGTCTGATCGAAATCCGTCCCGCCAACCGCAACGTTATAGGGAGTCGAAGCGAACCCGCTAACTCCTAGTCCATCAAAGGCAGCGTATTCCGTGTTGAAATTGTCGCAGCCCGCCGATCCTCCATCGCCCGCCGAAATCAGCACCGTCATTCCCTGTGCCGCTGCCTGCTGCCACAGCGCGTTGTAGAAGGCATTTCCGGCGTTGCCCAGCGCGGCCTCACACTCCCCATAACTCTCGCTCACCACCGGCGCGAGATTGTTGTCGACGATGTACAGCGCCGAGAGATCCACTCCCAGCGCCGATTCCGTCATCGCCGAAACCACCAGATCGATCGTGGCATTTTTCGCCACGGCCCCGGCCCACGAAACATCCAGCACCGCTTCCGTTTCGTCACCCGCCAGTCCCGGATCCACGCCGTTCACAATCACCTGCGGATCGTTCGCGGGCAATCCGAACAGCTGCGGAACGCTTCAATATCACTGAGGTTGATGTTCGATTCCCCGACAATCGCGATCGTTTGCCCCGTGCCGTCAATCCCCGCATTCCACAGGGGCAGCACGTTGTAAATCGTCGCGAAATCCGTCGGACCAAGTCCGTAATATGTCGTCTGTTGTTGCGTAAACGTGAACAGGGGCAGCGGAGGCGTATGCCGCGGAAGCGCCCGCACCGGCTGCCCTTGAAACGTAGCATTCGAATGCCGCGGAAAATTGTGCAGCGTGAGAACGCCCTTCACTACTGGAACCAGCGCCGACGGAATCGCAGGATCGCTCGCATTCGCCCAGTGCGACTCGCCCTTCACCGCATATCTATGGATCGCCGTGTGGAATGCCCTTTGCACCTGCCCGGCCGTTCCCGAAAATTCGATCGCCGTCTTGCCCTGCGCAATCGATGCGACCTGAAAGCCTTGCGACTGCAACCATCCCGTTACTATCTGCAGATCGCTGTCCGACGGTCCGAACTGCTTGCCGAATTCTTCCGGCGTGATCCATTTGTGATAATTCGCAGAGCCTTTCGTCTGCTGATCCTCAATCAGCTTCCGAAGCGCGCTCTCCTGCTCGGGACTCCGTGTCAGCACGAGTTGCATTCGCCGCATCGGCAAATTGCTGGGCGCAACTCCGCGGTCATATTGCGCCCGCGCCAAAGGATGCGTGTTGCCCCTCAATACAGTGGTCTGCGACAGATTCAACGCTTGAGTGACCAAGGGACGCGGCGTGGCCACCGTCGGAAAGGCGGAGCCTTGTTGGGCAACGGCGTCACAGACGAGGGAAGCGACGAAACCCGCGGCAAGGATGGCAAAGGACAGACGAATGGCGAAAGCGGAGAGACTGCGCATCATCCGAACTCCTGGATGGACTCCGCAGTATACCCCGCAACGCCCCGGCACACTATGACCAGAACAGGGCACGCCTTCAGCCCTGCCGCAGAGGTCCCAAAAAGATCCCGGGCTTTATCCCCTGCGGACAGCCGGACTCTGGATTCTGAGATCGTTTCTCAGAACTCGTACCGCAGCGCGAACTCCATGATCCGCGGGTTCGTCAGCAATCCCGAATAATTCCCGAACGTAGTCGCGCTACCCAGGCCCAGCGAGTCCGACAACAGCGCCGACTGACCGTCGAAACGTGCCGAATTCGTGACGTTAAACGCTTCCCACCGGAACTGCACGCTCTGTCCCTCGCTCCACGGCATGCGCCACCGCTTCGCCAGCCCGATGTCGATGCCGAAAAATCCATCGGCTCGAATCGGATTCCGCGCTCCTGATTCTCCCGCCCATGCGTACGAGAACGAGTTGATCGCCAGCACACCATTTGAAAAGATATTCGGAGTCGGATTCACCACGCCCGGCGTCGTGGTCGGAGTATTCCGATACACCCCGGTATGCACCGGCGCAACCTGGTCCGCGTTTCCTTCCATTTCAAAGTTCGTCGGGAACGCGCTGAACCCGTTGTCCACAGTTACCGGGAAGCCGCTCGTCCAGCGAAATACGCCCGTAAACTGCCATCCTCCGATCGCCGCATCCAGCGCCTTGTTCGCGCTTCTGCCGAGCGGCTTACCTCGTCCGAATGGCATCTCGATCACCCAATTCGAGTTCAGCTGGTGTGTCGCGTCGAACGATGCCACGCCCTGCTGTTCCGCAGGACTCCACGCATTAATGATGTTGTTATTCAATCCGAGCAAGCTTCCGTTGCTGGCCGGGCCAACGCGCTCCGCATCCGACGAGATGTCGATCGCCTTCGAATAGGTGTAGTTCAAATCGAATTGCACGCCATGCGACATCGCGTGCCGTAACGTGGCCTGCAGGGCGTTGTAATTCGACCACGCAATCGACCGCCACGCATACAGCGAACTGAACTGCGGCGCATAGTACGAATATTGCCCGCCCGCCGTGTAGTAAGTCACTCCGGGAATGTTCGCATCCGGAAAGCCGTTGTAGTCCAGGTTGTACAGCGCCAGTGAATCGTTGAATGCCGTCGCGCAAAACGTGTCAAATGCAAACACCACCGGATTCGTCGTCGTCAGCGTATTTCCGCCCGTGCAACCCGTGAGCGGATACGCGCCTCCCGGCACCAGCGGCTGAATCTGATTCGTCCAGAACTGCTGTGCTTTCGCCGAAATCTGGCTCGGACTGAACGTCTGCGTCGGATTCGAAACTCCCGCCAGCAGCTGCGGACGGAACACCTGTGCCAGCGCGCGTTCCGCCGTGAAGTAATCCATCCCCGATGCTTTATCCACGATATCGAGCGGCATCGCCAGATCGTCCTGCGCCAGCAGGCGATGCGACATGCGTCCGACATACGCGACATCCAATGTGAAATTTCCCTTCAACTGCCGGCTCACCGCCAGATCGAAGGTGTAGGAAAATGGCGTCTTCAGGTTCGGATCCAGCCCCCACGTAATCGCTCCCAGCCCCACCGGATACTGCTGCGGGAATCCTCCCGGCGGCGCAGGTTCCAGAATCGGTTGGGCCGTCCCATTCGGTGCTGGATTATCCACCGTCGGAATCTGATTCATACTCGTCAGCCGCGGCGCTGTTCTCGATGTCTCGTAATCCGACGGATTGTTCAGCTGCGTCGAAAGTCCAAACGACCCTGTCTGATCGAACGTGTCCACCAGGCTTTCTCCGGCACGGTCGTACACGATGCCAAATCCGCCACGAATGCTGCTTTGTCCATTCGAGCCGAATACTTTCTCCAGCCATCCGCCCGACGGACTCGGCGACCACGCGAAGGCCAGCTTCGGTCCAAAATCATGCTTGTCCCAGCCATAGTAGCCCGGTTTTCCATTCGCCGGGCCAGCCCAGTTGTACGAAATCAGCGGCTGCACGTTCGAAGGCACACCGTTGAGCATTCCCGCGCCGCGCGCGTTGAACCAATCGCCCAGATTCACGTTCGTGCCAACCTGCAATCCGTTCGTTTCCCACGGCGGCGAGAACAGCGAATACCGCAGTCCCATTGTGAGCGTCAGGTTCGGCGTTGCCTTCCATGTATCCTGCGCATACATTTCATACGAGTCCTCTGCGAATCGCCGCGCCACCGG
>DATJOA010000046.1:0-30265 GCA_035507635.1 Candidatus Acidiferrales bacterium
TGACGAAACGCAAATCCAAAGGCGCCTACATGATCTCGACCGTGGCCGAGATGTACGGCATTCATCCTCAGACTTTGCGGCTGTATGAGCGCGAAGGACTGCTGAAACCTTCGCGGACCGAGGGGAATACCCGGCTCTACACCGATGAAGATTTGCAGCGGCTTGAATTTATCTTGTCGCTCGCCCGCGATCTCGGCGTCAACATTGCCGGCATGGCGATCATCCTTCAAATGCGTGAACGCATGGAGGAAATGCAGCGCCAGATACAGGAATTTGTGCAGTATATCCAGCAGGAAGTGCTGACGCGCGCCACTGCCGCGGTTGATCCCTCCAAGGGAGCGATTGTGCCCGTGAGGCGGCCGGTGGTGGCTCCGGAGCCGAACAAGAAACGATAGTCCAACCCGAAGAGCCTTAGATCTGGCAGGAACCAACCGTCGATCCCCTAATCCGAGTATCATAATCACTCGCGGTCGCACTTGGCTGAATGCCCCGCTGATTGCTAATTGTTAGTACGAATGCTTCCCTTCAAGCTCATCTACAGCAACGGGTATTACCTGCCCATCGGTCATCATGTTTTTCCCGCCGAGAAATACCGCCGTATTCACGATCGCTTGATTGAAACCGGTGTCGCGGAGCCGGGCGATTTTCTCGAGCCGGAGCCGGCGAATGATCGCGACATTCTTCTCGTGCACCGGCCTGAATACGTGCAGAAGCTGAGATCTGGTACGCTCAGCCAGCGCGAAGAAATGGAAATGGAAATCCCCTATTCGCGGGACCTGGTCGAAGCATTCTGGCTGGCCGCGGGCGGATCGATTCTGGCTGCCCGCCGCGCTCTCCAGGATAAGGTCTGCATCAATGTGGGCGGCGGATTTCATCATGCATTTCCCGATCACGGCGAAGGATTCTGCATGATTCACGACGTCGCGGTCGCAATTCGCCGGTTGCAGCGCGACGACAAGATTCGCACCGCCATGACGGTCGACTGCGATGTCCACCAGGGCAACGGAACGGCGGCTATTTTCGCCGGCACCCGCACCGAAAGTGTGCCACTACCGTCGGTGTCGGGATCGACACTGAACCCCGGCCGGCCACCCCGCATGCACGGCGCACATGCCGGCGATGTGTTCACGATCTCACTTCACCAGCACAATAACTATCCTCTGTACAAACCTCCTTCTTCAATTGACGTCGACCTGCCGGATGGTATCAGCGATGACGATTACCTCGCCTGGCTCGATAACGCCCTCAGTTCCGGGCTTCGGCAATTCGAGCCCGACTTGATCTGCTACATCGCTGGGGCAGACCCCTATCGTGAAGACCAGCTCGGAGGTCTTGATTTGACCATCGAGGGCCTCAAGAGGCGCGATGAATTAGTCTTCAAGGTCGCACGTGCCCGGGATATTCCCGTGATGGTGACTTACGCGGGAGGCTATGCACAGAAAGTCGACGATACGGTCACGATTCACAGCAACACTGTCGTCGCCGCGAAGGAAGTCTTCACTGCGTGATCAATTCTCCCGCAGGGTCGGGAATTCTGGCTAAAATCCGAAACCCAGCTTCCGTTCCATTCCGTTTTGCATCTGAGTTCCGTGCCATCAAGAAATGCTTCGAATTCCAGTTGCCTTCTCCGTATTCCATCCGACCCAGTGCCCCCTCCGGTGCGTGAGCCCGAGAATCCACCGGAGAATCCCGATGTACCCGTGCGCGAGCCCGAGCCTGCGGTTCCCTCCCAGATTTAACTTAAAACGTCTGTCTGCCGGGCGATTCTCGATACAGTGAACTGCCGATTGCTACTCCAACACCGCGGAACGATACTCATCAGCGCGTACTGTCAGGAATCAAAACCGGGCCTGTTTGGAGGCCTACGCAAAACAGCATTCTAAGGAGAACGCATGGCACATTACGGAACTCTGAAGGACAGCCCTGTCGCCGAGTGGGGCGAAGATGTTCGCGGCTCGCATCTTTATGGTGTCAACGATGAAAAGCTGGGGAAAATCGACGACGTCATCTTCGATCACGCCACGGGAGATATTCGTTACGTTGCGGTGGATACAGGGGGTTGGCTGAGCAGCAAGAAATTCATTGTTCCCGCCGAGGCATTACGAGCTTCCGCAAAACACGAGAACGATTTCGAAGCCAACCTGACCAAAAAGCAGATCGAGAGTTTTCCTCCCTATAGCGAATCCCATCTTGAGTCCGACAGCAAGTGGTCGAATTATGAGCGGAGCTATCGATCCAAGTGGGTGGCCGATCCGGTGATGCACCGGGCGGAGACGGATCGCAATATAACTCCGACGACGCTGCAAGAGAGCGGAAATCTCGATTCCGAGCGTGCTGCCGCGCAAGCCCATGGGATGCCTGCACCCAAGATGTCCCCGGCATCAACGCGTGTCAACACGGCCGCGGAGCGAGAAGCCGATCTCGAGGCCGCGGATGCTCCTACGGATCGCATCATTCCCGCCGGCTCCGATGCAGTCATTATCAGTACAAGTGCATCTGGAATCGGCGGACGTTGGGACACATTCCAAAGCCGGCTCAGGGAGCGGCGGAGGGAGGCGGTTGCGACTTGCCGCACATGCACTGGCGAGTCTGCGGAGCAGCGCGGAACAGAGAGCGCCGATACGCTAAGGAAGGCCGTGTAGCATGTTTCGTTGAACCCCCGGGGATAAGGTCATACCCCCGGGGCTTTTCAGCTCATCGGTTTGGTAGTTGGAAGGCAGAGACTCTTGATCGCAGGAAATCCACGCTCCTACCGGAAAGTAATCACCATTGCATTCGCATTGTTTGTGGTGATGCTTTGCGCGACCGCGTTCGTGGCGCTTCGGAAGAAAACAGAGCCACAAAATATCCGACCTTTACATCCGTCCCTCGTATTAGTGAGTGCGCCCGTTCTGTGAAAGAACGGCATCGCGGATTGAGCCTACCGCGAGGGAGACACTTTCCACAGCTGCGCCAAAGCTTTGGCCGCGTCCGATAGAGCTCGTTTCTCAGCGCTGAGATAAGACTCTGAGGATCGGATACCCGCACGTTGAACAATCGGCGTTCGATAGCTCGAAGCCTTGCCTGTCAACCCCACTTGGTAAATATCATGGACCGCGCTTTCAAATGCGCGTTTCAACTGCTTGTCAACAGGGATGGCTCTTTCGGAGGTCTTATTTGTCATAAAGGAGGACTCGACTTTGTTTCTCAACTTCTAATCGCACTCTAAGAGGTCTTCGTTGCCCCAACAATACAGGGATGCACGCAACATCGAAACCTCCGTCGCCTAGGAACTCCTTAACTGAAGCCGGAAGCATATAGGGGGAAGAATCTACGCTGCCTTCGATTCCGAGAGAGCGCAATTGCGCAATGCGCGAAGGGCATAAAGCGCGTCATCCAGAACCTGGTCTTCTTCGATGTGGTCGGTAGTGTCGAAGAAGAGTTCTTTCACTCGCTCGAGAACGGCGCGCTCGGCTTCGGCGATCCGCTGCGGTATCCTTTCGCGCTCAGTTTCGAAGAGAGCGGCTCGGTAGAGAATTCGCCAGCTCCTCGAGCCAGTATTCGAACCCGGTTGAGAACTGCCGTCGCCCATGGCGGAATCCCTTGCGTGGAAATTGCAGTTTTTCGCGAAGAAGACTTTACAAATGTTCGACTTTGAGGAAGCTACCGCCACAGCGAAGTGCTTCCTATAAGGTGATTTCGGTATTTCGCACACCGAATTCAAAAGGTGGGGGAAAAACCGCGGAAGGGCTGGCGCCCCTCCACGTCGCTACGCAGCTCGCTTGGAATGTTTGCCCGAAGCCTTCGAGTGCCGGGCCCCGTCCCGTTCTTCACTCACTTCGCTCTCTTCCTCTGCCCGCGAATTTATGTTTTCGGAGAGCTGGGTCAGCTTCTGGTCAGCCGATTTTTCTTCGTTGAGGGTCTGTTCGATCAGGGAAACGTGCTCATGTTCGCCCAGCAATTCGGCAAACGCCTTTACGGTGCCATAGCCGGCGATCTCATAGTGCTCGACACGTTGGGCTGCCCCGATGACGGCCGCGTCCATTACAGCGTCTGGGTACTCCTCGCGCAGGGTTTCCGCCGCTTCTTTGACCAAGCCTTCCATTCCCAGACATTTTTTCCCGGTGGGCTTCTCATTCAGACTCTCGAAGATCTGTTCCAGCCTCGAAACTTGCTCTGATGTCTGGCGCAGATGCTCCTCAAATGCCTCCCGGAGCTCCGCATCAGCTGAGGCCTTCGCCATTTTCGGGAGCGCTTTCACCAGTTGTGTTTCAGCGTTGTACAAATCTCTTAATTCGTCAATATAGAGCCGCTTTAATGAATCGTTCTGCATCACTTGCCTCCTTAGGTTGTTTCCAGCGACCGAGCGGAGGACGATTCACTGGCTACACCTTGAACGGTATTTTTGATGAGGCGAAGCAGACAATACACCAGATTCTGTATGGGCGCCTGCTATTTCTCTTTGGCTTCCATCGCTCCTCCGGCGTTCTTCTCAGGGAGGTCATTTTGAGAATGGAAATCAAGACCGAAGTGGGGCTCCGACTGCGTGCCGGTAATCTTGAAGGGAACTTCAGTACCGTATCCGTTCTTGCTAAGAAATGGGTCGACGGCCTTTAGCAACAGAGACTTCCACCCGGTAGTCATCTGTGACACCTTGGCATTGAGCTGAAGTTTTCCATGGAAATCAAAGGTCTTGCCATCGAGGCTGTAATCGCCTGTCACTTTTGCGCGAGTTCCCGGCACTTCAAACTGAAGGGATGAAAAGGAGAGCAGGCCTTGCTTAAGCTGGAAATTCCCGCTCAAATCCGAGCCAACTTTGATCGCCGCCGCATCGGGCACAAGTTTGGGTTCGCCCAGACTTCGCAGGCTCAGCTCGTCGACACGGGTCTGCAATTTTTCGTTCGTGAAATGAGTGCCGAGGACGTGAAACGTGCCGGAGAGTCTGAGTCTATCCGCCACATCGGACTGTCCCGGCGGAAGGTTCAGGTCGGTATTCATCTCTATGCGGCCGGTCATGACTGGCGGCTCGGTACGAACGCCAAGTTGTAACAGGTCCTGAATTCTGGCCTCACCAAGCTTGACCTTGAGTTCGATGTCGTGGCCATGTGGATTCTCCACACGCACAACTTTGCCGATTGCGGTGAATGACGAATCCAGAATCCGGGCGTTTACCGGGTCAAGGTAAGTATCGCCATCGGTTCCATCCACGATGGCGTGAAACCGGGTGTGGAGGGGGACCGGATGTTCGCTGGTCGTCAGGCGGAAGTCCGGAGTGTCGGTTTCGCCGTTGACCTCAATGCGACCAAGGGTTCCGACGTACTGCCCTGTCGATGAAAGCATTCCGCCGATCCCCTTGAGAGTAGACAGGTCGGCATGAGTAAACGAATACTCGCCTTCAACCGCTGAGTTGCGGGGATTGGACTCGTTGAAGGGACCGAAGTAGCCTGTGGAATGGATATCTCCCACCGGCTTTGGGTTGATCAGGTTTGCATCAAACTGCAACGGACGCGCGGGCCCAATGTCTCGCATCTGCAAGCGGCTAATATCGAACTCCAGCGGCGATTTGCCGGCCTTATCGGTGTTGACGATGAGCTTCGTATCCGTGCAGGAAAACCGGCTTACAAAAATGCTCATTTTTCCGCCCCGCTGCCGCAGCCTGGCCATATCCGAACGGTCGTTTTTCGGGGGGATATTCAGGGTGAGACCGCTTACGAAGACCGTGTCAACATACATCGGTTCACGGAAAAGGTTGCGCAGCGCGGTTTGAAAACGGAATGAGCGGACCTGAACGAGCGGTTGTATTCCGCTTTCAGACGGGTTGGGGTCAGTGGCGCCGAAAATCTTGAGCCCCTTTCCATCCACATTGATGCCGTTTTCGATCCAGACGTGAAGTTCAGCTAGCTCCACCCGACTCTTGAAGCGGGTCGAAAGCGTTTCGATGACGCGGGTGCGAAGAATGGGTGTCGCTCGGACGATGATGATCCGCACGCAAATCGCGGCCAGCGCGAGAATCGCCACGCTGATTCCGAGAAACCACTTCCACCTGCGGGATAAGCGGCGCAGCGGCATCACCTCGTCTCTATCGTCGGATTGCTCTTCGGGTTAAAGAACAATCTTAATATCTAGGACGCAACCTTAGGCCGGAATCAGGTCTTTCCTGCATGTCTGTGAACGGTCGAAACGATCGTCAGTACCCGTAATTGGCCACGACTGCTTTCTCTTTCTTCCCGATCAGGGCGAGTGCCGCATGTTGGGCGGACAGCGAAAAAGTTATCGGCACTCCAGTCTCGCGATCCCTAACGTTGATCGCCGCGTCGTCCGCCGAGTCCGAGACGAACACGTAAAGCATGGAATCTCCTAATTCGGTGGGGAATACGAGAACACCGGGAGGCACCGGCGCTTGCCCGGTAAACATCGGCGTCAGATTCAGGCGCGCCGCGACATACGCGTAGAGCTCTGATGTGGCCCCGAGATCTTCACTGAGCTCCACCGGATAAGAAGTCCAGAAGATCCGTCCTTTGCCGTGCGAGATTTCTCGAAACGTTGCTCCGTCGTCGAATCGCAAAGAATGCAACCAGTTCTGTTGCTGCTGTCCAAACACCAGCGGGATGGAGCGATCTCCGACTCGGATCGCGGCATTGTGGTAGACGAGCGGTTCGACCCGAGCCTGAAGTCCGACTTCCCCTGATCGGTGCACAATTCCCCAGTGCTCATCGTGATTGACCGGCCCCGTGACGAGAAGATTCCCGCCCGCGTCGACATATCGCATCAGCCCCTGCCACGCCGCGTTGCTCAGCGCCTGCGCCGAAGGCAGGATCGCGAGTCTTGGCGAGCCCAGCTTTTCGATCTGATTCTCGGCAATCATGTAGGGCGTAAGGTGAGCGGAATACGCCAGCGCGCGGACGGCGCGTCTCTGAGCCTCCAACTGAAAGTCAGACATGACGGAATACTGAGCCGCCTGGGATGTAACGATTGCCACGTCAGGCTGTTTGGGGGCGCGAAGGTGACCCTGCAAAGCCGGAGCAAATCGCGCGAAAGCGCGCAGCAACAACGCCTCGGGCTTTTCGGTGTAATCCGTCCGCACGGCTCCGATCGGAGTTTCGTTGCTCTCCGTCATATAGGAATTGGTGTTCCACAACCACTCGATTGCTCCCGAGCCCTGTATGAATGATGACGCGATCTTTCGTTCGAGAAGAGCGGCCTCGTTTTCCGGAGTGCGCCGCGCGGTTTCGTCGGGATTCAATCCGCGTTGCAGCCCGGTTTCCTGGATCAGCATCGCCTCGCCCGGCTGCTTTGCTGCCAGCGAATCCCAGAGAATGTAGTCGTCTTGCCACCAGGAATGATTCGTCGTGAAATCCACTTCCGGCCCCCAGAACGCAGGCGATAATCGATCTTGAATGCCGCCTTCATCCTGCCCAACTGTCACCAGTTGTTGCGATCCGGCTGCGCGAATTGTTTCGCGCATCGTGTGAACCCACTTCGCAAACATTTCCTGCGCGAAAAGATAGTAGTCGTAAATCCTGAGGGAATTCGTCCCCGTATACATTCCGCGAGGTGCGAACTCATCCTCCGACGGTAGCGCGATGGTCCCACTTACCGAGCCGTAAGGAACATTCCACAACGCTGCGAGCTTGGCCTTGTCCGGATAGTGCTCGTTCACCCATGCATTCCACGCGGCCAGTTCAATGGGATCGCCGTTGGGACGCATCGTCCATAGGTGCTGCGAGAAGCTGGGCTCATTGATCAGATCCCAGGCGAGAAATGGCACGTCGTGAAAACGCGAAACGACCGCTGAAATCAGCGTTTGTTGCCTATGAATCGCTTCCGGATCGAGGAAGGCATTCTTGCCTCCGAGCACATCCGGCAGAAAAGCAAAGAAGTTGAACTGCACCGGCAAGCCATACTTCCGGGCGGTCATCAGATAGGCTTCGAGCGTCCGCAGCGTGCGCTCGTAAGGCTGGCCGTTTTCGTCGCAGAATTTATCCCAGCCCGTCCACCAGCCGGTACGGATCATATTCAGTCCGGCATCGTGAATCTGCCCGAGATCCTGATTCCAAACGTACACATTCGGATGCTCGAAGTAGAGCCGTTGCACTTCGCTCGACATATAAGTCGTGCCCACGACCGCGAGCGGGTGCCCATTAAGTTCAAAGTAATCGTGATTGACGCTCAAGCGCGGACCCGAGCGCAGATAGTCTTCATCGCGAATCCAGAACCCGCTGTGATAAATCGCGCGGGCGCGTTCGCCCTCCATCAGCTGAGCCTCGACAATGAAAAGGCCTTTGCCGCTCGGCGGCGGCAGTACGACAGGAGCACTTTCGGAGATGGTTGCGGTCACGCTCGAAGCATTGTCCGGACTGGATTCCGGATAGACCCTGATCTTCACTGCGGCCGGACTTGCAGACTCCGTCGCCGCGTGCCAAAAGACCTGAAGGTCCACCGGTTCTCCCGGCATATAGAGCGGCAACACCGGACGAACCGTGAATTCTTCTTCTCCCTGCGACGCTCGTCGTTCCAGAGACTGAACCAGGCTGGAATCGTCGAAGAAGTCTGCGGAGAGTTCAGCGTTTACGAAGATCCAGCGTCCTCCATCGAATCCGTTTCTGTAATGATCCACCTGAATCGCCGGAGCCGAGAGCTTGATTCCATCCTTAATGCCCCAGGCGAGAGTATCGAGCCGGGCATCAATTGCCCCGGCGGATCCTCCGCGAGGATAAAGATCGACGGCGCTGAGCCGGATCACTGGGCTGAATGCTCGCTTCCAGCGAAACGGACTGAGCTGCAAAGTCAGCTCGCGGTTGGGCTCGAATTGCAGACCGTCTGAGCCGGGCGTGTCCTGATATTGGTCGATCATCAGTGGCCGTGTAAATCGCACGCTGTATTCGCGAAGATGCCACCCAGACGCGTCTCGATAGGCCGCACGGGTGAATGGTCGTCCGCCCAGAACCAGCAGGTTGCCGCCTCGATCAAGGAATTGCTTGATTGCCGTCCAGCAGGCCTCAGGAAAAGCTGAACCGTATGGCAAAACCAGAAGGCGAGCTGAACTCGGGGCCAGGACTCCGCTGAGATGATCGGCATCTGCGAAGTTCGCACCTGGAAATACGGATTCCAGCTGCTCGGATGGCGGAGCAACCGAGTCCACGGCCGGAAATCCGGCCTGACTGAAAAGTACCGTACCGCTTTTTTCTTGCCCGAACATCGTCGGAAGGACAAACAGGAAGAGACACGCAACCACACAAACCATAACCTTGGACATGAGCAGACCTGCGAGAATGAAGGCAATTGGAATCGAGTGCAGTGTCCGGCAACCGAGAATGAATGTCAAGCTACAGAATCGATTTTGTAGAGGGCGAATCCGCGTCAGCCGCGAAGAAAAACAAGCAAGATCAAGGGACGCCGATGTATGATGGCGGCGTTAACGCATTCATAGCGCTTCAAGGATGATCTGATCCCCTATGGCCATTACAGCCCCCAATACAAATACCAGCAGCGCGCCGTCTGTTTCGGGCCAGAGCTATACCGCCCCCCTGGCAACGGTGACGACGCTATTTTTCATGTGGGGATTCCTCACCTGCTTGAACGACATTCTGGTCCCCCATCTGAAATCGATATTTGATTTGAACTACGCTAAGTCGCAGCTCATTCAGTTCGCGTTCTTTGGCGCCTATGCAATCTTCTCCATCCCTTCGGCAAAAGTCGTCGACTGGATCGGCTATCAACGATCCATGGTTGCGGGACTGTTGACCATGGGTGTTGGAGCGTTCCTTTTCGTGCCGGCGGCGAGCGCCGCATCCTACCCGCTATTTCTCGGGGCTCTGATCGTGCTGGCAGCGGGCATTACGTGTCTCCAGGTCGCAGCCAATCCATATGTTTCCGTGCTCGGAAAGCCGGAAACCGCTTCCAGCCGCCTGAATCTCACACAGGCGTTCAATTCTCTCGGAACGTTCCTTGCCCCATTCTTTGGAAGCCTCTTCATTCTGAGCGCGGCCCCGAAGACAGTTGCTGAACTGAGAGCGCTGGCGCCCGACGCGTTGCAAGCCTATCGGCTGCATGAGGCGGCAACGGTAAAGGCGCCGTACGTTGGGCTTGGAATTGCCCTCATTGTGCTTGCCGCTGCGATCGGCAGCTTCAAGCTGCCGAAAATCGAACACGCGCAGCATCATCTCGGGGAAAAAGTGAACGATTCCGTCTGGAAACATCCCAACCTGATTTTCGGCGCGATTGCGATTTTCGTCTATGTGGGCGCGGAAGTTTCCATTGGCAGCTTCCTCGTAAATTATTTCGGTCAACCGGAGATCGGAGGACTCTCAGCGAAGGTCGCTGCCAGTTTCGTTGCCTTCTATTGGGGAGGCGCGATGGTCGGACGGTTCATCGGATCGGCGCTGCTACAGAAAGTTAAAACCGGGGGACTGCTCGGGCTGTGCGCCATCTGTGCCGCCGGATTGGTCGGAACCTCAATGCTCACGAACGGCCATTTCGCCATGTACAGCATCATTTTGGTTGGTCTGTTTAATTCGATCATGTTCCCGAGCATCTTCACACTCGGTGTCGCGGAACTTGGGCCGCTGACGGGCGATGGTTCCGGAATCATGATCATGGCGATCGTCGGTGGCGCTATTATTCCCCTTGCGCAAGGCTGGATTGCCGATCGCATCGGCCTCCATCATGCGTTCTTCCTGCCGGTCATCTGTTATCTCTATATTCTGTTTTTCGCGTTGAGCGGCTCGAAGCCAAACAGCGAGCGTCACGCCAGAGCGTGAAGCGCGCGAGTTTTTCAAAGCATCAGACAGTTGTCAGGACAATGGCGTGTGCAGAATCACTGACAGGGTAGCTTGCTCTGGTAGAATCTGCTGGTCATAAGTTGAGGATTAAAACGATTTAGAACACACATTATGGTTCAGGTAAAGAAGCCGGACCAAAAACCAGAAGTAGTAACGCTCAAGGCCGTCGCTCAGTATTTGGGCCTCACTCCCGGAACAGTATCGGCGGTGCTCAACGATTCGCCATCCGCCCGTTCGATTCCTCAGGAAACCAAGAATCGAATTCGCGCCGCGGCGAAAGAGCTGAATTATCGTCCGAACTTTTTTGCCCGCACCCTTCGCAACAAGCGGACCTACACCATCGGGGTTATCGCGGAAGAGATTGGCGACTCCTACAGCTCCCCGATCATCAGCGGCATCGAGCAATACCTCCGCAGCCGCAATTATTTCTTTCTGACCGTGGTCCACAGGCATGATCCGGTCCTTTTGAATCGCTACTCACAGCTGCTCTCCGAGCGCGGCGTCGAAGGCATCATCACCGTCGACACCACAGTGCAGGAAGCACCTGCCCTGCCGACAGTAGCGATAGCCGGCCATAAGAAACTCAAGGGCGTCACCAATATCGTGATTGACCACGAAAAAGCCGCCAACCTGGCTCTCAAGCATCTCAAGGACCTTTGCCACAAGCACATCGCTTTCATGAAGGGCCATTTGCTGAGTTCCGATGCCAAAGACCGCTGGGAAGCGATATGCCGTGCTGCGGCGCAGTTCGGTCTTCAGATTGATCCGGATCTCACCGTGCAGATCGATTCCGACGATCCGACGCCGAAACTGGGCTATCCGTTCGCGAAACAACTGCTGTCGCGGCAAAAGCCCTTTACCGCTCTTTTTGCCTACAACGACATTTCGGCAATCGGAGCCATCCGGGCATTTCAGGAACAAGGCATTCGAGTACCCCAGGACATCTCGGTTCTCGGCTTTGACGATATTCCCGGCGCATCGTTTCACACTCCCGGCCTGACCACGGTGCGGCAGCCGCTCAACCGTATGGGAGAAGTCGCGGCGCAAAGCCTGCTCGAGCGAATCGAAGACAAGAAAGAATTCACATCAGAAATCGCCATCGAGCCCGAGTTGATCGTGCGGGAGTCTACGGCGAAAGCCCCGGGCGGAGCTTGCTAGACGCACCGCGAGTCTTCCCACAAATTGCGGCATGCCATCCTCGCAAGCAGTAACGCCATCCGCAAAAACTCCAGATGTTTCAAGCTCTGCCGGCATTCTCACCCGCGCCGCCTACGCTTCTTTCTTTCCGATTGGGATCGCAAATGTCCTTCTCGGCCCCATGCTCCCTGTGCTTTCTGCGCGCTGGTCCTTGAGCTACTCGCAAGCCGGAGCGCTTTTCACGGACCAATACATCGCTGCCACAATTGCAGTCGCACTATCGGGACTGGTCGTATCGCTGCGAGGTTTTCGCTTCGCGATCAAGTGGGGCCTTGTACTTACCGCCGTAGCTCTGGCCTTTCTATTCAGCGGTCCGAAGGCCCTTGGCATCATAGGGCTAGCCGGGCTCGGCGCCGGTCTGGGAATCGCAGTTCCCGCCGCTAATCTGCTGGTCGCTGAGGTAAATCCTGAACGTCGCGGCACGACCTTGAATTGGCTGAATTTCTGTTGGAGCGCGGGAGCCGTCGGCTCCCCATTCCTGGTGGCGACTGCCGTTAAGGCTGGCCACGTTGCATTTTTTCTTGGACTGCTTTCTGGCTGGTGTCTGCTGGTCGCGGTTGGATTCGCGCTGATGCCGGCGTTTGTCTCGGAACCGCCGGTGGCAACCCATCCGAGAATCGAGGTATTTCCAATCGTCCGATCGAGACTCTTTTCATTCCTTTTTCTCGCCGCTGTATTCTTCATCTACGTAGGTACGGAAAACGGATTCGGTGGATGGGTCGCCTCCTACTCGAAGACGCTCGGTACTCTCAGTCCGTCGATATCGCTCATCATGCCTTCATTTTTTTATGCTTCGCTGATGGTCGGCAGGTTGTTAGCACCCGGCCTGCTTCGGATTACGAACGAGATCATTCTCGTGCGCGCGGGACTTGTCCTCGCGTGCGCCGGAACCGGAGGTTTGATCCTTTCGCATGGGCTCTCCGGCGTGCTCCTAAGTGTCTGCGCCACAGGGCTCGGTCTTTCCTGCGTATATCCAATCTCGATTGCAATGTTGTCCAAGGAGTTCGGCGCCGCATCATCGCCGATCGCCTCGTTGATGTTCGTTCTCTCGAACATCGGAGGAGCATTGCTTCCCTGGATTGTCGGGTTAGTCGGAACTCGATTCGGAACGCTTCAGACAGGATTGCTTGTCCCGCTGTTCGGCTCTGCCGCAATGTTCTTTCTCTATCTTCGAAACTGGGACGTCACGGGCGCAGCCTAGGTTGCCAAGGCCTCTTTCGACTTTAGCGAGCCACAAGTTTCGCCGTGAGCCTCCACAGGCGAACCACGCGATACAAAGGGAACAGCGGAGCAGGTAGACGAACGAGTGCCCATTCCCCGGGACCGGGCGTGCAGACCAGCCGAGTCAAGAATCGCAACCGGTCAAGCTGTTTTTCCCGCAGTCGCAACATCAGGCGGAAATAGGCGGCAGACTCGACATCGTATTCCGTTTCGCTTTCGATATGCCCGCGGACCTCATCTGCAAAAAATCGAATCTCATGATTTTGAAGAAGGTGCTGCGCCGCCTCGGGAATCGGCGCGCTGAGAATCCGGTTGGCCAGAAGAAAGGTTAGGCCCAGAATGCGCGCGATCCCGAGTTCTTCAGCTTGCGAACTGATCTGGCCCCAATCGACGTGTGCGAGATTCATCATGCGCGACAAATCGCAAAGCCAGATCAGCCGTCCCCAGACATGCTTTGCCGCGTGCAGCGTAAGAATGATGAACAGATCTTCGAGCGACGGACTCTTGATCGCGCGTCCGGCGACACTCGTCGTCACCGCGCGGCGAAAAACTGAGCCCATATCAAAGTCGACTGTGTAAAACCGGGGAAGGATCGCCCATTGCACTTCCAGCAGGTTTTTCCCGGCTGGCGCATCGAAAGCCGATTCGTATCCTGATTTCAAATACGCCCTTTCCTGAGCGTCCGAGAAATTCTCGTGGGCCACGAATTCCAGCGGTGCCAGGGCTTGGCGTATCCGCGGCAGATCTTGCTGCCGGAT
Source organism: Candidatus Acidiferrales bacterium (assembly GCA_035507635.1). GTDB lineage: Bacteria > Acidobacteriota > Terriglobia > Terriglobales > Acidobacteriaceae > Sulfotelmatobacter. The sequence continues at coordinate 13,937 of DATJOA010000046.1, forward strand.
CAGGAGATCGATGTCTCCGGATTGGCGCAGCGCGATGTCGCTGTAGATCATCTCCGCCAGCGCGAGACCTTTATACGGCATCGCCTCGACTCCCGCTCCATCGAGGCAGTCGAGAATACTGATCAGCTCGCGAGAGAGAAATAGCGCCTTATGCAGATTCGCCTGATAACGCCGTGCCAAGCGGCGCATGAGTTCCGTAGGGACCGCATCCGCAACGGTTGAGAGGCTCCGGAACAGAAGCGGCTGCACTCCATGGCGGTCGGCGAGATCGAGCAATTCATCCCATCGCAAAGGCTGCGAAAGGATGGATCGCATCTGGCCGGCCGCTTGCTCCGGAGAAAGGGTTGAGCACGCCGCGAGAAGAAGCAGCCACTCATTGCCGCGCGCGGAGCCGTTCACAGCGATGTCGGATGATATCTCCGTAGACACATGCGTTGAGGTCAAGACTACGCAATCGCGCCGGCGGGAATCGCCGCGGGACGAATCTGCACGAGATTAACTCCCGCACGTTTCTTCGCCAGCATATTCGCTGATGGAATTCCCGTTCTTGCAAAAGATTTTTCGCAATCCTGCGAAGACGGCCCGCGCATATTGCCCTCCATGTACGCGAGCCCAGGGCAGCGCGTGCATGTCGCAGCGTGCGTACATGAAGAACAGGTTGTGAGGTCCTTGACGCGAATCGACCGCACGTCATTCATCTGGTCGGAGTAACGCCAGATGTCGATGAACCGCTGCCTCCTGACATTCCCGGTCGGAAGCGGAAATTGCACGCAAGGGAAAACATCACCATACGGTGAAACATAGCAGGCAGAATGTCCTGCGCTGCACGGAGTGGCGTCCAGCGCGCTTTCGCCACTCTCGGCCGGAATCGCGCAGAATTCATCGGCGTCCCCGACCAGTGCCGAATCGCGAAATACCTGCTGCAGCGCGCTGCTGTCAACTCCAAGACTCAGGATCGAACGATCGCCGTCCATCATCGGAGTTACCGTCGGATCGAGCGTGCATTCCACGCCCAATTCCGCCGCCAAGGCCCGCACGCCCGGATAATCCTGCATGTTCTGTATCATCAGGACGTTCGCAATGATGACTTTCAGTCCCTGCGACTTGAGGAATCGAATCGCATCGACGGACCGCTTCAGCGAACCCGGAATCAACGTGATGGCGTCATGCACCTCCGCATGATGCGAGTAAATGCTGATCTGGATGGATTCAACATGCAGATCGCGAAGGCGCGCAGCCTCGCGCTCGCGGATCAATACCGCATTCGTCTTCAATTTGACGCAGAACATCAGGCGCCGCGCATGTTCCAGGATCTCGAAGAAATCCTTGCGCAGGAAGATTTCTCCGCCGCTCAGCGTCAGCACGAATACCCCGGCGTCTGCCATCTCGTCGAGAAGATGCTTGATTTCCGCGGTGGTCATCTCGCCATGATCGTTGTGATCGAGATAGCAATGGACGCACTTCTCGTTGCAGCGATAGGTGAGGTCGAGTTGAACATTCAGCGGAATGTTCAAGCTCAACGCCTTTGCGGTCATCTCCTCTAGAAGTCCGCTCATTTCGATTTTTCCGCTCCGGAATGGCCTGGAAGGATCGGTGTTTCTGATACCTGCAAAATCTCGTGGCTCGCCAGTTCGCGCGCAAGAGACTCGGCATCCTGCAGCGCTTCCTTCGGATCAACGTCGAACTCGCTGCAGATTTTCCGCGTGACAATCTCGTCGAGCGGAGTTTCGCCGTCCGCCGACTGCCACAAAATCGTCGCGGTCTTATTCAGCGTGAAAAGCGTTGAATCGCGTCCGGACATAATCATCATTTCACCGCCCAGGCCGCGAGCCGCGACTCTCGGATTTCGTGCTACATACATGCTGCTCATCCAATCAACTCCCATACCCGGCTGTCGGGAAAAAATGTCAGCCGGCGGACCGGTACCCGGCTCACGAATTCAAACGCAGAATGAAATGTCGCCTGAACCAGTTCCTCATCCTCCGCGAAAAAAAGGAGATTGGCAAGCAGGGAACGGGCAGCGTCAGCCGGGGCAACGGGTTCGATCAGGTTCTCGGGTCCCTTCGACAACAGAAAAAGTGTAGAGACAGGCGCCGAAACATTTTCGCCCAGCTTCGCCAGTTCGCCCGTGAATGGGGTTCCGTACGCGGCGTAACCGCCATTCTGTTTGCGCACGTACGAGATTTCGTCCGTCAAGAGCGTCACATCCGGAGGAGCCAATCTCGAAATCGTGGTCTTTCCCGCCTCCGAAACGCCTGCGAACAGGAGCGCTTTGCCATTACGAATTGCGCTGGCTGAGTGCAGAAGAAATCCGCCTTGCTTTGCCAGCACGAGCGTGTGAACGATGCGAAGCACGGCGTCGATCGAATATGGGTTCGCGGTCTGCCGGATCCATCCTCGCCGTCTTGCCGGCTCCCACTCCGCGCGAAAATCGCCGCGCCGCAATGTCCATCGGCCATTCTGCTGGGTGACGCGGACGTCCTCGTCAGGATTCGGAACACGGCTCGATGAAATCTCAATGTCGAATTCAATCTCTGGCCGCTCGGATCGTCCGATAAATCCGGCGTAACGGTCCTGCAGGATCGCGATGAAGCCGGCATCGGTCGTGTTCACACGCACTGGCATCCCCCCAATCTCAATCACGAGGTTCAACGGCACGGCTTCGGTCATCAGTTCTGGCAAGTGAGATCTCGACTATCAACCTTCAACGTTCGAAGCCTCGAAGAATCCGTGGACTCCCACGACCACGCGAGCGGCCAAATCGGACCGGCGAACCATGGCTGCGATGGCGCGTTCCGACAGGCGTAGATCACGTCGCGGCACGATGGATTTTCCATTTCGCACAATCCGCGTCACTTTCCCAACGAGACCGTTCTTGTGAGTAGGAGGATCCGGACGCTCCATCGCATCCCCTCGCGTCAGTATCTCCGTACTTCCGCCATCGACCACGTTCTGAATCAGTCGGTGTGCAAAGAGCCGTCCTTCCCGTACGACCAGCACAAGGTCTCCAGAGACTGCCCGATCGGAGCCGCCGTGCTCCACCACAAGAGTATCTCCGGGCCACACCGTCGGCAGCATGCTCCAACCGGTGACCTTCAACCGCAGCACTCCCGACGAGCGCAGCACATCTGCCGCCAGTTGCGACTTGACCCTATGTTTTTCGTCGAATAATGACACGTGGAATGCCAACTCTGCCTGGGCTGGGTGACAGGATTTGAGAATTCTACCATTTCCACGGAAGCGCCAGTGCATCAATCTTTGAAAACGATGCGGTCCGGCGCGGACCGAATCTGGAACCAAGGGCTCCAGAAATTCTGACAGAAGCAATTCTTTTTTTCGATACAGCCATAGTTCGCAATTTTGCCAATAGTCCGTACAATAGCTGGAATCCTTCTTTGTTGATCAACGTCATCATTCAACGAACAAGAGACAGTAGGAGGCGTAGCAAATAAGATTGGACGGATACGAGACAGCTGAGCAAACGGATCAGAGCGCCCCGGCAACGGCAGTCAGCAGCGTTCTGACCGCGGAGGAAGTCGCGAATCTGGCCGCCGAAGGAGGCCAAGCGGCCGAGACGTTGATGAACCTCGTGGCCTTGATCGCCAAGAGGTTTCGCACCGACGTCTGTTCGGCCTATTTGCTGGAACCGGATCGCGCCAACCTTGTCCTGGCCGCAACCGTAGGCCTGCGGCGCGAATGCATCGGAAACTTGCGGATGGCCGTTCACGAAGGCCTTACCGGGCTCGTCGCGGAACAGGTCCACTCCGTGGCCGTAAGCCAGGTAAAGAATCACCCCCGCTTCAAATACTTTCGCGATGCCGGAGAAGACGCGTACCAGTCTTTCCTCGGTGTTCCCCTGATCGATCGCGGAATTCTGCAAGGTGTTCTGGTCGTTCAAACGATCGAAGCCCGCGTCTTCAGTGAAGATGAAATCCGTATGTTGTCGGAGGCGGCCCGGCAGGTCGCCCCCGTTGTGAGTGAAGCGCGAACTCTCGATCGTTTCATCGCTCCCCTTCAGGAGCGCCTCTGGGCACTCGCGCGAAACCTGTGGTGGAGTTGGGATCACAATTCCGCCAGTCTTTTTCTTGACCTTGATCCGGCGCGATGGAGCGAACTCAACCACAATCCGGTTGCGCTCTTGAGCGAACTGCCGCTGGCCAAGCTGGAAACCCGCGCCGCCGAACTCATGCTTCATAGCCGGGTCAATTATGCCTACCGCCGGATGCTCGAATATCTTGAGGCGGATCGCACTTGGGGAACGCGGCACGCCGGTGTCCTGCGCCCGCATCCTGTCGCTTACTTCTCGGCCGAGTTCGGGCTGCATGAGTCGCTGCCGGTGTATTCGGGAGGCCTCGGAGTGCTTGCCGGCGATCACATCAAGAGCGCCTCTGATCTCGATATTCCACTTGTGGGCATCGGGCTCTTTTACGGCCAGGGGTATTTCCGCCAGCGTCTGGATCTGAACGGCTGGCAGCGCGAAGAGTATCTGGAAACCGACGTTAATCAACTGCCGATGGAAGTCGCGATCGGAAAAGACGGCCGTCCGGTGGTGGTCGAGATTGAAACGCGCAGCGGCCGCATTCAGGCAAAAGTCTGGCGCGTCAAGGTCGGACGGCGCGATCTCCTGCTGCTGGATTCCGACGTGGAAGGCAACGCGCCCGAAGACCGCGAACTCACCTCCCGCTTATATGGCGGCGATCTCCGCATCCGGATTCGTCAGGAAGTGTTGTTGGGAGTCGGAGGCCTGCGCGCGCTTAAAGCGCTCGGAATCTCTCCGGGCGTATTTCATCTCAACGAAGGCCACAGTGGCTTCGCTGTGCTGGAAGCAATCCGTATGCGCATGGAGGACGAAGGCATCGGTTTCGATGCTGCGGTGCCGCGAGTCTCCCGTGAGGTCGTATTTACCACGCACACTCCGGTTCCCGCCGGCCACGATCGTTTTGACGCGAAGCTGGTGGAAGAACACATCGGGCCGCTCCGCGAACAACTTGGCCTCTCCCAGGAAAGCCTGTTGGGTCTGGGTCGCGAGAACACCAGCAATCAGGACGAACTATTCTGTATGACCGTCCTCGCCCTCCGGCTTTCGCGGCGCGCAAATGCGGTGTCCGCACTTCACGGCGAAGTGTCCCGCGCTATGTGGACTGGACTGTATCGCGGCAAACCCGAGGACGAAGTTCCCATCGGCCATATCACCAATGGCGTGCACGTTCCGTCCTGGCTCGCTCCACAGATGTTCCGCCTCTACGATCGCCATCTCGGAACCGACTGGTTGCAACGAGGCAGCGAAGCGAAGACCTGGCTGGGAATTGAGAACGTCGATGACGGCGAGCTTTGGGAGACGCACCTCAATCTCAAATCGCAGCTCATCGAATTCGTTCGCAAGCGGGCGGTCGACCAGGCCGAGCGCCGAGGCGAGTCGAACGAAGTATTGCAGCGCCTTGAGCGCGTCTTGAGCCCCGACGCTCTCACCATTGGCTTTGCACGCCGCTTTGCCACGTATAAGAGAGCCAACCTCATCTTGACGGATATCGAGCGCCTTGCGTCGATGGTGAACGATCCGAATCGTCCCGTGCAGTTTGTCTTTGCCGGCAAAGCGCATCCACTGGACGAGCCGGGTAAGCGCGTCCTGCAGCAGATCGCCGAATTGATGCGCGATCCGATGTTCCGCGACAAGTTCGTCTTCGTCGAGGACTACGACATCAACGTCGGCCGCCGCTTCGTGCAAGGCGTGGACGTTTGGCTGAACAATCCGCGGCGTCCTCTGGAAGCTTCCGGAACCAGCGGGCAAAAGGTCGTGCTCAACGGCGGTCTCAATCTTTCCGTTCTCGACGGATGGTGGGCGGAAGCGTTCGACGGCTTCAACGGATTTGCCATCGGGAGCGGAAAGACACATTCCAACTTGAGCATTCACGATTCGCGCGACGGCGAGGACTTGTTACGAGCGCTCCGCGAAGAGGTGATTCCCCTCTATTACCAGCGTGATCGCGACGGCCTTCCCCGCGGCTGGATCAAGCGCATGAAACGCACGATCCGAACGCTGGGCTGGCGTTTCAACGCAGACCGCATGGTCATGGATTACACCCTGAAGTGCTACGTTCCAGCGGCCGGCGGCACTTCCAGCGATATGCGCGGCTAGCGCCTATGAGCGGCGACCTTTCTATCGAATTATGGAGACTCAAAAAGGACGAGGTGCGGTTTTAGGTCTCGTCCCAGCCCGTGGCGGATCGAAGGGCATCAAGAGAAAGAACGCCCGCCTGCTTGCTGGAAAGCCGTTGCTGGCCTATACCGCAGACGCCGCGCTGGGCGCACGTGGGTTGTCACGAGTGTTGCTGAGCACCGACGATCCTGAAATTGCCTCGATCGGTAAAGCTGCCGGTCTCGACGTTCCGTTCCTCAGGCCCGCGGAACTGGCCGTCGATTCGACTCCGATGGTCGACGTCGTTCTGCACGTCATCCGGTGGTTTCAGGATCAAGGTTTGAATTACGACGCCGTGTGTCTCTTGCAGCCCACGAGCCCCCTACGAAGCTCAGCCACTATCGATCGCTGCATCTCTCTGTTGTGGGACCGCAGCGTCGACAGTGTCGTTTCAGTGCGCCCAGTTCCGACAGAACACAACCCGTACTGGGTCTATTTCGAGGATGCCGACGGATTACTCAGGCCCAGCATGGGCGACAAGCCGGAAGTGCCGTGCCGCCAGCAGCTTCCTCGCGCCTTCCATGCGGATGGAAGCATTTTTTTGGCGAGGACAAAAACGATAGTTGCGCAGCATTCACTGAAATGCAAACGAATGCTTGCAGCAATATCTCCCGAGCAGGAAGCGGTTGACTTGGACACGGAGGAGCAGTGGCAGGCGCTGGAGAAACAGCTCTTATTGAAGCGCTAAGCGTTATTGCAACTCAGGGATTACAACTGGCGGCATCTGGATCAAGGGAGCGTCGCCCCACACTTTCGTCCACTAGGTTACCGAATTCGTGACCAGCCCGGAGACATCATTGAATAATTTTTGCGTGGCTAGCTTCCATATTCCTTCCGCCCGAAGCACGCTCAAGAACGCTGGCGCGCAATCGCCCTTGCCGAAGTGATGAATCGGCGCAAATCCTCCCGGTAGGTTCGCCAGAGCGCGGACGATCGCATCGCGATTGTAATCGACATTCACTATTGAATCGCAGTGGAACCGCCGGTTCTGCCTTGTCCCGATGTTAATCGTCGGTACTCCATAACTTGGGGCCTCGCGAATGCCGGCACTCGAATTGCCCACCATTGCCAGCGCGTTTCTCATTAACACCAGAAAATGCTCAAATCGCATGGACGGTATAAAACGAAATCTGGAAAGCCCCCTCAGCCGCTCCATCTCCTGAAGTATTGTCTCCGCTCCCTGGTCGTTATTGGGGTGAATGACAACGAAATTCATCCCGGACTCAAGCAATGCGCTCACGAATTCAGCCGCATCATGCTTGGTCTGCTCAAGCTCAGTTGTCACCGGGTGATAAAGGACAATGCCGTAACGGTCGAACCCAATTTCATAGCGACTCTTCACTTCTTTCAGGGTAGGGAGGGAGTCGGAAAACATAATGTCTGTATCGGGTGAGCCAATAACAAAAATCGAATTCGAAGCTTCGCCCATCTGTCGAAGGCGCGCCGCGGCTTCCTCATTCGCGACGAAGTGAACGTGCGACAGCTTCGTCACTGCGTGTCGAAGCACTTCGTCCACTGTTCCGGAGACTTCGCCGCCTTCTATGTGAGCTACGCGGATGTTGTTCAATGCCCCCACGATTGCCCCCGCGAGCGCCTCCACCCGATCACCATGGACTACGAGAAGATCCGGCCTGGCCTCTCGTATATAAAGACCCAGACCGCTCACCGTATTCGCCAACACCAGATCCATCTGCGAATTCACCGAGCCGTCTTGATTGATATAAGGATGCACATTCCGGAACCCGCTCTTATAGATCTCATGGATGGTCGATCCATACCGCGCCAGCATATGCATGCCGGTCACAAAAATAGAGCATTCGAACTCTTCCGCCTCACCCACCGCCTTCATCAACGACTTCAACTTGCCGAAATCGGCCCGAGTTGCGGTCAGGAACGAGATCTTTCGCCTGCTTCTTATCTTCATAAAGGATTCAAACCAGATTCGACCATTTGACTTGAGAGTCCCGCGAAAGCGGCTCTTTCGCTTTCCGCCCAAGGATCTCCGAGTAATCGCGTGCTTTGATCTCGCCGGTACCCGGGCGTTTGACCCAAATATTCTCGGCGGTCAACTCCTCCCCTGCAAGGATGTCTCGCGTCGTCACTACGCACGCATAAGCGAAGTCGATCGTAGGCTGTTCCTCGGGCAGAATCGTCTTGGCGCCGCCCAGCGCTGCATGAATTGCTTTCGTGCCTTCGATCAACTGTTGCAACTCGCCAGGATCAATAGATATCTCGATGTCAGGACCAGGCCATCTCTTGTCCGCCGTGAAGTGTTTTTCCACGATACTCGCTCCCAGCGCGATCGCGGCATAACATGTGTAATTGCCCAGAGAATGGTCGCTCAGGCCAAGCACTGCGTCGCGGAAAGCCTTTCCCAGCTCCGTGACCGCGCCCAATCGTACCTTGTTATATGGAGTGGGGTACATCGAGGTGCAGTGAAAAAGAGCAAATGGTACGGAATGCCGGCGCAGAATTTCCACCGCCGGCAAAACCGAGCCCAGATCGTTCATCCCAGTCGAAAGCAACACCGGCTTCCCAAATTTCGCAATATGCTCGACAAGAGGATAGTTGTTACACTCCCCCGAGCCGATCTTGTATGCGGCTACCCCCAGCCTCTTCAGCCTGTCGGCCGCCGCTCTTGAGAACGGAGTCGAAAGGTAAATCATTCCCAGGGATTCAACTTTCGCTTTGAGCGCTGCATCCTCCTCTTCCGAAAGAGCGCAGCGCTTCATGATGTCCCAGATGCTCTCCTTGGCATTTCCGGGGATCACGTCGTTGGGAATCATCTCGTCTTGCACGACGTGGGCTTGGAATTTCACGCACTCGCAGCCGACGCGGGCCGCTTCCTCGACCATTCGGATCGCCTTTTCGAAACTTCCTTCGTGATTGATCCCAATCTCTGCAACTACAAATGGTGGATGCTGCCTTCCGATTTGACGTGAACCGATCGTCAATACCGGCCATTCGTTCGCCCCCAGGGACTCCATCGTCGACGGTAAATTTTCTTCCATAAATGCTTGCCTCCTCTCAGGCTCCTGCTTCTGCAAAGGAGCCTGGCTTCTACTCTTGAGCGCGGACCGGCGACCGACGGCTATTGGACGATCGGTTCTCTTTAGATTTTCCGAAGGCGCTCAACCGCTCGTGAGATCGCGCAGATGGCAAGTTGACCAATATTATCACCAACTATTACGAACTATAAGGTTGGGTTCGTTCGCGGCCATTGCAATCTGCTGGTTCCTGTTAAAATTAAAACGCGATGCTGCTTCCCTTCGTCCGCGAACTCTTCGCGGACGTTGAAATTCTTCCCGGCTTTTTGCGTGCAGCCTCCCACCTCAAGGAGGGCACGGGGCGGATACGTGTTTCTGGATTGTCTTCCACGGCGAAAGCCTTGCTGCTCGTGCTTTTGCGGCGAGCCGCAGAGCATCCCCTGATCCTGGTCGTCAGCGATAACCGCGCGATGGAAGACTTCGTTCCGGTTCTCCGCGGGTTCTGTGAGCTCACGGCCGCTTGCGATCCTGAATCCGTTGTCTCTCTTCCGGCTCGCGACGTACTGCCTTTCCAGAATCTTTCTCCCCACCCCGAGTTGCAGGAAGAACGCGCGACGTCGCTATGGAAGATGGCTACGGGGAAGGCTTCGATTGTCGTATCGCCAATCGCCGCGACAGCTATTCTCCAGAGATCAGGCGAGTACTACACCGACCTTGCCCGCACGCTTCGCCGCGGGGAATCGTTCGACGTCGAGAACCTGCTTGCGCACTTGAATACAGTAGGCTATGCCTCCGCCGATGTTGTCGAAATGCCCGGACAATATGCCCTTCGCGGCGGCATTCTCGACGTCTACTCGCCCGAAGCCGAACGCCCCGTCCGCATAGAGTTTTTCGGCGACGAAGTTGATTCCATCCGCCGATTCGATCCAGCCTCCCAGCGTTCTTCTAACCCCATTGACGAAGCGCTTCTTCTGCCTCTCACCGAGACTCCGGTCAACGATCACTTGCTCGCCGCGATTCATACCCGGCTTTCGGGCAAACGTATCAGCGGAACTACCGACGAAATTGTCGAGGCCGCCGTCCGTTCCGGCGGTGTCACGGTCTTTCCCGGCTGGGAGTTTTATGCGCCCGTAGCAGGCGCAGACCGTACCGTATTCGATCTGCTGCCAAGTTCTGTTGTGCTGCTCGACGAGCCCGACATGCTTCGCGCGGAATTCGACCGCTTCTGGAGTCGAGTGGAAGAAGCCCACGAGCGCAGCGGAGTCGGCAATCTGGTGCGCCCCACGGATCTGTATCTTCCGCCGGAAAGCTGGTGGCAAAAGATAACCGGCCTCACCGGCGCCGATCTGGAGCATCTCGGAATCACGCACGGCCAAGAGGACTCGACCGTCTCTTTTCTGACTCAGCCCACACCCCGCTTCCATGGCGCGGTCCCATCGATGCTTGAGGAAGTCCAGAAGCTGACCGCGGCAGGAAATCAGGTGTTGTTTTCGGTTCCAAATACCGGGGAAGTCGAACGCCTCGCCGATATCTTCACTGAATACAACGTCAGCTTCCGCTTGGGAAGCCGTACGCGGGGCGGCGAAAGCTATGCCGACGAAACCAGCTACTTCGCCGGCGAGGTGAACACAACTACGCTGGCGAAAGCGTATGTTCCCGATGGAGTCGTGTTCCCCGATGCACACCTCGCGATCTTTGGCTCACGCGATTTATTTGATGAATCCGACACGGTAGCCTCGCGCCCGCAGAGGCAGAAGTCGAAGGTGTCGGCATTTCTCTCGGACTTCCGCGATCTGCAAGTTGGCGATTACGTCGTCCATGTCGAACACGGCATCGGACAGTATCAAGGACTGAAAGAGATCAACCAGGGGGATGGCAATGCAGAATTCATGCTCCTCGAGTACGCGGAAGGCGCCCGCCTTTACGTCCCGCTGACCCGCCTGGATCTGATTCAGAAATACCGCTCCTCGGAAGGCGCTAAGCCGGCCCTCAGTCATCTCGGCACGCAGGCGTGGGCTAAGACGAAAGCTCGCGTTCGCAAGGCGATGAAAGACATGACCGACGAGCTGTTGAAGCTCTACGCCCAGCGAAAGATGGCGCAGGGCCACGCCTTCCCTGCGGGAAATGAATTCGTTCGCGAATTTGAGGATACGTTCGAATACAACGAGACCGAAGATCAGGCGCAGGCGATTACCGACGTCATGCATGATATGGAATCGACTTTGCCAATGGACCGCCTGCTCTGCGGCGACGTTGGCTACGGCAAGACGGAAGTCGCCATGCGCGCGGCGTTCAAGGCGGTCAGCGACAACAAACAAGTTGCCGTGCTCGCCCCGACAACCGTGTTGGCCTTCCAGCACTTCGAAACCTTCAAGCAGCGTTTTGGCCCGTTCCCGGTCACGATCGAAATGATCAGCCGCTTCCGCAATCCGAAGCAGCAAAAAGAAATTCTGCAGAAAACCGAAGCGGGGAAGATCGACATCCTGATCGGCACCCACCGGATTCTCTCGAAAGACCTCAAGTTCTCCGACCTCGGCCTGCTCATCGTCGACGAAGAGCAGCGCTTCGGGGTTCGCCACAAGGAACGCATCAAGCAGATGCGCAAGCAGGTGGACGTGCTCACCATGTCGGCCACTCCGATTCCGCGCACGCTTCACATGTCGCTGGTCGGCTTACGCGATATGAGCGTGATCGAAACGCCGCCAAAAGACCGCATGGCGATCCAGACGGTCGTCGCCAGCTGGGACGACAAGCTGATCCAATCAGCCATCGAGCAGGAACTCGATCGCGGCGGACAAGTCTATTTTGTCCACAACCGCGTGGAAAGCATTTGGGAAATCGCGGCCAAGCTGCAGGAACTGGTGCCGAAGGCGCGCATTATCGTGGGACACGGGCAAATGTCGGAAGGCGAACTCGAGAAAGTAATGCTCAAGTTCATGCATCACGAGGCCGACATCCTGGTCGCTACCACAATCATCGAGAACGGTCTCGACATTCCGCTCTGCAACACCATCTTGATCAATCGTGCCGACCGCCTCGGACTCTCCGAGCTCTACCAGTTGCGCGGTCGTGTCGGCCGCTCGAATCGCCGGGCGTATGCCTATTTGCTCATTCCTCGGGAAATCGAACTTACACCTATCGCGCGGCGGCGACTCGCGGCTCTGAAAGAATTCTCCGATCTCGGTGCCGGATTCAAGATAGCCGCTCTGGATCTCGAACTGCGCGGCGCCGGAAACCTGCTCGGAGGCGAGCAGAGCGGCCACATCGAAGCCGTCGGTTTCGAGCTGTACACCCAGATGCTCGATCGCGCCGTTCGCGAGATGAAGGGTGAAGTTGCTCCTGACGAAGCCGAAACGCAGCTCAATCTCGGACTGAACATCCGTATCCCTGCCGAATACATTCCCGAGGAGAACCAGCGCCTGCGTATGTACAAGCGCGTCGCCGGCGTGGAAACCGAGTCGCAACTTTCCGATGTCGCGGCCGAGTTGGAGGACCGCTACGGTCCGCCTCCGCCGGCAGTCCGCAATCTGCTCGACTATGCCTCGCTCAAATTGCTCTGTATTCGGGTCGGCGTGAACGCGATCGACCGCAAGCGTGACTCGGTCACGTTCAAGTTCCGTCAGAATGCTGCAGTCGATCCCGAGCAGCTGGCCCGATTTGTTTCAGGCCAGAAAGGCGCGCACTTCACTCCCGACGGAATGTTGAAATTCACGCTCAAGGCCTCCGCGGCGGAAGAAGTGTTGCGGGCGATGAAGACGGTGCTCGAGCAACTCGCCGCCGAAGAAGCTTCGCAAACCCGCTGAAGCCGGCCTGCCCGGCCGGCATCCTGATTGGACCGAACCAAAAAATTTCCTTCCCAAATCCCGGAATTCCGGCTAGGATAACGCCACTCAATTCACCGTACGACCGTTCGGTTGGACATCGGGATCAGAGGCCGAGTCAACGATGCCCAGCCAAACATCTAATAAGTATCCAGAAAAACTACGGGAGAATGTCCAGGTTTCTGGGCATTTTGGCAATTTTGAATACACACATCGAACGGCTGAGAGAACAGAGCATGACCGACGACAGATTCTTTCGCGCGCGCGTGGCGAAGCGCGTCGATTTCGCCCCCGATCTCTGGATGTTTCGTATTCAAACCGGAGGCGACTTTAGGTTCGTTCCCGGACAGTTCGCAACGTTAGGTGTCGAAGTCGACGGCCGCCGCATCGAGCGTCCCTATTCGATCGTCTCCTCGCCGGCGGAAGACGAAGTTGAATTCTTCTTCGAGCTGGTTCCCAACGGAGCACTCACTCCCCTGCTGTATAAACTTCAACCGGGCGATGAACTGCTCATGCGGAAAGTCCCCAAGGGAAAGTTCTCGCTCGACATGCACAACGGGCGTAGAAACCATCTGCTGATTTCGACCGTCACCGGCGTCGCTCCCTTCGTCAGTTACGTGCGCGCGCTCGCCAAAGAATGGAAAGAAGGCCGCTTCGATGGCGCCCACCAGCTTTATTTGCTCAACGGCGCCAGCCGGCCCTTTGAATTCGGTTATCTCGAAGAACTGAACGAGTTCGATAAGGAATTGCCCTGGTTCAAATATGTGCCCACCGTCAGCCGTCCATGGGATCACGCGGACTGGGGAGGTGAGATTGGCCGCGCCGACGACATCCTTCGCAAATATGCCGACCATTGGGAGCTCGACGCCAGCAACACGGTCGCCTATCTCTGCGGGCATCCGGAGATGATCGAGCACAGCAAGGCCATTCTGAAGCGGCGTGGATTTGTTGAGAGAGGGAGCGTGAAGGAAGAGGTTTACTGGATCCCGCCGCACAAATAGAGCACTTACAATCCAACTTTCGAGCTGCGGCGCTCAAGCAGCAGAACGTCCCGCCAGGTATTGCTCAATGCCCCAATCTTTCGGCGGATTCCGACTTCCCGAAATCCGCACGACTTGTGAAGTCCAACGCTGGCCTTGTTTTCAGGAAAGATCCCCGCCTGCAGAGTCCAGATGCCGTTCAATTCTGATTCTTGGATCAGGGCTTCGAGCAATGCCTTTCCCATGCCTTTTCGTTGACTGCTCGCCGCGACGTAGACCGAGACCTCAGCCACCCCGCGGTAGACATGGCGTGTTGAAACAGAGCTGAGAGCGGCCCACCCGAAAACTCGAACACTGCCGGACAACGCTTCGTCTGCGCCCGCTACCGCAATCAGTCGGCAATCTTTGCGATGACTGCTGTCCCATTTCTGCCAATCAGGCAATTCCGTCTCGAACGTGGCATTCCCGGTAGCGATGCCTTCCGCGTAGATCTGGCGCACCTCCGGCCAGAGATTCGGATGCATGGGCATGATGCGGAATTTCACAGGATTCTAGCTCTCCGCGGGAGCGAAGAAGACCAGCATTGCCAGTTCCTCAGCAATGTCGTAGAAACTATGCTCGACTTCGGCCGCGACAAACAGAATACTTCCCGCGGAAATTTCTGTGTTCTGACCCCCAGCGCGAAAATGGCCACGGCCCCGAACAACGTAGTACATCTCGTCTTCATGATGCGGACGCTGCGCATCGGTTGCTCCGGCGGCAAGGACGTAAACTCCCGCACTCATCGAAGAAACTCGCAGAAATTCGTGATACAACTTGCCGGCTTGCGAGCGTTGCCGATCGATCTCCGTCAGCTTCGCGAACATTGTCTTCACGCCAGGATTCCCCCGAGCACAAGTTCCGTGAACTGCGGCACGAGGTTGTGTGTCTGCAGATCGCCTTCGGGTTTGTACCACTGATAGATCCAGTTGATCATGCCCAGCAGCGCAAAGGCCGCCGCTCGCGGGCTCACCGACCCTTTGGCGCGTCGGGCGCGCTGCACCTCCGCGATCAGTCCTTCCACGAAATGCACATACTCTTTCTTCCGGGCGTTGATTCGCTTACGCAGCGCCGGTTGCAGCGGATGGTTTTCGTGCAGCATGACTGTAATCTCACGGTCGCGCGGGCTGAGCACGACTTCAATGTGCAGCCGTATCAATGCGCGCAAGCGGTCTTCGGGATCGGCAATCATGCGCACCGGCCCGAGCACGCGGTCCTGCGTAATTTCCATGGCATGATTCATGATCTCGAACAGGATTTCGTCTTTGCTCTGGAAATGGTGATATAGGCCGCCCTTGCTGAGCTTCAACGCGGCCGCCACGTCGTTCATCGAAGTGGCGTCGTAACCGCGCTGCTGAAACAGGCGTGCTGCGGTGCGCAGAATTTCCTGCCGGGAATCAACCAGGGTCTCGCGTGCCATCGCTCGACATACTAAACAGTTATCGCCGGAAAACCAACAAACTGCGGAAGATAACATGGCACCAGAGTTCTAGCTTGACAGGAAGAAGGCGGCTCGGTAGCATTTCCAGATACCGACCGACCGGTCGGTTTTTAGCAGCGGGGGAATTTTCTTCCGGAAGGATCGAGGACGTCCATTCCGCGCAGCTTCTTCTCCAGTCCGCCAGCAGGTGCAACGAGAGGAGCACGATGGCAGTCACCATTTTTTATGAACGCGACGCAAAGCCCGATGCGCTCAAGGGCAAGACGATCGCCATCCTTGGCTATGGCAGCCAGGGACACGCCCAGGCCCAGAATCTCCGCGACAGTGGACAGAAAGTCATCGTCGGTCTCGATCCCAACCGCCCGAGCGCCGCTCAGGCCCGCGCCGACGGCATGGTCGTCGTGGCGCCAGACGAGGCCGCCAAGCGCGCCGACTGGATCCACATTCTGACTCCCGACGAAACGCAAGGCGAGCTTTACGAAAAGTCGATCAAGCCCTACCTGCATCCTGGAAAAGTTCTCGGCGTTTCCCACGGATTCAGCATCCATTTCAAGACCATCGTTCCGCCGGATGACGTCGACGTTGTCATGATCGCGCCCAAAAGTCCCGGTCATCTCGTCCGCCGTGTTTACACCGAAGGGCGAGGAGTTCCTTCCTTACTCGCGATTCACCAGGACGCCAGCGGACGTGCCCACGAACTCGGTCTCGCCTACGCCCACGGCATTGGCTCAACCCGTGCCGGCGTGCTGCAGACCACATTCAAGGAAGAGACCGAGAGCGACCTGTTCGGAGAGCAGGCCGTCCTGTGCGGCGGCTTGACCTCCCTGATCAAGAAGGGATTCGAAACTCTTGTCGAAGCCGGCTA